>JBLINZ010000520.1:0-4140 GCA_047639375.1 Mariniblastus sp. | reverse complement strand
AATTACATCAGGGCCAGCGGTCATGACACCGCGCAAACAGGCCGGAGACATGACTTGCACCCGACCGCAAGCAACACGCCAGATTTTCCTTGCAATGCGGGCGTCGTCCAGACATGGCCCAAAGGCGCCAGTCCGCGACTGGCAGCTTTCGGAGGAGCTTCAGCCGTTAGCGAGCACTCATGTTACAAAATTGGGTAGTCGGCAACAGTGCCGATGTGGATGCACGACACTATCACCGCCGTGCGTTCGCATAATTGGCGGTATGGGAAATCAGGCCAACGGATACGTGCATTCGTGGATCTTCTCGCTGAACGCATCAGTTGCGTTATCTGACCACTGCGGGACTTCCGAATGCAGCAAGCAAAAATGTGCCCGGACGTAAGAACTATGTCCGGGCCAGCTTTCTGTTAGGCAACCTCAGCGAGCTCACCCGACCAGGCATTCGGTTTGAATGCCGCGTCGATCGGTGTGTTGACGATGTGATTTGTGTAATTCGACATCACTTTCATGGCTGTTCCGAGGATGACTTCGAGGATGTTCTGCTTGGTGTAGCCGGCATCGAGGAAGGCATCGACGTGTTCTTCGCTCGGCCAGCCACGGGATTCAACGACGACGATGGCAAACTGACGTAAAGCTTCCAATTTACCATCTGCAATCGGCGTATTGTTGCGAAGGGCGGTGACGACACCCTCAGGCACACCGGACATCTGCGAAATCGAAGTGTGCGCCGCCATGCAGTAGCTGCAGCCGTTGAGACGGTTCGACGTCATCAATACAATCTGACGCTCGGTGGGTGAGAAACTCGTTTTGTCGAAGATTCCCGAAATCGCCAGGTAACCTTCAAGCAAGGCTGGGGCCTCCGCCATTCCTGCATAAAGGTTCGGAACAAATCCGACCTTCTGTTTGGCACCCTCAAGCAACGCCTTGCTGGCTGACGGGGCACTCTCAATTGTGTGGTTTGCGAAATTGGCCATAGTCATGTTTCCTTGGTTTGCAAATTGCAGTTGATGTTTGGCGCTACTTAGTGCCGCTCAACGTCTTGGGAACTAATCTGTGACTGAAGCTTGTCGACGGTCTCTTTCAGCTCCATCACTTGACGCTTCAGGTGATCGATCGACGCTTGGGAAGGGTCGATATCCATCGCCTCTTCCAAGGCTCGTATCCAGTTCAACAATCTCCGCCAAAGAGCGGGGTTCGCTGTGTCAGTTTGGGTTGTGGCTGTAGGCATCGGGGCACCTTTCTTGCGGGTAATTCAGTCGAACGCTGCGATTCTGATTGGAAGCGTCGTTCGACGACGGGACGGAGATCGATCTTGTTTTGCTTGAAGACTTCTCTCGACCGATCAGGCCGGTTCCAGAATTTTCTGAAGCATCAAGTTCGCCAATTTCTCTGGCATCGACAGTGTTGGGAAATGCCCAGCTTGTAAGACGTGAACCGTGTCAACACGCCAATTTTCAACCATCTCATCCTGAAGTTTCGGCGACACCATTTTGTCGAGTGCGGTACGAATATAGATTTTCGGGACCGAACCGAACTCCTCTTCGCTGAGCCGGACTTTCGCAGCAAATGGCTCCGTCGATTGAGCATGATCAACCAGAGGCAGCACCTCTACGGTCTTGATCTCCTCAACATCATGGAATGCTTTGTCACGCCATACCTGTGGTGTCGCGGTGACCGAGCTTTGATCCTCTGAGAACACAAGCTCAGGAAGAAATTCACCATCGGGATCGCGCTGCATTGCCTCAATAACGCTATCACCATCTTTCAAAAGAAACCCGGCAGCATAGATCAATCGTTCGATCTTCTCCGGCATCAATTCGGCAACCTGCGATATCACCGCTCCAGCCAAGCTGTGACCGACCAAGGTCACTTTGTGGTCCTGGGCCCTAATCACATCGGCAACAGTTTGCACGTAACTATCCATAGTAACTTGCGCAACGGCGCGATCGTTGGCCTTTGTGCCCGGCAGATCGATTGCCGTGACCTTGTGACCATGCTGTTCTAGCACCGGCCGTGTTTCGTTCCATGACCATGCAGCTTCCCATGCACCATGCACTAAGATGTAATGTGTCATTGTATTTCTCCGTTGAATTTTGGTTTCAAGTCATTCGTTTTGGATTTCGATGTACTGGTCGCTCAGGCGTAGAAAGGTGAATTCAGATATCGGCTGGCCTCCTCTGTTAGAGTTGCGTCGAAGACACGCGTATAGAAGGCCGCGTTCATCTTGAGTGCCGTTTTCGGAAACGCGTTGAGAGCGAAATCCTTGGCATTCTCAAGCGTATCGAACGTGTCGATGCCACCGAGCGAGTTGGTATGAAGACCGCTTAACCAGGTTTTTGCCAGGAGCCCCGACTGCTGTTTCAAGACCGGGTTACGATCCTGCCAAGGAGCTTTTGCGAAGGGCACGTTGACCTGAACTTCGGTGTATACGAATGCACCGGGTGATTGACTCAGCTTCGCCCCGAAGTGAGGAGAGTTGAGGTCGAGGCTCGCTTCTTTGACTAGGGTCGCATCAAACACGCGTGTATTATGGGCGACGCCGAAATTCCTGGCCTCACCGGGGAAGTAGCCGGTGACGAATTTTTGTGCGTTCTCGATGCTGTCAAAAGAGTAGAAACCACCGACCGAGTTATTGCCGACACCTGAGAGCCAGGTTTTGCTGACAAATCCCGGTTGCTTGCGGATCGCATCGCTGACATCACGCCACGGCGCGTCATTGAATGGAACTGAGATCTGAAGTTCGGTGTAAACGAATGCTTTTACAGTCATGACGTTTTCCTTTTGGCGTTGCAGTGCAGTTGGATTGGACGTGCGTCGTCAGTCGGCGTGGCGGGCCCGCCTGCATAAAGGTTGAAATTGATTGCTTTTAGCTGCCCGCCAGATCGGCTTAAGAGAAGTGTGCCGGCTTGACGTTCATTGCCGCCTGGATACCTGCGAGCGGGAAGATTTGTCCGCCACCGGCCCAACTTCCCTCATCGACCTCGTAAAGCATGGCCCAATGATTGAGTCGTTCTTCAAATGGCCCGACAATGTCATCAACAATCTCGCCGACCTCGGCGACAAGTTGCTGGCGCGTTGTGCTCGTTAACGCACCCTCGGGTGTTGTGATGGCAATACGCAACGGCGGCTCTTCTATCGGCGCACCACCGACATACGATGTGCCGGTAGGCTGTTCATGGTAGTGCGCCCACACCAGAGCTTGCGCGCCGGCATCACCAATTGGTGCGCGTTCGGCTTTCAACACTGCATCGGATAGGCGCTTGATGAGGGTTCCTTGATCAGTCTTGCCAAGTGTTCCCTGTGCGGCTGTGACGTGAATGAGGGGCATGTTTTTGATTCTTTCTTTTAGCTTGCGTTTTGCAAGACGTGCTTTACGTAAACACACAACTTGCGTTTTGCAAGTCTTTTATTTATATTTCGGAAATGAGACATGAAAACAAGAAACGCCAGACGGGATGCCCGATCACTTTTGGCCTCGACACCTTCGGTGATCGGTGGAGCCTGCTCATCATTCGCGAGGTCATGCTGGGAGGTAAGAAAACCTACAGCGAGTTCATAGAAGCCGACGAAGGTATCGCCACGAACATCCTTATCGATCGCCTGAAGCATCTTGAGACCGAAGGCATTCTGGAAAAGTCACGTGATCCGAACAATCGACGTAGCTTCATCTATGCATTGACGAAGAAAGGTCGCGACCTCGCACCGATCATCTTGGAAATTATCATTTGGAGCGGCGCACACGATGACAGACCGGTCGCAATGCGAGGGACATTGGAAAAGATCAATAAAAACCGCAAAGGATTTGAGGCAAGCCTGCGCGCTGATTAGACTTGAATTCGTAGATTGGTGACGAACGCAACTTCCCGAGGACCGATCTTCGGATAATTTTGAGCGAACGTTGTCTGTTGCATAATTTACAAGTTACACAACGAAGAGGCCTCACTCCTGCTATCGCAGGCCGTCCGGATGATATCGAGAGACCAACAATGGCTCTTCATGACGGGGATCCTGGCATTCATCCTGCCCAACTGCTACTGGACGGCCAGCGACGTTACGGAAGTTAGCGCCCGCCATCACCACATCAATCAAAGGAGCCCGTCAGTGGCCAAGAAGAAACCTGCCCCCCATCATGCTGTCAAA
>JBLINZ010000519.1:0-4144 GCA_047639375.1 Mariniblastus sp. | reverse complement strand
GAACGGCCAGCCCCGACAGTTACCGAGGCCAAGCAACGTTCACCGCTAACCCGTTCCCGCGAGCGCCGCAGGCTCCAAGTAGTATCCTTCTGCCAGAGACGCCCACCGAAGACCTGTTTACTGCCGAGTCTTCTGGAAATGAACTTCGAAGTGAACAACTGAATGGGTCCGACGCTCAGGAAAATCAAAAAACTCTGAGCCTGCGTCGTCGACTTGATGGTAGCCAAGCCACTGGCACCCAAGCCACGACCAACCCCCGTCGACAAGACCAGTCGCTCGAAGGCTTCCAGCAATTCCAGACTCCACAGCGATCTTTTCAGCCACTCACGGCCGCTCCAACGCAGGGGTTTGACAGACGCGCGCAAATTGAGAACGCTTCCGGAACAGGCGACTCAACAGAATTTGGCAATTTGGCGGACGCCAGAAATCAAGGCAGTTCGTCATTTGCGTCCACACCTCCATCGTTTAACCCCAGTAACACACTGCGTTCAATCCCAACGGTTTCAGACAAGCCCGGACAATGGCGTGATGCGGGACCTGCGGTAGATGAATCAATGCAGGTTCGCGTGGCTCAGTCACAGAGCAATTCTGGGCTAATTCAGCCAGGGGCCAATGCCCCCATGCAACCTCCGATGGGATCCGGGGGAGGCGCGATGTCGCAGAATTCATCTCTTCAGTATAACAACCGACAACTTTCAAATATCCAGACGTCCATCCTCGAGCCGCAGCGTGAACCGCTTCAACATGACAATTCAGTACGTCCAATTGGATTCAATCAGCCGTTGCAATCTCTCCCCCAAAGCACTGCGGGTTCCACCGAGTTGGTCAAGACTCTGATCGAGCGCTATGCGTTGGATTATGTAATCGGTGGCATTCCCGGCCAGCCGGTCAAAATGGTCGAGATGCTTCGGCAACCAATATCGATCCAACAACGAAAACCCATGGTCACCCAGTACTGGATGACGTACTTCGATTGGGCGAACCTTGTGTCAGCCAAGCAACATCAACAGTGGCTAGTCCGCATCCCACCAATGCCTTCCGTGACAGAGAATGTCATTCTGGATGCGGCCAAATCGGCGGCCGCTGACAAAGTCTTGGCCGCCGAAATTCAGTTGGGAAAATCGCAATCACAGTTAACGCAATACATGCCCAGCCGACGCTCGGAGCTGCTGCCGCTTCCAAGTGACTACCCGTTGATTGACAAGTACACGATGCACTACGAAACTTACAAAAAGCGAGGGATGCTGCCAAAGCGGCTGGCTGGCATTGATCAAATGGTGCCCAAAACGCTCGAGCTCATTAGACACCGTGCAGGAACCGCCAAGGCAGCCAAGTCCGCAGCCGACCACGCCGTCCAAGGAATTGCCAATCGACAAGCGACCCTCGCCATGACACTCGAAGCGGGTCGTATTTGGCGATTGGCCGAACAGGATTTGGTGGCTTCGATCGTCGATTACAACCAAGCGATTGGGGATTACTCCCTGTCGATTCCCCAAAGCTACAAGAGCGCCGAACAGGTGGCCGGAATGCTGATCGCAAAACGTAAAGCCGTCTCCGTGGCTCAGGTGTTTCCGACTCAACCATCCACTCGCCCCCAAGTTTCGATGCCCGTGACCAACCAAGGCTTCCGTGGCCAAAGCAATCCAAGCGGGCAGCAATCCAAGGCTGCCAATCTTTTAGACAACTTGCCGAGTCTCGGTGGTCAGAGTGGTGGTTTGAACACTCAGCGTGCAGGCTCCCCCCCCACGACAAGTCAGTTCAATCTCAATAAGCCTGGTAGACTTGACGGTGGAAGCAGCACAAACAACAGCTTCACGGTGCCTGCTGTCCAGCCTGGAAGCTCGTTTAACACGTCCCCGAATACCGGCTTCAATGGCGGCAATCGGCCGTAGTTTTAGAAGCTCGCTGTGTAAAGTTGAGGCTTGTTGAATTAGAGTGCGAGACGATACAGGTCGGAAGATTAATAAAATCTAACGCGTCTGACTCGCAAAGGTGCCTCGCGTTCGTGGTCGTAGACGGAAACGATCCCACGCTAACTAAAACAGTTTTAAAAGCATGAATCCTGAAATCCACCCCACGCTTGACGAGCACCGCCAGCTGGGCACGACTGACATTTGGGTATCGCCCGTGGCGTTTGGCTCTTGGCCAATTGCGGGGATGACCAGTCTCGAGGTCAACGATTCGGATTCGCTAAACACAATCGTGGCCGCTCTCGACGCGGGAATTAACTTGATCGATACGGCCCATTGTTACGGGGCCAATGGAGAAAGTGAACGGCTGATCGGCCAAGCCATCGACAAACGCCGAGACCGGTGCGTAATCGCTTCCAAAGGCGGAATCCACTGGGATCAGGCAGGCGTGCGACACTACGACGGCACGGTCAAGCGACTGATTTTCGAATGCGAAGAAAGCCTCCGCCGCCTGAATATCGAGACCATCGACTTGCTCTATTTGCATGCGCCTGACCCCAAGGTCCCAGTCGAGGAGTCGGCGCTTGCATTCAAGCAACTGATCAAGAGTGGAAAAATCCGAGCAGCCGGAGCCTCAAATTTCGAGGTCGCTCAACTGGAACGCTTCTCAACCGTTTGTCCGATTTCCGCGGTCCAGCCGCCGTACAACATGCTTCAACGCGAAATCGAATCGGACATTATCCCCTGGTGCCTGGAACGTAACGTTTCGGTAATCAATTATTGGCCACTCATGAAAGGCTTGTTGGCAGGCAAGATCCGGCGAGGCCATCAGTTTGCCCCCAATGACAATCGTTTGAATTACGAGATCTTTCAAGGTGAGCAGTTTGAGTCGGCGCAGCGACTCCTGGATTCGCTCGATGAAATTGCCATCGAAACGGAAAAGTCCGTAGCCCAAATCGTGACCAACTGGACGTTCCAGCAACCAGGAATCACGTCGACGTTGTGTGGTGCAAAACGCGACTGGCAAATCCGCGAAACCGCCGGAGCGATGGGGTGGAAGCTCACACCGGACCAACTGGACCGGCTCAGCAATTTCCAATGAAGGATGGTCTAGCCGGCGCAAATTCCCTGTCCAATTGGGAATATTGATCCATGTCAGACAGATACGCGTCGGGCTACCATGAATTCTCCCAAGTGAGTTCATAAGCGAGCAAAATTGTCGCCACTCGCTCATTGGCTTGTTGATTTATAATGCGAGACGAGAGATCGTTTAACGATTAGCCGGCAGGCGATAGCGCCAATCGCAGAGCGTTTATAGGCAAATCGGTTTGCCCCTTAACGGCAAGCCACCAACGAGGGCTCTCCCTCGCTTACGCATTCGGGCTACCAGCGCTGCCGCTTAACCGCGATTAAGCCAACAAGCCCTCACGTGTCGGGCTACCGACTGTGATCTTTTCAGCGTTCATGGTCGCCTTTCGCTCCGTCGAAAGAGCGCTCAACAACGTTGTTTCTCGCCGGTACAAATAACTTGACTGATCGTGACCGATCACTCCCTGCAACTCAATTGATGAACTGACGCGTTAAAGCGTTCTGATTCGTTATCGATTCTTGAAGTGTTTTATGTCGACAAACCAATTAGATATTTGTACCGGCGAGAAGGATTGTCGATCGGCACTCTTTCGACGGAGCGAAAGGCGATCATCAAAAGAACGCATGTTCTGCCCTCTTCATGGCTCTCAGCGTCCGCAACAGGATCACAGTTGACATCAACTTGACGTCTAGCCAGCGGCTACCGGCAGTTCGACAAAACCCAACGAAAATAGAGCAAAACCAGCAATCTGCAGAATCTCGAGCCATCCAATCCCAAGAATAGAACCTTGGCATGCCCATTGCTTTAACTCCCTTCAACGAAAGACGATCACACGAACGGATCATCATTCGCCGAGCCCAGCTCTTGTTGGTTTATCATTCGAGTGACAACCGCCCGAAGCCATCAACCCAAAAAACACAGGGAGTGTAAAGATGACTATTCTTCGATTGATCAAGACTTCGACATTTACTCTAGCCGTTGCTGCATTGGTTGCCTTTGCCAGCAACCAAGCTCAAGCCCAACTCGCCTTCCATGGACCCAATGGCGGCGGAGTCCATATCGGGGGCGGCGGAGTCGCCATTCATGGAGGCGGTCACGGAGGCAATTGGGGCGGCGGAAACAACTGGGGCGGTGGCCATGGAAA
>JBLINZ010000518.1:0-4146 GCA_047639375.1 Mariniblastus sp. | reverse complement strand
GCCACCCCGCGCTGCTCGATTCGCTAGCCAATGAGTTTGTTAAAAGCAAATGGGATGTGAAGGCGTTGCTGCGGTTGATGTTAACTTCGGCGACGTATCAACAAAATTCGAGTGTAAGTCCAGAGCTGTTAGAACGTGATCCGCACAATCGTTTATTGGCCCGCGGATCGCGATTCCGTTTGGATGCCGAGCAGGTTCGCGACCAAGCATTGGCCATCAGTGGGCTGTTGAGCCCTAAAATTGGTGGCCCCAGCGTATACCCTTACCAGCCGAAGGGGCTTTGGATGGAGCTGAACAACCGCCCAGGCTATTCACGGGAGTACGAAGCAGGCAAAGGCGAGTCGCTCTATCGAAGAAGCGTTTACACGTACTGGAAACGTACGGTGCTTTCGCCAATGCTCACCACGTTTGACGCTCCGGGAAGAGAGTTCTGTACAGTCTCACGGTCGCGGACGAATACACCGCTTCAAGCTCTACTGCTCTTGCAAGGCCCGCAGTTCGTCGAAGCCGCCCGGTTGCTGGCGTCGCGTATGATGACTGAAGGCGGCGATGATGCCGAGAATAGAATCGAACATGGATTCTTGTTGGCAACCGCTCGGCTACCCTCGAAAGCAGAAAACGAAATTCTGGAAAAGCTCTATCAGGATCGACTTGACGCGTTCAAGTCGAACCCAGAAGCAGCAAAATCACTCTTGTCAGTCGGAGACTCGCCACAGAATTCTCAACTGGAATCGGTTGAGCATGCCGCGTGGATGGAAGTTGCCCGGTTGATTTTGAACTTGGACGAAACGATTAATCGAGACTAAGCATGAATCCAATCGAACAATCAAAATTACTAGAGAATCGGCGTCAGTTTTTCGGACGCGCGACGACGGGCATTGGCTCGTTGGCTTTGGCTTCTATCCTGAATCCAGACCTACTGAGCGGCCAAAGCAATCAAGACAACCAAGGCCTCTCAGCCGACGCCCAAAAAGGGTTGCTTGCCGGGCTGCCGCATTTTGCTCCCAAGGCGAAACGAATTATCTACCTGCTTCAGTCGGGGGCCCCGTCTCAGATGGAGTTGTTTGACTACAAGCCAGGCCTCAAGAATCTTCATGGACAGCCACTTCCTGATTCCGTACGCGAGGGACAACGGCTAACGGGAATGACGGCTGGACAAAAATCGTTTCCGATCGTGAATCCTCCATTCAAGTTTCGGCAGCACGGTGAGAGTGGGACGTGGATGAGCGATCTGTTGCCTCATTTGTCCAAAGTGGCTGACGATATTTGCATCGTCAAGTCGATGCATACGGAGGCCATCAATCATGATCCGGCGATTACTTTTTTTCAATCTGGCAATCAACAACCTGGGCGGCCCAGCATTGGGTCTTGGTTTAGTTACGGATTGGGCAGCGAGAACGCCGATTTGCCCGCGTTCGTTGTTTTGCTTTCGAAGAACACATTCAACCAAGCCCAGCCGCTCTATTCGCGGCTCTGGGGAAGTGCATTTCTTCCGTCCAATCACCAAGGCGTCAAATTCCGAAGCCAGGGCGATCCCGTTTTATATTTGAATGATCCGGGCGGCACCGATCGTGCCGGACGACGGAAGCTGTTGGATTCGCTGGCAGAGATGAATCATCTTCGTGAAAAAGAAATCGGCGATCCAGAGATTCTGACACGGATTGCGTCCTACGAAATGGCGTATCGCATGCAAACGTCTGTTCCCGCGCTTGCGGACACTTCAGACGAACCGGCCAGCACATTTGAACTGTATGGAGAAGACGCAAAAACTCCAGGTACGCACGCGGCGAACTGCTTGCTTGCCCGTCGTCTGGCCGAACGCGGCGTGCGATTCATTCAAGTCTTTCATCGCGGCTGGGATCACCATAGCAATCTCGCTAAGCACATTCCGGGACTGGCCAAAGAAACCGATCAGGGAACGGCAGGTTTGATCATGGATCTCAAGCAGCGTGGTTTGCTGGATGACACGCTTGTGATTTGGGGCGGTGAGTTTGGGCGTACGGTTTATTCCCAAGGCGGAATCGGAAACTATGGACGCGACCACCATCCACGTTGTTTTTCCGTTTTCTTTGCGGGCGGCGGAATCAAGCCCGGAATCTCTTACGGGAAAACAGACGAATTCTGCTACAACGTCGTTGAAAACCCTGTTCACGTACATGACTTTCACGCAACGATACTTCACGCGATGGGTGTCGATCACAAGCGATTGACTTATCGGTTCCAAGGACGCGACTATCGCTTGACCGATGTGCATGGAAAAGTGGTCAAAGATATTTTGGTTTAGTTTGGCGGATAACGCACGCTGCAGTTTGCGCAGTCGCCAATTCAAAAAACAAGAGCTCAGGAATTAACCACGATGATCCATCGAGCTCAAACTACTTCATAATCGCTTTATTGGCGTTGATGACCCTGCCCCAATAAAGACGGCACAGTCCTCAAGAGCAGAATCAGCAAGCTCTTGTCAAACGACGATCTGGCAAGCCCTGCTGAATTCAATGTCGATAAAACCTTGCCGCTCTTATTTTTAACGCGTCGTTACAATTCCAGACCCCAAGCTCCGGCGGCATGGGAATGGGTAAACAATTTGGGGCGAGTTCAAGAAGCTGGGCCGCCTCAAGTTTGACTCGCCCATCGCCACAAATTTCGGTCACTGCACCACCGAATCGCACTCCATCCTTCGGACAGCACAGGGCGGCATCATGCTGGCCACCAACGAAATCAGAAACCTAACCATCACCTATTCCGATTCATTTTCCTCAGGCCACACTTCGGCACGGCGGGCTGACAGACTCAATTGGACATTATTAGAACGCTCCGGCTGGCCTGGCCTCATGAAAACAGAGCACAACGACTATGGAATTTTCGGCCACCTCCAATCTGAATCCGCTCGCTAATCCGGCTAAACCAACAGAAATCCCCCAATTTTTTACGAACACCGCGTTTCTATTTGCAGAAACCAGTGGAGACGCAGAAAGGTTTGGGTACATTGAAGACCCTCAACCAGACCTAACAGACCTTTCGCAACCGCAGCGTGGAGCCTTGAATGACCCAACGACGAAGTCTTGCAGTAGCAACCGCTTTCCTGATCACTTTCGCCTATTGCCTGAATCCGGCCGGGACGGCATCGGCGGCACCGATTCAAGACAAGCCAACGATCGCGTTCGTAACCAACCAAATTGCGAACTTTTGGAACATCGCGGAAGTCGGCGCCAAAGACGCGGGTGAAGACTTCAAAGTCGATGTTGACGTCCGCTTTCCCAGCGAAGCCACCGCGACCAAGCAAAAACAAATCATCGAAGACCTGCTCTCCAGCGGAATTGACGGCTTAGCGATCAGCCCGATCGACGCCATCAATCAACGCGACATGCTCAACGACTGGGCGACCAAAATCCCACTCATCACCCACGACTCAGACGCCCCCGACACAAATCGCTTGCTCTACATCGGCGTCGACAATTATGCGGCCGGTCGAACGGTTGGGAAACTCATCAAAGACTCCTACCCCAATGGAGCCAATGTAATCCTGGCCATCGGACGGCTCGAACAGGACAACGCGAAAAAACGCCAACAGGGCGTGATCGATGAACTGCTTGACCGAAAAGGAGAATTCGAATGGCGAGATGAAGTCGGCGAAGTCGAAGGCGAGAAATTCACGATCCTCACAACCTTGGTCGACCAAGGCGCCGCTCAAGTCGCCAAGCAAAAAGCAGAAGACGCCCTCAATACCTACCCCGAAGTTGAACTCATGGTCGGACTCTTCGAATACAACCCACCCGCGATGCTGCAAGCGATCAAGCAAGCCAATAAGTTGGACAAAGTCAAAGTCGCTGGATTCGACGAAAACGACATTACGCTACAAGGCATCAAAGACGGAACCGTCATTGGAACCGTCGTGCAAAACCCCTACGAGTACGGCTACCAATCCGTCAGAGTCCTATCTGAATTGATCAAGGGAAACAAATCCGTGATCCCCAAAAGTAAGTACATCGACGTTCCAGCCCGAGCGGTCACGAAAGATGGCCGAAAAATTGGCGGCAAGAAGACCGAAAACGTTGACGAATTCTGGGCTGACCTCAAAGAAAAAGTCGGCAACTAGCGCTTTCCCAGCCCCCTCGATAAAAAGATCAGCCGTTTTGGCAAAGCTCT
>JBLINZ010000517.1:0-4171 GCA_047639375.1 Mariniblastus sp. | reverse complement strand
GAATTCAGGCAATTCGATATCGGTAATGATCAACGGAATCGGAGTGTCCGCGTGAGCCATGTCTTGGAGTAGCTTGAAGGCCTCCTTGGCCGTTGCCGCCGCGAATGTTTTGACCTTCCAGGTCTGAAGCGTTTTCGTAAGGTTGGCAAGCATTTCCGGATGCTTCATGACCAATAGCGCCGTTTGCCTTGCAAGTAACTCCGGAGGTTCGACGAAGTCGGTTGGATCGAAGTTAAACTCAGCCGCAAAAAAGAACTCGCTGCCTTTGCCAGGTTCGCTGACGACTTGGAGTTGACCGCCCATCAAGGCTACGATTCGTGACGCGATCGCCAATCCGAGACCCGTGCCGCCGTATTTCCTCGTCGTCGAGGTGTCTGCTTGCTCGAATTCGCAAAAAATCAAATCCTGTTTCTCAGCCGGGATCCCGATCCCAGAATCGATGACTCGAAATCGCAGCTTGACCTTGTCGGCTCTAAAGCCGGCTTTTTCGATCACGACTTTGACCATTCCCGTCTTCGTGAACTTGGTCGCGTTGCTGACTAAGTTGACGATGACTTGTCGCAGCCGTGTTAGGTCACCGACGATCTCAGCCGGGACATCCGGTGAAATGTCGACGACCAGTTCTAAGTCTTTGGCGTGGACACGGATGGCCAGCGAGCGGAGCGTATCGCCTAACGTATCGCGCAGGTTAAACCGATGGCTTTCCAGTTGGACTTTTCCTGATTCGATTTTAGAAAAGTCGAGAATGTTGTTGATTAATTTCAACAGCGATTGGGCTGAGCCTTGAATCAAGTCCAGGTACTCGCGATGTTCTTTGTTCGCGACGCTTCCCAATAGCAAATCCGTCATGCCAATGATGCCATTCATTGGCGTGCGAATCTCATGACTGACATTGGCCAGGAAATCACTTTTGGCTTGACTGGCTGAGACGGCGAGATCCTTGGCGCGTCGCAACGCCTCCTCAGCTTTGCGTCGATCGGTGACATCCCAAAACATTCCTTGGATTCCGATTCGCCGTCCGCGTTTGTCGGTGACCGGGGCCTTGAGGACTTCGACATAGCTGGCTCCGTCTTCTTTGGGGTGCTCTTCGATGTCGTGAAATGGCAGCCCTGTTTGGAGGACCCATTCGTCATCTTTTTTATATTTGGTTGCTAAATCTTTGTCAAAAAGATCGTAGTCCCCCAGCCCAATCAACTCCTCCAGTGACCGGTTTAATTCTTTGCAAAGTCGACCATTGGCGAAGACGATTTTTCCCTCACGGTCTTTGCGAAAAACATTAATTGGAAGACTTTCAACCAGCGAATCGTAGATCGCTTGGGATTCCTCAAATTTCTGCTCTGCCTGCATCCGTGACGTTACATCGTTGGCGGTGCCTCCGATGAATTCGGGGTTTCCTTGGTTGTCAAACACCAAGCAAAAGAACCCCAGCAGCCACCGTTGGGTCCCGTCGGGTTGGATGATCCGAAACCGTTGATTGAATTGAACCGAGGTTTTGATGTTGGCCAGATTTTCCTTCAGCAAATCTTGGTCATCATGGTGGACCGATTCCATCCATATTCCAGGCTGGCTCATCAAGTCCGCTTGCGGGCGGTCGTAGATATTGGCTGCAGCCGGGTTGATATAAAGTAGACGCTGGCCGTCAAGCGAAAACGACCAGACGAGGTCGCTAACGATGTTTAAAAGCCCGGGAAAATGTTCACGACCTAGCATCGTGTTCGACTCCAGCCGGAAAGAGGAAGTGGTTTGGTGATCCCTTTATACCCGAGGTCAAAATAGGTTCGCAATCTATCGGGGTGTCTGGCAACAAAAAAAGTCGAATAGGCGATCCCTCTGAGGAGGTTCCTATTCGACTCTAGCGTTTTCAAGCAGTAATTGCGTGGCTTAGCCGGCAACTGCGGCCAAGGCTGCGTCGTAGTTGGGCTCGTTGACGATTTCGCCAACGAGTTCTGTGTGAGCGACTTGCCCTTTGGCGTCCACCACGACGATCGCTCGCGTCAGAAGGCCCTTGAGTGGTCCGTCAGTCAATGTCACGCCGTATGATTTTCCAAACTCGCAGCATCGGAATGTGGAAAGATTGGTCACGTGCTCGACCCCTTCAGATTCGCAGAATCTTTTTTGAGCAAATGGAAGGTCTTGCGAAACATTGACGATCACGGTGTTGCCCAGTTCGCCAGCCTTACTGTTGAATGTCTTGACCGAGGTCGCGCAAGTGCCTGTATCAAAGCTAGGGACGATGTTGATGATCACTTGTTTGCCGGCAAAATCAGCCAAAGATTTTTCGCTCAAATCCCCAGCGACCAACGTGAAATCGGGGGCGGCTGAGCCGACGGTTGGGAGTTCTCCAGCTGTGTTGCAAACGTTGCCTTTGAGAGTTACTTCTGCCATTGCTATATCCTGAAAATGTAATTGGTTAAGGAAAAAAGTTCCGAAATATGCTTGTGGTTGATGGTGTGTTTTTGAGTGTGAAGCGAGGCTGTCAGAAGTTGATGGAAATCAGGTTGCCTGTTGAGCTGATTAAACGATCGCCAATATGAAATTTTTGACAATCAAGAATGGCGGCAAAACCTATCGTTAGGTCAGGCAAGCACTCGTTCCCAGGCCGCGTTTGCTTGCGTTACGAGGTGTGGATGAGTCAGCCTAAGTCGCTTGATTCTTATGTCCCCAACGGCCTATTCGCCCATGTCGATTTCGAAATCGAAAAGACCCTCTGGATCGAGTTCAATTTCTTTGCCGTTGAATTCTAGATGAATGGAGTTTCGAGTCCATTCTCCTTTGGCGAGACTGCCCGTAAATACCAAGATCCCTTCTCCATCGCTTCCCTTGAGGGGAACTTTGAACGTCGTCGATTCGCCGGATGGGGTGGTCGCTAAATCGCCGACGACGATCGAATTTCCAAGTGCATCTTGAACTTTTTCGAGGGCCGACGCTTCGTCGATTGTGGATCTTTCGAATAGTTGTTGCGGTGAAACGGCGTTGTTGTTGATGATGACCAAGGCGATCACGCCGGCCACGATTACGCCCAGGATACCTAGCCACAACAACTTTTTGGAGGACCGCGGTTTATCCGTTCCCGAGTCTTGTTTGTCGTCCATCTCGAAATCCATTCTATCAAAAGGTAATCGTAATTTTTGGGGCTGGAAAACGCGGCGACCCAAGTTCGGTCGGCGATTTGCCAGGCCTCACGATGCTATAGATCAATCACTTCGCCTTCGGCTGCGATGTTCATGCCGGCTCGCTCGATATCTCGGGCAGCCGCACTGCCATTTTGCAGGACGGGGTTGGTGTGATTGAAGTGAATGAATCTTACCTTTTTTCGTACGGTTTCGTCGAGTGGCGAAAACCGATTAATTGACTCAGCGACAAAAGGATGTGGAATGAGTGCCATGTCTCGCCCGGGAATCTCGCCGTTTTCGAAAAATGTCCCATCTAGGTAGGCGATGTCGGTTTCTGCCAGCAGATTCTCGATGGAGCGATTCCATTTTGACCATTTGTCGATATCTGGCAAAAACACGATCGTCTTGTTCGGGCCAGTGATCTTGAAGCCGACCGTTTCAGAAAACTCGTCCCGATGGGGGACCTGGATCGGTGTGACGGTTAGTCGTTCGTTGAGTCGGATTTCTTGGTCGGCTTGGATCGCAACGAGTTTGATGTTCTCGAGTTTCACGAGCTGGCTCCAAGGCCCATTCTTCGTGAGGAATTTCCTCATGCGAGGCATGGCGTAGGCCGGTGTTTGCTGGGCCCCCATGACTTCGCGGCCAAGGTGGATTAGGCCCGCGTAATGGCCAATGTGGGCATGAGTCAAGAAAATTCCTTCGAGACCAGGTGATTGCTGGAGGTCACGCTGGGGAGATACGAGTTGAGTCCGTTCATCCAGCATTCGCAATTGGTTGGGAAAGTCTGGCGTGCAATCAAACAGCCAACGCTGCCCGGTCGAATGATCGATCACCCCCACCGAGGCCACGTTGCGGTGTAAGTTTGGGTTCTTCCAAGCACCCCGACAGCACGCTTTGACACATCCCGCCTGTGGGAACCCGGCGTCTTGGGCGATTCCCAAAACGATTAATTCGATCCCGTCGGTATTGCGTTTGTTGGCAGACGTTGAATCGGCGTCGGTCGAAACTCCGAAGTTCGGATTGGGGGATTGCTTGACAGCAACGCAGGCATCTGCTGG
>JBLINZ010000516.1:0-4210 GCA_047639375.1 Mariniblastus sp. | reverse complement strand
CATCGGGGCAACCGAAAGATCTGTAAATACGAGTATTGGAAATGGTAACCCGTTGAGCGTTCAATCTAATGATCGGTCGAGTTCTCACCCGAAACGATGTTTCGTCCGATCTTCAGGGAGGCCGAAACGAGTCGCTGAATTTTCGTGATGGGCCTCGAATAACCGCCGCAAGATCCTTAAACTATCGACTTCAGCAAATCACGTGCGTCGCGTAGCGTCCTCCAGCCGACACAGATTCTGTGCCGTGGCTCGTGAACCCAACTACCGAGTATAGCAAAATGACCCGAGTATTATTGACGACAACGTCCTATCAGGATACGCCTGGCCCGCACCATGAATTGTTGGCCAGTGCCGAAGTCGAAGTGCACCGTGAACGCGGCCCGTTGCCGGAATCCAAGATGCTGGAGCTGGCCGGTGAATTTGATGCCTTTCTTTGTGGCGATGACGTCATTTCCAGGGCGGTGCTTGAAAAGGCCCGGCCGCGGCTGAAGATTATTTCCAAGTACGGAATTGGCGTCGACAAAATCGATGTCGCAGGATGTACGGAACTTGGAATCCCGCTGACTTTTTGTCCCGGCGTCAATCACACCACCGTCGCGGAGCACACGTTCGGTTTGATGCTGGCCGTATTCCGCCACATGCTTGAGCAGGCCACGGCCGTTCGGGCGGGCAATTGGAAGCGTATGACGGGACACGAAATCATGGGCAAGACGATCGGCGTGATCGGGCTGGGGCGAATTGGAAAAGAAGTCGTCAAGCGCGCCAAGGCGTTTGAGATGAACGTCGTGGGATTGGACCTCTATTGGCCAGCCGAATTTGCCGAACAATATGGCGTTCAAAAATTCGAATCGTTTGCGGAGGTTTTTGAAGCGTGTGACGTTGTCTCGCTCCATACGAATCTCACCGATGAAACACGTGATATGATTCGAACGGAAACCATCGCCACGATGAAAAAGGATGTCGTGATCGTCAACTGTGCGCGGGGTGAATTAGTTAACTCTGCCGATATGGCCGCGGCATTAGCCGCCGGCAACGTGGGTGGATACGCCACCGACGTTCTGGACGAAGAGCCCCCCAGCGCGGATCACCCGCTTCTAACAGCGCCCAATTGCTTGATCACCCCTCATATCGGATCACGAACTTTCGAATCGGTTGAGCGGCAAGCGATGATGGCGACGGAAAACCTGATTCGATGCCTCAAAGGTGAGCAGCCGTTGGCGCAAGTCAACGACGTCGCAATCCCGGCGGCTTCGATCTAGACCAAAACCTAGCTCGACTCGTGGTAGGATTAGGCTCGCTCTGATTCCATCAACTCTACAACTTAGCAACTTCCAACCAACACAGCAGACTATGTCAGAAACCTTCTTTATCGTGCCCGTCGAACAGCACAATTCACTTGTCGCCGCCGCGTACGCCCATCGGAATTTTAACCAAGCAGAGTGCGCCGCGGCCGCAAAATTCTCGGCTTACGCAAGCTGGCATGGAATTCGAACGCATAACGCACTCAAAGCGTTGCATCTCGACGATCATTTTGGGTCGAAATCGAAAGGCTGTACGCCGAACGCGACGATTGAAAAACGCGAGACGAATTTCGCCGCGTCGCAGATTTGGAATGCCAATAAGAAACTCGGACAGGCGACCGCGTACGAGGCAATGGATGAAGCGATCGCGATGGCCGACAAGTATGGAATCGGACAAGTCAGCGTTGACAACGCGTTCCATTATCTTTGGGGCGGTGGGTACGTGATGGAAGCCGCTCAAAAAGGCTACATTGCTTACACCAATTGCACCGCAGCGTTGGCCGAAGTCGTGCCTTTCATGGGCAAGTTCCCGACGCTGGGAACCAACCCGCACTCATGGGGATTCCCAACCACCGACGCTGTGGGATTCCCGCTCGTGATCGACTGGGCCACGTCCGTAGTGGCGATGGGGCGAGTCCAACAATTCCAACGCGAGGGCACGCAACTGCCTCCCGATGCTGCCGTGGATGCCAAAGGGAACATGACGACCGACCCAAATCAGGTCGCCGCACTCTCGACATTTGGCCGGCACAAGGGATACGGACTTTCGATCATCAATGAAATTGTCGGAGCGTTCATTGGTGGCTCGCTCCCAACCCTGCGTTCGCGGTGGGAAAATTCGTCTGACGAAAAACACACGCCAGCGTTTTATTTCCAAGTCATCCACCCCGACGCGATGAGCGGGGGAGCATTCGCCCAAGGACGCACCCAGCCGGAAAATGTGAAGGCGGTGCTGGAAGATATTATTGGTCACGGCAACGATAACTGCCTCTTGCCAGGACAATTGGAACATCAATCGGCTGAACGATCCAAGGCCAACGGCGGCTTGCTGTTCTCGTCGGCTGAGATTGCTGCGTTCAACGAAATCGCCCAAGAATGCGGGCACGAAACCTGGGACGAAACGGGACTTCCAGTCGCGACCTAGAGTTTTCCCAGATTCGAAACTAGGATTGGCCATTTCAGCCGTTTCAACGCGAGCCACGCTTTGCACCAATTCAACCGTGGCTCGTCCCAAACCGGATGCCCCAGAATTAAATCGCAACGAACGGGCCGCAGGGCGCTCGATCCTCATCAAACTACACTCCGAACTCCAGAGCAATTGACATGTCACAATCGTATTTAGAATCTTTGTTTTCGTTGGCCGGCAAGACCGCAGTCGTGATTGGCGGGACCGGTGAACTCTGTGGTGCAATGGCGGAAGGACTGGCCTCTGCAGGCGCCACCGTTGTGTTAGTTGGCCGCTCGGAAGAAAAAGCCAAGGCTCGAATTGCAAAAATCGAATCGGCGGGTGGTGTCGCCTCGTTTGAAGCTTGTGAAGTCGCCTCCAAGGAAAATCTGGAAGGCTTGCTGGCGAGGGTGCTCGAAAAAAATGGTCAAATCAACATTTTGGTCAATGGGGCGGGGACCAACAGCGCGACGCCATTTTTAGATATTCCTGAAGACGAATTTGATCGGATCTTTCGGATCAACATGAAAGGTGTTTTCCTCGCGTGCCAAGTCTTCGGCAAATATTTCGTTGAGCGCAACCAAGGCGGCTCAATCATCAACGTTGGATCGATGTCCGGAGTCATTCCGCTGTCTCGCGTGTTTACCTACTCAGCGACTAAGGCTGCGGTGCACAACATTTCCAAGAACTTGGCACGTGAATGGGCTCCGCTGAACATTCGAGTCAATACGCTTGTTCCAGGGTTCTTCCCGGCTGAACAAAACAAGAAAGTCCTGACTCCGGAGCGAGTTCAGCAAATCATGGGGCATACGCCGATGAACCGCTTTGGTGATGCAGGAGAGCTGATCGGCGCGACGCTACTGTTAGCATCAGACGCCGGCTCATTCATGACAGGCACCGAAACCGTGGTGGATGGCGGTTACGCAGCAATGACGATTTAGTGTGAGGGACAAGCTTGATTCGCCTCCGCACCGCTCATACGGGAGATTCGTGCATTTCTCGCAAAGCTGAAAGATACAATCGATTTTGTTGTCGATTGGAATTCGGCAACTTACTCATCAGCTTAATCGTGGCCTTGATTAAGTCACGACGGGAAACCTGACCGATGAGTTTACCAGCCTGCAACACGGGCAACCTACGAGTTTTCTTGTTCAAGAAAATCCGAGCCATGCTAAGCATCCCGGTGTCCGCAGTGATCGTGTCCGCGGGCTCGTCCATGAATGCGCCAACCAGATTCGTTGGCAGGCCTTCATAGACCGCGTCGACCATCACCTCGAGGCAAGACTTCTCCGTAAACATCCCCAGCAACATGCGGTTCTTGTCGATCACGGGAGCGCCGGAAATCTTGTTCTTAACCAACAACTCGATCGCTTTGAAGACGTCCATCTCTGGGTCAAGTGTGACTAGTTTGGAAGTCATGATATCGCCAGCCGAAAAATCTTTTGCTTTTGTCATCGAACAGTTCCTTACTGAGGAGTGAAGAGATAAGTCCACTCTATCGTCGACAAGCGGAGTCTCCAATGAATTTGACAGGATTTATGACCTGCCAAGAGATTGTGAAATTCGTCACGATCTTCATTCGGATTTCTGGAGCCTTCACAATCTGCCAGTGTTTGGTGAGGGCGAAAATTTGTCCACTCGAACGTCCAACACGCCGACGCCTGCCGGCTAATCGTTAAACGACCAATTCACTCGCACAATAAATCAATTGATCGGCAAGCGGGGAAGCCACCTTGTTAGCGGC
>JBLINZ010000515.1:0-4226 GCA_047639375.1 Mariniblastus sp. | reverse complement strand
CCCGATGTATTTCCCAAGCGGCAACGCGTCATTCTAAATTGAAGGGGTCTTTTAACCCCGTTGGACTTGTCTACAAGAGGAGGTCGTCATTAACTCAACCGTTTTCTGCGGCGAGTAAAAAACGACCGTATTTTGGGACACCTAAACCGTGGTCATTAAACGTCTGAAATAGGTTTCTGGGACACTCGATCGCCGATTCGGCTGTTTTGGCCATTTCCGTCCCCAGCAAAGGAACGTTTTGCGACGACACCGACTGTTTCGATTGGTCGATAGAGACTCGGATGTAACGTTCGAGCATGTGACATCGAACAGTGCAGCGCCTTTCAAGCCGTTGCATCGTATCGTAAACTCCGACGCAGATCTCAAGAAATGAAAGTGATCAGTTGGAATTGAGCACGGCAGACCTGCACGGAAGTAAAATCAAACAAAGAGTAATAATTATGAAAAAAATCAGCATCCTTGCTGCGATCTCGGTAGTTGGCGCGATGGCATTCGTTACGGGCAAGGCCCCGGCACAGACACCCAAGTATAGCGCCAAGGTACCTGAATCGGTGACGACGCCGGACAAACTTCACACTGAACTACTCGGTGACCTTGAATTCTTTGACGGAATGCCGAGCAAAGACACTGTCAAGAAGGCCTACGACTTCCTCGACCTCTCCCGTGGCTCGCAAGCCTTCCTCGACGGCATCCCGGCGGCGTCCATCTACGGCATGCTGGAAGGCTTCAAAGATGGCGGCGTACAGCCCGGTGACTTGGGCATCATGGAGGATCTGATTGATGCCCGCTCGTTGTTTCTGACCCCAAACTCGACCACTATCTATTGCATGATGGAAGTGAATGTGAAAGACGGTCCGATGGTCGCCGAAATTCCACCGGGAGTTCTAGGACCGGTGGATGATGCCTACTTCCGTTTTATCACGGACATTGGGGCGACCGGCCCAGACCAGGGTAAAGGTGGCAAATACCTGTTTGTTCATCGCGATTACAAGGGAGCCATCCCTGAAGGATATTTTGTCGCGAAGACCCCGACCTACCGTAATCTCTGCTTCTTTCGCGCGTTCCCGAAAAACGGTGATCTGGCAGGAGCGGTTGCCGGATTGAAGAGCAAATTCCGGATGTATCCCTTGTCGCAGGCGGCGAATCCGCCCGAGCAGAAATTCGTCAATCTGTCCGGCAAACAGATCAACACCGTTCACGCCAATGACTTCCATTTCTACGAAGAAATCAACCAGGTCATTCAGTATGAGCCGGCCGACGCATTCCCGCCGGAACTGGTCGGAGTCTTGGCGTCTATCGGCATCAAGAAGGGTCAACCCTTTAGTCCCGACGCCAGGATGAAAAAAATTCTGACCGAAGCGGTGGCGGTCGGTAACGCTACGGCTCGCGCCATTTCGTTCGCGCCGCGCAAGCAAAGTGTGTTCTTCTACCCGGACCGCAAATGGAACTCTCCGTTTGCCGGGATGAGTTCCGAGTTCCTGAATAACGGTGAGCGTGTGCTCGACGACCGTATTTTTTTCCACTACATCGCCACCGGCATCACACCGGCCATGGCTGCGCCGAAAGTCGGTAGCGGCTCCGTCTATGCTTTCTCAGCACGCGATGCCGATGATAATTACCTGGATGGGGGCAAGACCTACAAGGTAACACTGCCCAAGCCGATCCCCGTAAACAACTTCTGGTCCTTCATGGTTTACTCGGGGCAGCACCGGTCCATCCTGGAAACGGATCAGAAACTGGCCGGCCTCGATAGCAACAATCCTTCGGTAAAGCCCAACGAAGATGGCTCCTACACCATGTGGTTCGGACCGCAGGCCCCCGAAGGCAAAGAGGGCAACTGGATTCAGACAATGCCTGGAAAAAGCTTCAATGTTCTACTTCGTCTCTACGGTCCGTTGCAGCCATGGTTTGACAAGACTTGGAAACCTGGCGACTTCCAACTGGTCAAATAACAAGAAGCGAAGACTCAACATCTTATCGAATTCTAACTGGTGGAGCCGATTCAAAATTCGGCTCGATCACGTTCGAATTGAACAACCTTACTACTGCCCAATTTGATATTGCATTCGGCGTGAATACTTACGCAAATAACACTTTTCTGATTGAAGGGAGAATCCTTGTCGTTAACCGATGACAAACTGATTTTGCTCAAATCTCACGATTGTTCGCGGGGTTTGAGCGAAGAAGTGCTCCATGAAATAGCAAACGCAGCTGAGCTGGTCAAAGTGAACTCAGGTGATTATTTGCACCGAGCGGATCAACCAATTGAATCGGTTCATCTCATCGTTCATGGCCGCTTTCAACAGGAAGTCGTCGACATTAGTGGAAAAGTTATTATTCAACGTTTCCTTTCGCGCGGATCACAGTTTGGTGCCTTGGCCGCTGCCCAAGCCGATCCGATACCTGTAAATGTTTTTGCGCTGGAGCCGTCTGCCACTCTGAAATTTGACTTTGAAACGACACTGGGCTTTACCCGTAAACACGAATCGTTTGGTCGCAATTTGGTGCAGTCGATTTCGAACATGGTAACTCAGGCTCTCTGTTCGAATCGGCATCAAAAAAAGGCAATGCTGGTAACGGTATTTCACGAATCAGTGTCCAGTCGGAGTCTGACTCCGCGATTGATAAGACGATTGCAGGAGTTGGGTGAATCGCCCAACGTGATGGGTGACAGGAACGAATGGGAGCCCATCGACGGTGTTGGTTTCCGGCCGCTAGTGGAAAATGGCCAACTGCTTACAAGAGAAGCATTTCGTCACCAAATCAATCTTTGGTCCGACCTGGGCCGTGTCATTATTGATGTTGATGCCCGGTTAGATCCAGCCAACGCTGCCTTATTGGTTGAAGTTAGTGACCAAGTGATTTGGTGTGTCGATAGCAAAGACGTTGATGCGAGTGCCGTTCGCCTGAAGGAAATTGAGAATCGGGCACCTGGCTGGCGTGACAAGATCAACCTCGTCTGGCTGATCGACAATGCCGCCTGGGTTATTCCGCGGGCCCCAGAATTATCTCGCTTGGCCAAGCGAGACTTTGTGATGTCGTTCTCAAAACCGTTGGCGGATCAAGGCCGCCATTTACTGGATGGGTTTGAAAGGCTGATCCACCAGTTGCGAGGCATTCGAATTGGGCTGGCACTTGGTGGCGGTGGTGCGCGAGGCATGGCCCATATCGGTGTTCTTAAAGCGTTGGAGGACAATGGTATCGTTGTCGATCTGATCGCGGGAACCAGCGCGGGAGCCATGACGGGAATAGTACATGCCGCGGGATTCAGTCCTAATTGGGCAACCAACCAATTCGCTACGGACTTGGAACCTGGCTGGTTTTTTCGGATGCTGCCAAGTGGAAACAACTGGTACCTCTTGCATAAATATCGACGCAGCAAATTCGATCGGATGTTGAGAAAATACCTGTCAGACTGGAATTTGGAGCAACTGACTATCCCGGTCAAATCCATCACCGTGGATCTGGTGACTGGCGAACCAGTCGTTCGGCATCGCGGTGACGCCGTGAATTGTATTTTGGAGAGTATTAATCTTCCTGTCCTGTCCAAACCGATTTGCCGAGACGGACGAGTCTTGGTTGATGGCGGCATCGTTAACAATATTCCCGCCGATGTGCTTGTAAAAAGTGGCTGCAATTTCGTGATTGCCGTGAGTGTAACGGCTCATCTGAAACATGAATTTGCCAGAAACCGGCCTGACACCCCCACAAGCAAAATGAAACCGCCATCAGCACTGAAGACAATGTTGCGCAGCTATCTCGTCCAAAGCGTCAACATGAATTCGGTTGGAGTCGGACCAGCAGATGTCGTTATCGAGCCCGATGTTTCCGGTTTCGAAATAGGTGACTTCGCGAAAACGAGAGAACTTTCTGCGATCGGAGAGCAAACTGCACTAAAGGCCATTCCAAAAATCAAATCCCTGTTGGCCCAAATGGACGGTCAGTTGTTTCCCACGAATTCGAGTGATGACACGAATTGATTTTCGCTGCCTGTAATTCCGCAGAACGTGAAGAGTCGTATCATTTGTTCGATGTATCATTCTCTTGCAAGATTCTCTCAACGATGAGAAATAACAAAAATCCAATTCCTCGCAAAGCTCCCGATGTATTTCCCAAGCGGCAACGCGTCATTCTAAATTGAAGGGGTCTTTTAACCCCGTTGGACTTGTCTACAAGAGGAGGTCGTCATTAACTCAACCGTTTTCTGCGGCGAGTAAAAAACGACC
>JBLINZ010000514.1:0-4228 GCA_047639375.1 Mariniblastus sp. | reverse complement strand
CGTATTGCGATTCGACGAAGTTCTTCTGGCTGGCGCTCATCGCATCCGTTTCATTGAAATGCAATTCGTATTCGGTCTCGCCGTTGAGTACGAGTAAGTACTTGTAGAACAGGACCAGATCCGGGCCTTCGTCAAAAGTCGAAAGCACGAACAAGGCGTCATTAAGCTCTTTCGCCAATCGACGGGCTTCAAAATCTCCAGCCGCCGCTAATTCGCAAAGCTTGACAAAGTGCAAGACGACGTCTGGAATGGCGTTTCCAATCCCGGTGATCGCCCCAATCGCTCCGCAATTGACGTACCCGTGGAAAACTTGAGTGTCCACGCCGACCATCAACGTCAGGGCCTCATCGGCTCCGGTGATGTGTTCCGCGGCATAACTCAATGACGTCGCGCCACCGAATTCTTTGAATCCGACAAGGTTGGAAAATTCACTTCGAAGATCAAAGAACAAATCCGCCTTGGTTTCGAACCCGTAGTACGGACTGTTGTAAATCACCGCTGGAATTTCTGGGGCTGCACCCAGGATCGCCGCAAAATGATGACGCTGCGCCGTTGGCGACGTTCCCCGTGAAAGCACGCGTGGAATGACCATCAACCCCTTGGCACCCACAGAAGCCGCATGGGCGGTATGGTCGACCGCAGATTGGGTATTCATCGCTCCCGTGCCAACGACGACAGGGACGCCGGCTTGGCACAGTCGAGCCACACCTTCTTTCCGTTGCTCGTCGGTTAACAACGGCCAATCACCCATCGATCCACAGTAGACGACGCCGTTCATACCGGCATCCATCATCTGCTGGCCCTTGGCGACCAGAGAATCGAAATTAGGAGTGCGATCAGCGTTACAGGGGGTCATCAGCGCTGGAATGCAGCCCGTGAAAATGCTCGTGTCCATGGTCGTTTTGAATCGTGGTTAGAGGGCAAAAAATCGAAAACTCGATTGTAGCCACGCTTCGGCGAATGAAGCTAGTCTCTGAACGACACAATTTTCCCGGACCACAAGATTCATTGAGTTCTTTCCTCACGACTCACAACCTTGGCTTTTGAGATTTTGGGCTCGGGCCGAATCAGCCACAACGCCAAAACCAGGCCGATCAAGCCTCCCAGATAGCCAGCATTGTGAATGTAGGCGACCCGCACGAAAGGCCAGATCTCGGTCAACCCCATCCCTCGTGTCAGGTATTCCCAATCGTAGTAATCGCTATCGGGACCACGCCAATTCCCGTAGGCAAATCCAACCAAGCCGGAAACGCAACCGCAGCAAAACACGATACCGATCGCTTTGAGAATTCTCCGATAAGCGGCGACTCGCGGCTGATCGGGAATCAGCCACCTTGCCAAAAACCAGGCAATCGCAAACCCGACCCACCAAGTCGCGAGGAAGCCAATTTCGGACACAAAGACCCAATTCGGAAACCCGAAATCGGCATAGCGAAATTGTTCGAACTTGAACTTCGTAAAATACTCAGGACCAATCGCATAAGTGATTTGGTCATGGACAATCCCGTAGCAGCCAGCGATCAATGCCCCCAAGATCGCCACCCCAAACATTGCGGGAAAATCATCCCAAGCAATCTTTGGCACTAGCCAGCGTGTGATGTTCATACCGCCATTGAACCAGCCAATCCGGCCCAGGTTTCGAATATTCCCTCGTGCCGTTCAGCCATCTGGGTATTGGCCAGCAAAACCGCGTTGAGACGCCATGACGAACATCCAAGGCAAGCCACCCACGAGCGTTCTTCCTCGCTTATGGGCTTGTTGATTTAATGAGAAACACCAACACTCGCTAGAAAATAACTTCTTTCATAATCATGAAAACCCCGAGCCCAAAAATGAACCAGGCGAAGACAATCCTCAGTATATGGGGATCGATTTTTGAGGAAAACTTGCTACCAATCACAACGCCGATCATCATTAATACTGAAAACCTAAGCAAAAATCCGTAGTCAATTTGACTGCCCAGACGAACGGCATCGCCTCCGCAAAATCCCACGAACGACTTCATTGCAACGATCGCCAAACTCGTTCCCACGACGGTCTGCATCGGCAACCCAAACAGAATCACTAGCAAGGGAACGATCAAGACGCCTCCACCGGCTCCTGAAAACCCAGGCAAGATTCCGATCAACAATCCGCTAACGATCAACGTCGAATAGTAGACAACGGGGTTTTCATCGCGGAGCCCAGCATTTGATTTGACGTTCTTGCCAATCCAACCCATCAACGTGGCGAACGACAAGAACAGCAAACCGGCAAACAACGTCAGCACAAACATTTTCTTGGTGACAACCAATGAGCCAATTGAGAACAATTGGTCGGGGACAACGTCAAACAGCCAAAGCCGCACCAGCAACATGCCTAGCGAGACAGGAATTCCGAGCGCCAGCACAGTCGGCTTGTCGATCAGATCCTTCTTCTGAAAGCGAGTCAGCGTCCCGGCCAACGCCGTCACGCCGACCAAAATCGTGGTGTAAGCGGTCGCAAACTTGAGATCGAAATGCAACAAATACAGCATCGCAGGCAGCAGCAGCGAGCCGCCGCCGCCCAACATCCCCATGATCAAGCCAACGATCAAGCCGACTAAATAGCCTAGAACTGTTTCGATCATTGAGTATTTGGGAAACCAACATAAACGTGGATTGGTGTGAGGTGCCAGTCTAACTGGATTGCTTCGTTAGGCCAACAATAATCACAGCATAGTCTTGTCATCGTGGTGTCGAAGCCACTGTTCTCCCACGGGCTGGAGACACACCTGCTGGCCTTGGCTACTTTTGCCGGCTAATCCAGTCCACGAATTTTGAGAACTCCTCGTAGCCCATCAACAATTCAATCGTATTGAACGACCGCCCCAGATCCTTTTCGCGAGGCACGAAGCGGTGGATCGCCGAGTGGCAATCGCGGCAGGCAGCAACCGTTTGCCGCATCTGGATTCTAGTGAAACGTTTTTGAAACCAGCGGTTTCGATGGCATGTCCTGGGGATCAAATGGTGCTCAGTCGTGCCGTTCTTCATGACTCTGTTACAAAAAACACACTGACCCGGCAAAAGCGACCTCGATTCGCTCGCAGACTCTTTCGCCAAGTCCACCTCGTTATCCACTTCGATGTCGAATTCAATATGCTGGCTGCGACGACTCACGGATTTTCTGGCTCCCTGGTTTGGATTTTAAACTCGCACAAATTGACCCTTGCAAATGTTCATTGCAAAAAGTCTTAGACTGGATTCGGTTGCAACAACAAGGTAACCTAATCGGGACCATTCACCCAAAATAAGTTTTCTAGACCATGAAACAATTCTCCATCCGATTCTCGCTTGCGACCCTTTTTGTCGTTGCCTGTTCAATCGTTTTCTCAGGTCCACTGGGTGCCCAGCAAACCAAGCGACAGTACCAACTTGGGGCAGATTCCCAACGCCAAGCCAGCGTCCCCATGGGCACGGTTGAGAATTTCGAATGGTTAGACAGCAAAGTTTTCCCCGGGACCAAACGGCGGTACTACGTCTACGTTCCGGCTCAATATGACGAGTCAGAACCAGCCGCCTTGATGGTCTTTCAAGACGGACACGCCTACGTTGGTGAAAACGGCAGCTACCGAGCACCCATCGTATTTGACAACCTGATTCATCGCCGCGAACTGCCGGTTACGATCTGCGTCTTTATTGACCCGGGCCACAAGAAAGATGAATTGCCCCAGAATTCTGGCTGGAAACCGACGCCTAAAAACCGGAGCTTCGAATACGACTCGCTGGGTAATCAATACTCACGCCTGTTGCTGGAAGAAATTCTCCCAGTCGTCGAATCCAAATACAATATCACGCAGGACCCAAACGGGCGGGCGATTGGGGGAGCCAGCAGTGGGGGGATTTGTGCGTTCACCGTCGCTTGGGAACGACCAGACAAATTCGGAAAAGTCCTAAGCCACATTGGAAGCTTTACCAATATTCGACATGGCGACACCTATCCAGGCATCATTCGAAAAACGGAAACTAAAATGGTTCCCGCTTTGACTCCCGCACCTGACGAATCAACCACCCCAGACACGGAAGCTGCCGACGATTCTCAAGAGAAAACAGACGAGCAAGTCGCTGAATCGGCCGTCCCCATCAAGACGGATCCAGCCACTACCGACCCGGCTGAGCAGGTGGAACCCAAGCCGTTGCGGATCTACCTTCAGGACGGCAAGACGGACCTCGACAACGAGCACGGCAACTGGCCGCTCGCCAATCAGCAG
>JBLINZ010000513.1:0-4229 GCA_047639375.1 Mariniblastus sp. | reverse complement strand
CGCATTCCGTGCGGGGAAGCATCGGAGAGATCCCTTGTTGCATTTGCGTTTGGTCGAGCACCATGGGGCCTTTGTCCAGATTTCGAACCCAGCAGGCTCGGGTCCCAAACACGGGTATTCGCTGGGGTTGGGAAGCTTCGGATTGGGAAGCTTCGGATTGGGGTTCGCTTAGATAGAAATAGACCGTTTTTCCATCATGCTGGACAATTGCATCGAGGTTACGAAAGGGCGAATGCTCAAACAGAAGGACTTCGGGGTCATTGAGTCGGTCTGTTGGTTGGTGAGGATTGGGCGACATGGCAAACTTAAGAATCGGCAAAAAAAGAACGAAAGAATTGACCTCAATTAACGAACGAGGGGTACGCGTGTGAATCACGGGATAAACCGAACCGTTGAGTCTTGAGTCGGCCCAAGCGATTCAATGCTGTTGCTGCCAAGACGAAACTTGGGGCGAAACAAATGTGGTTTTGAGGGAGTAAGGCTGTCATCACGTTGTGATCGTCCCGCCGCCCCGTTTCGGCGTTCCGAAAACTGGATTGTTGGTTCGATGGAGTTTAGCCCGGTTATCACATCGAACAAGCAGTTTATATAATTGGCAACGGCCTGCCATCCATTGACGAATTTAATTAGCCCTTGGTCCTTGTCGGACAAGACAACTGAAATCAGGTAATCCCCGTTACTATGCTCAAAGAATCAGAGACGTCCCCGGTGCAGAATGCGGGATATACAGGCGAATTGGCGATCCAAGCCAATTCGTTGAGTAAGACCTATTCCGAGGGTCTGTTTTTTAAAAAACGATTTGAGGCTCTCAAGGACGTTTCGTTCAACGTGAATTCGGGCGAGATCTTTGGTCTCTTGGGTCCCAACGGCGCGGGCAAAACGACTTTCATCAAAATCCTGCTAGGAATTATTCGAAAGACCGGTGGGGCTGCCACGATGATGGGGCAAAACGCCGGCAGTCGCGCGGGGCGTCGTTTGGTGGGCTACTTGCCCGAGCATTTGCGGATTCCACCGCACCTCAATGGCTACACCGCGCTTGAGTGTTACGGCAGCTTGAGCAACGTTCCTAAGTCGGTAATCGTTGAGAAACGAAACTACCTGCTGGACTTGGTGGGGTTGAAAGGCCGCGAAAAAGACCGTTGCAAGAACTATTCCAAGGGGATGCTGCAGCGGTTGGGGTTGGCACAGTCACTTCTTCACGAGCCCAAGCTTTTGATTTTGGATGAGCCGACCGATGGGCTTGACCCTCAGGCTCGGGCGGATATGCGGCAAGTCATTCGTCGACTGAAAGACGATGGCGTGACGATTTTCCTCAACAGCCACATTCTTCAAGAAGTCGAGATGATCTGTGACCGGGTGGCGATTCTCAACCGTGGCGAGCTTAAGTATTGCGGAGCCGTGTCGGACATTGGGGATTTTGTCAAGGAAATGGCTGGCTCAGCCGACGCTGGTTTGATGGTCGAGGTGGAGGTCAAGGGTTCGCCTGACAGTATTAACGCTGGTTTTGATGGTAAGAAATTTGAGATTCTGACCAAAGAGGCTGGGCAGTTTGCCGTTCGTGCAACGCTTCCAGGTCAAGACGATGTCGACCAACTCATTGATTCACTTCGCCAGAATGGTGTTAGCATTTTGGCGATGTCTCGCGCGCAAGTGACGCTCGAAGACGCTTTCCTAAAAATCATTTCCGATGCCTCCAGTCAGCCCAGCGTTGATTCCCGGCTCGATAGTTTCCGCCAGTAAGAGAGTCATCGATGCGTCCGTATCTTGCCATCATCAAGGATTCATTTCGCGCCGCGATGGCGTCCCGGGTCCTGTACGTTTTATTGCTTTTGATCACGATTCTGTTGATCGCAATCGCTCCTTTCCATGTGCGTAAAACATTGGATTGGGAGTTGGATCGCAGAACGAATGTCAATCAAGAGCAACGGTTGCTAAGTCTCATTGTTGCAAGGCATGACGACGGCAGCTCTGCGCCGATTTCGCGCATCTGGGAACTGTTGCCAGAAACGACTCGGCAAGAGATGCAGAACATTGCTAAGGAATTGGGCGAACAAGAAGAAGCGACGCCTAGGAATCGACGTGGTCGATCGCGGGAACAACGGCGAACCTATGATGCGTTGATCGATGACCTCAACGTAATTATTGAGGATCCAGGTTTTTATCAAGCAGCGGATTGGGAAGGCGTGAGCCTTCCTCGCGAGGCGAGAGAGTTGGTCGATCAAGGCGTCGATTCGTTGTCTGCGGTCCTCTCGAAACGACTGAATCGTTTGCTTTTGGCGAGTGCGGTCAAGCCTTATATTAAATCGGGGAAATCGGCGACGGTTTTGTTTTATTATGCGTTGTGGGAACTTCCAATCCCTGCCGGGATTACGCATGCCCAATTCGCTCAAACGTTGACCTCCGTGCTGCCGGTCTACTTTGATAAGTTCGTGATGTCGATTGGTTTACTGATCGCGATTGTGATCACGGCCAATATGATTCCCGAAACGTTCGAACCTGGATCGCTCAACCTGTTGCTCAGCAAGCCTGTTTCTCGGTGGGGTTTGTTCGCATCCAAGTTTGCGGGCGGCTGTATTTTTATTGCGCTTTGTGCCGGTTACTTGTTTCTCGGGTTGTGGTTGTGGTTGGGGCTGGCGATGGATATCTGGGACCGCGCGATCCTGTTCAGTATTCCCTTGTATGTGCTTGTGTTTGCGATTTACTTCTCCGTCTCCGCATTCGTTGGCTTGATTTGGCGAAGTGCGATCGTGTCCGTGATCCTGACGTTGATATTCTGGGCGGCGTGTTTCTCGGTCGGGTCAGGCTACGGATTTGTCAACACAAAAATGCAGAACAATGCATTCATTGGTTTGCTTCCTGTTGAGCAAGCCGTTTATCCGAGCGACCTGATCCATCAACTTTCTGCATGGGATGACTCGGATCGTGAATGGGATGTGAAGACGGAAGCTGAGATTGCCGACGATGAAGGCAAAATGGTGCTGGCCGTTGGAACGTTTTTCGCTCCGCTTCGTGACGACGGTGATGTGCCAGGCCTTAGGCAATTTTTGGCGCCGGTTTTCGATCAGGAAAAAGGTCGCATCTTGGCCAGCCAATTTGTATTTGGTTCGAACTCGGGGCGTAAGCGATTATGGATTGCGAATAAGGATGATTTGAATTTCAAAGTCGCCGGTCGGTTTCCCACGGATTCCGTCGAGCAATTTTCTGGAGTGAATGGGATCCTTGCGGTCGCATCTGATGGGTCGTTTTATCGATTGGACGAGTCAAAGCTGGAGGCCGCGCAGCTTGCCGTTGATGAAGAGGGCGTCGATATAGAGCCTACGGAAGTTCAAGGATCGGAAGTTAAAGAAGGTGATGATTCTCAAGCGGAATCGCCTTCGATCGTGTCCGTTTCCAAGAGCGATCCGACCGAGGAGTCGGTCTTTACTCGCATTGGCCCTGACAAACCAACCTGGTTCGGATCGGCCAGTCAGGTTGACTACAACCTGTCCCGTGATGAGTTTGTGATTTATCAACGTGGGAAATTGGTGACTTATCAGATTCAAGGCGGTGAGTATCGCGAACATCGGACGCTGGAGATTGAGTTGGGGTTCGATGAAAGTATGTCTTGCTTGCTTGCCGCCCAGGGAGACACGATTTGTCTCGCATTTGGAAACGGAAAAGTCATCACCGTGGACGCTGAGATGCTGCAAGAGAAAAATGACTATCATCCCGAGTCGCGTTCTGGAGTACGGCAGGTAATTGGGGCGGTCGATGGAGGGTTGTTCGGGGTTCTTTATAGGAACGGAAACCTGTGGATTCTCGATACGGCGGACGATCGGAAAATGCAGAAGGCTGACGTTAGCGGTCAGGGTGATATTTGTACGTTTGCGTTTGGCGAAGCTGGACAGCTGTGGGTGGGCGACAACACGGACCGCGTCACGCAATATGCGTCGGTTCGAGGTGATTCCCAGCAGCGATTCTCGGCGGCCGGTGGCTGGTTGGAGCGAATCTATCGATATGGTTTGCGTCCGTTCTACCGGGCTTGCCCCAAGCCAGGCGAGTTTTACAAAGTCGTGACGCATCTTTCATCGTCGGGAGATACGCAAAAGAATGAAGATGTCGATATGAATCTTACCATTCAGCCGAGCGATCCTTGGTCGCCTTTGTGGAGTGGGTTGGCGTTCATGCTGGCGATGCTTTCGCTGGGCTGTATCGTGTTTCATTTCAAAGACTACTAAGCTTCGTCATCA
>JBLINZ010000512.1:0-4235 GCA_047639375.1 Mariniblastus sp. | reverse complement strand
CCTCGTTCCGCGTGATGTATTGCGTGAGGCCGGGGTCCTCCAGAATCTGCTGCAGAATTAACTCAGGGTCAACCAATTCGTCTTCGCCATCGTCCTCCAGCCCAAAGAGGCCCGCATTCAAAGGCGAAACATCGCTTAGAGGTGTACTAAGATTGTCCATGGCAGATCCGATCCTGGGGATTGGTCGTGCCGATACCCGCAAGATCGAGCATTCTCGACCAACTGAAACGACACAAAAAAAAGGGCAACGATGCAATTCGTTGCCCTCTTAAAGTAAATCAATTGCGGGCAGTCTCAAATGGCAATTGCCTCTTTGAATCCCATGACACCGCTTCCAGGCCGACAAAGCGTCCCGATTTAATCCGTCGACGACTAAGCAGAGGCGGCAGCCGTAGCTTTTTCAGCCAATTCAGCCGCTTTGGCCGTGCTTTCCCAAGTGAAGTCAGGGTCATTGCGACCGAAATGGCCACCTTCAGCGGTCTTGCGGAAAATTGGCCGTTGAAGCTGAAGGTATTCGATGATCCCTTGCGTCGACAACGGGAACGATTCGCGAACCACCCGACAAATCGCCTCATCTGAAACCGTGCCCGTGCCTTGAGTGTCCACGTGAACACTGACTGGCTCAGCCACGCCGATCGCGTAGGCCAACTGAACTTCGCAGCGTTTGGCCAATCCGGCAGCGACAATGTTCTTGGCAACGTGGCGAGCCATATAGGCCGCACTGCGATCGACTTTCGTCGAGTCCTTGCCGCTGAATGCACCGCCGCCATGACGCCCCCAGCCACCGTAAGTATCAACGATGATTTTGCGACCGGTCAAACCACAGTCGCCGTGAGGCCCACCAATGACGAACTTACCCGTTGGATTGATGTGATAAATGACGTCGCCCTGATTGAGATCGGCCGGCAACAGTGGCTCGACGATTTTCTCTTTGATGAACGTCTGGATCTCTTCGTTGGTTACGCCGGGGCTATGCTGAGTCGATACCACGACGGTGTCGATTCGAACTGGAGTGAAGCCATCGTACTCCACCGTCACTTGACTCTTGCTATCGGGACGCAGCCAGTTGACCTCGCCGTCGAATCGAGCCTTGTTCAAACGAGCCAGAATCTTGTGCGACAAAGCGATCGGCAAGGGCATCAATTCTTCTGTATCATCACAAGCGAAACCGAACATCAAGCCTTGGTCGCCGGCACCATCAGCATCCACGCCCATCGCAATGTCAGGGCTCTGCTGATCCAGCTGAACCATGACTTTGCAAGTGTCAGCACCAATCCCAATCTCTTCAGACGTGTAGCCGACTTCGCGAATCACGTTGCGGACGATCTTTTCGATATCAACGTCAGCTTTCGAAGTGATCTCGCCGGCGATCACGGCAAGCCCGGTAGTTACCATGGTCTCACAAGCAACGCGACTCGCAGGATCTTGAGCCAACATTGCATCGAGGATGCTGTCGGAAATCTGATCCGCCAGCTTGTCCGGATGACCCATGCTGACTGATTCGCTAGTAAAAAGATATTTTCCAGAGGCCACGGCACTCTCCTCAAACTTTCAAACGACAAATGGTGATGGCCAACTGGCCAGACGTCTTGGAGTTCCCAAGTTCGGAAAGGCCAAATTCAGCCCATTCCAGACCCAAGAGTATAGTCTAGACGTGGCTTTATCTCAATCGGCTGATTCGTAAATGGCAAGGTGACCCGACACTTGAGAGCATGTTGGCCTAATGCCCCGTTAAGCGCCAGCAATGGCCGTCCAACGCTTCAGCGAGGACGATGGTCGCCTTTCGCTCCGCCGAAAGAGTGCCAAGCGGTGTTATTCCTCGCCGGTTCAAATAATTTGATTGATCGTAACCGATCACCCTCGTTACTCGATTAATGACCTGACGCGTAATAGCGTTCTGATTTGCAACCGATACATTGAATACCGGTTATCGACGCGCCAATTAGGCATTCGCACCAGCCATTACCAGCGAGAAGCAGTGTCAATCGGCACTCTTTCGCCAAAGCGACTATCCACTCGCTGACGTGTCAGGCTACCACCCTCGCCTTCCGCTCAACGCATCAAAGCACACAACCTCAAAACTCCAACCAGCAGCAACACAACTAGGCAGCCTTAGTATCAGAAAATCCGTCTTGCCCGTGGCTCAATTCCAATTCGCCAAATGGCGACACGCCTACCGCACGCAATACCTCGGAAAGGCAATCAACCGTTCGCTGCGAAGCGCCAACGTGACTGACAACAACATTCTGGGCACGAGCGCCAATCTCATTTGCCCAATCGGAATCCTTTGACGCTCGTTGTACGAACGTCGTGAGCTCGGCTTGATCGCGGACGACCACAGCCGCATCGTGAACCAGCAATTCGTCTACTAGCTGCTGAAAATTCACCGTATTGGAGCCAAAAGAAACCGGGATCCCAAACGCCGACGGCTCAATCATGTTCTGTCCGCCGCGTTTTCCCATGCTCCCGCCAACGTAACCAACATCGGCGACTCCCCACCATCCACCTAACTCACCAATCACATCGACGACCAAGATGGGCTGAGCAGGGATCACATCGGCCAAGTTGCCGGCTGACAGGTCAGCGACGGGCCAGACCTTTCCGGTGAGCATCGCCGAGCGTCGAACCCAAGGCATGTTCATTTCGTTGAGCTGAGCGACCAGTGCGTCACAGCGTTCGGGGTGACGGGGAACCAACACCAATCGAAGACCAGAAATCTGAGCCTGCAACTGCTGGTAGACCCTCGCCGCAATCAAGTCCTCTTCGATTTGCGTGCTGCCCGCCACGAAAACGAACTCGTCATTCTGAACGTTCGCCGCTTTGGCCAACTCCACCGAATGTTCATTTCTCCGATCCGTTGGAACGCCATCAAATTTGACGCTACCCGTGACTTCAACGTTCGTCCGCTCGCATCCCAATTCAATAAACCGGTCGGCGTAAACTTGATTCTGAACTGCGACTTTAGCCAGCCGCTTGAACGTCGGCCGGACCAACCACTTCAAACGCCGGTAACCTCTAAAACTGTTTTCGCTTAAACGACCATTGATCACCACCACAGGGATCCCAGCCGCCGAAGTCTTGGCGATAAGATTTGGCCACAATTCCAACTCAGCCAACACCAACATCGCGGGACGCAAACGGCGAATCACACGCTTGATCGCCCAAGTGAAATCCATCGGACAAAAAAACACCTCGAGCTGCGGGTATTTCTGCTGGGCCAAATCAAAACCCGTTTCAGTCGTTGTCGAGATGACAATTTCCAAATCAGGATGCGATTGGTTCAATCGAGACAGAACCGGCGCCAGCAAATTGACTTCGCCCACGCTGACGGCATGCACCCAGATGCATCGGGATTCAGCTTGTCCGTTCGAACGAGCAACGGAACCTCGAAACAGCCCCCACCCCAGCAGTTTTTGGCCCCAACCGCGTTTGTTCTTGCCAGCGTGAACGCATCTCCAGAGCAGCCATGGTGACACCATGACGAGAAAACTCGCATAGAGAAAATTCAATATCCAGCCCAATTGAATCCCTTCAATTTCAGGTCTGCACACGGCGACAGCCAGTGGCTTACCGCAGCGGCTATCACGCCGCTGCCGCGGGGCACAACTCGAGAATCGCTATGCCCGCTTACGCATGCAACACGATTTATGTTTTTTACCACTCCCACAAGGGCACGGATCGTTACGTCCGACTTTTTCCTCGCGGTTGCGAATCGTCTCAACCTGTTGCTTTCCGCCCCCAGAATTATCGATCGCGTCCGACTGCTCTTGTCCGATGCCTGACTCCTGCGGAGCCTGCTGAGTCGTGTTCGCTTCGTCATGCCGGGCGCTGGTTTCAACCAAGGTGTTCGACACAAAGTCTTCGTTCATCTGCTCCATCCGGAAAACAAGGTCCGTGACGCGTTCACCGATCGAGACCCACAGGCCTTCGAACATCCGCATCCCTTCACGCTTGTATTCAACTTTAGGATCCAACTGAGCCATGCCCCGCTGCCCCACCGCACTCCGCAAATAATCCATCGCCAACAGGTGATCTTTCCAAGCGGAGTCGACGATTTCCAATAACACCATCCGCTCCATGCGACGGAACTCTGGGTGATAATGATCTTCGACGATCGCCTCGAGCGACTGCTCAAGTTCCTCACGGTCAAGCGATTCGTATTGGTCGACAGCGAGATCGAAATCCAAAGTCTGACGGAACCAATCCGATAGCTTGGTCGCTTCGCCGTTGGCATT
>JBLINZ010000511.1:0-4242 GCA_047639375.1 Mariniblastus sp. | reverse complement strand
TCGACTACCCAAAACCACACAACCCACACGAGGGCGCCGCCGTTTATTTCAGGACGCACGCTCTCGGCAATCTTCCCTGGAAACAATTCCACAATACACTGGCAGATTCAAATATTGGAACCCGTGATGAGCTAAAGCGTGATGAGTTGCGTGGTATGCCCAAACGTGCTGAGCGAAAACGTGTCTTGCGAGGGCGGACGGCACAGTCCTGCTACGCCCAGGCGTACAACATTCCGCCAGCTCCCAAAGCCATTGCATCCTCGGAGCGAAGGGCGACCATCACACGTTCACGAACCAATGGCAGGCAAAATCGATACGGGAGTCTAGGCTCCTGGCTTCACAAAGTTCTTAAGCCCGTTTGCAACGACCAACGACTGCCACCATCAACTTAGCTGCTATTCTTTAGCTTCAGCGAACGTGATGAACCGATCGCGAGGAGCGTCCCACAACTTCAAGCTCAGGCATTTGCAGATCTCGCCAAGACGAAGCGTTGTCGTGTTGGGGGTTCGCAGTGGCTCAAGTTCCGACATCGCCTCTGGCAGACGATAGAAGGGGATTTTCGAATTCAAGTGATGCACGTGATGGTATCCGATGTTACCCGTAAACCAATGCATCACTGGACTCATCTTGAGAAAACTGGAGGACTGAAGGGCCGCTCCTGTGTACGACCACTTATCCCGAGGTCGAATCTTCGCCGTCGGAAAATTATGCTGGGCATAAAACAAATAAGCTCCACTGCAAGTTGCGATCATCGCCGGAGCAATGAACACCAACACTGTCGTCAGCCATCCTAGCCAGATGAAACTCGCTGTAATCAATGAACAATGCAATACGATTGAGACGCCTCCATCCCAGTGCCGTTTGTGATCAACTAAAAACGGCCGGACGCACATCCCAAATAAGAAGACGGTGAAATATCCAAACAGCATGATTAACGGACTACGCGAGATTCGGTATTCCCGCTGCTCAGAGGCCGAGGCCTTGAGATAGTTTTCCGTCGTCATGATCGGAAACGACCCAATACTGGCCCCGAAAAGCTTGGAATTATTTTTGTGGTGGTGGTCGTGAGAACGCTTCCAAACACTGGGAGGCGTCAACATCAAGAAACCGTAGGAATTCAAGATCCCGCCACCCAGCCACGAATTCTTAAAAATCGCGTTGTGCTGATAATCGTGATACAAGATGAAAACCCGAACCACGGTCAATCCAGTCAGAACACTTGCGATAATGCGGATCGCCAAAAAGTGCCCCAGCGCCGCACCGGTCACGAACACGGCCAAGGCCAACAAAGTCGTGAGCAGGTGGAACCAACTCCGACCTCGCTGTTCCGTCGCGTACTGCTTGCTCGCGATCAAGAGTTGGCGATCGAGATTTTTTTCATTCTCCAAAATCGCGTCGCTATCCCACGACTCGGCAGTTGGATTGGGCAAAGTTTCAGGGGACGATTCCGAGGGCGGGTTCGCCTCGATCGAGACAGTTTGTTGCGTTGTCATTTCTTCTATCGACATCCTTGAACCACCCATTCTTGTGAACACCGCGTTGATACGAACACGTCATCAAAAGTGTTCAGATCTTCAGACCAGTCAGCCAACTGAACGTTAATTGTCTTCGATGCCAAAATTTGGCGAACAGAAAAATCCAAGTTGCGACTAGCCTACATTGGATTCCCAAAAACCCAAAGATCAGCTTTGTTTCGCAATCTCAAGCCTAATGTTTGGCTGGCTCTTCGGTCAACCAGCAGGACCAATAAATTCCCAAGCTGCCCTATGTTTTTCGACGTAATACCCGTAATCAAAGACCCAATTCAGATAGCTTTACACAATCGTTACACTCCCATTACAAGCAACACCCATCCTACCAAAACGGCCACAATTCCTCCGCCCCTACCAACGCCGCCATCCATGCCAGCGTTGACGAAATGTGGACGGGAGAGGCGTCGCTTGATGCCGGTTGCCATCAAGATGATCTTCATGTGCTTGACCGCTATTGAGACGGTGGTCTTCTTCGCCAACCGTCAACGTAGTGGTCGTCTGACCTGCCTCACCAATCCCTCGGGTCGTCGACGGCTGTCCGCTTTCACCCACTGCGTTAGTCGCCTGAGGAGGAGTCGCATCCTCACCAATCGCATGGCTGGTCACTTGCGGTGCCGATTCTTCGCCATATCGATACGTTGACAATGGAGTCGTTTGCCCGCTTTCCTCTCCCATCGCGTGGGTCGTCGGCGCGCCTTCTTCGCCAACCGCGTACGTTGTCACGTTATGAGTCGGTGGCCTGGATAACCCCTCCTCGCCGATGGCTTGGGTTGTCGCGGACTGCTCTTCGCCGATGGCGTACGTCGTCACATTGTGTTGCTGACTGGGATTGGGCCGGGAAGTGCCCTCTTCGCCCATCGCTCGCGTCGAAGCAGCCTCTTCTCCCATGGCATAAGTCGATGGGACCGGTTGGGGCGGAGCCGACTCCTCGCCCAGCGCTCGCGTCGTCGCGGATTGCTCTTCGCCAATGGCGTATGTCGTTACGTTGCGTTGCTGTTGCTGCGCCTCGGCCCCGGCGCGTCCTAGGGCGGCATAGGCAACAGCGCTTGACATGCCCAACCCAACAACCTTGCGAAGAAAGGCTCGGCGTCCGAATTGACCTTGCCTAAACCCTTCGATAATTCTATCGATTTGCTCGTTTCCGACGATGGCAACGCCTGGCTTATTCATACCTACCCTGAACTGAATAAAGGGGCCAAAGAAATCGGCCACACGCACGATACAAATTTCGCCCCCAGCTCACAACCTCGTTTTAACTAGCGTGTACAGCCAAGGCCTGCGAACGACGGACTGAAATGGGATTCATGCGGTGCCCCGTCGTGCTGGCAATCAAAATTCGACTACAATGGAAGCATGAATCGAATCCCCACGATTTGACTTCAGTTTTGCAAACTCCTAGACTCGATAATCAACCTCTCAAGCAAGACCTGGAACGTTTCCAGCCTGACAACCGATCTCGAAATCTCGCCTCCCCACCGTGGAATGAACGTTCATGGCTGGTAAACTCCAAGGGACGAGTCGACACTGAGCAGGTATTCTTCTCCCCAATCCAACGGAACTTCGATGTCACAATTGCCGCCACCTGGACAGGATGACGATGAAATTGAAGCGTTAACCCAGTTGGTCGCTGAAAATCTTGCAGACGGCGAAAGCCCGGACGAAATCGCCGAACAACTGATCGCCAGTGGTTGGAGCGAGGACGATGCAATGGGTTTCGTGCATTCCATCCAACATCAACTGGGAGCCGCACAAAACTCACACACGCCAGCCGAAAGCAGCCAAGGTCGGGGCTGGCTCCTTTGGATTGGCGTGTTCGTGGTGTTCAGGATCCTGAGCTACCTATTCAAGTAGCCTATTATTGCGTCTTAGTTTTTCAACGATTCAATTGAACTTGGCCCCGACTCCAAATAGGCCGCCAATAAAATCTGGGCAGCCAATTTGTCCAATTGAGCCTTGCGTTTCTTGCCCGACATTTTTGATTGGCTGAGCACGTCGCGGGCCATCGCGGTGGAATAACGCTCATCGATCCAATTCACAGGAACTCCGGTCTGCTCAGTCAGCCATTTCCCAAACTCAACCGCCTCACGGGATTTTTGACTGGCATCGCCGCTCATATGGACAGGCAGGCCAACGACGAATCCAACGATGCGTTCCAGCGCAACCAAGTCAACAAAAAACTTGGCGTCCAACTTTTCGTTCCGGCGCTGATAAGTCTCCAAAGGACTAGAGATCGTTTGCCCAGGGTCGCTGATCGCCACTCCGACTCGCACGGTCCCAAAATCCACCCCAGCCAACCGCCCTGCACCCGGCAAAGCAACGACGTCCGGCAACTCAGATGACTCGGCTGGGGACTCAGAATCCACGTTGCTATCTTCTTTATTCAACATGCTGCCCCCGATCCATCGAACTCGGCGATTTGAATCTCACAATCGGATGGCGGGCTTGATCCGAAACAAAATGCCCATGCTCAAAAAACTCGGCCACCGCTTTGAACACCTCAGGCTGACGCATCATCGTTGAATGAAACAACGGCCGAACCAAGAAATCCCTCGCCCCGACGAGCTTCGCCTCCTCAACGCTGACCGTAAAGTCGTCTTTCCCCTTGAGGATGTAGTTGCTCAGATTTTGCTCAGATTCCTGACCGCCGGCAATGATTCCAAATTCAAACTTCGGCGTCGCCAGCGTTGGCTCTAGTTTCTCCCAACTGCGC
>JBLINZ010000510.1:0-4257 GCA_047639375.1 Mariniblastus sp. | reverse complement strand
GACTGCTGCGACTCAGCCTCAGCCTCAGCCTCTTGGGAGAGAGCCAGCGACTCGTCGGTTTCTTTCGTTGTTTTGTTTTCGTCCATGAAAAGATTATATCCATTCCGTGGGGGAAGCGCCATCGGTATTGAGGGCGGTCTAATAATAGGGTTGTCGAACCAGGATTCAGCCGTACCGCGAGTGGTTCAGGGATAGCCGGGGCAACCAATCCATCCCGGCTTATCCTATCCCGACTCGTAACTTCGTCTTCCACCCAATTCGAAACCGGGGCTAAATCGGCGGATCACGCTAGCAAGTCAACCGAAAACTGCGCAAAAAATAAACCGCTTGGCGACACTTTGGTACCAAGCGGTTTTCAATTTTGGTTGTCGAACTCAATCCACGACTATTCAGCGGAAGGTTGAACTGGAACGTCACCGGACGGTTGGGCCACCACGGGCTCATTGGACCAAATTGCCGGGAGGTCCATCGGCGATTTGCTCGTTGAATCTTGAGCACGATGATTCCAGCCGAGATAGAGCCAGCCGTTTTGCATTCGGCACTGAACCAACTCCATCTGCTGAGCAACCTCACTGTCTTTAAGTGCGTCGATCTGGTCGATCGGAAGCAAATTGTCGGGCAGTTCAGCCGAAACCTGTTGGCCACCTTTTTTGGGATTAAGCTTGCCAATCAAGACCGATCGAAACGCGACTGTCTTGGGGTTCTTCGCACCCAAGTAATCCACTTCTGCATCGCCATCTCGCTCGAGCGTCAGCTTCCCAGCAATGCTACGAATTTTAAATTTAAGGATAATCTTCAGTCCTTCGTTGATCGGCTTCCCAGCTTGCGCGAAACGCTTGCCGGAAACGACCACGCGAACTCCCCCGTCTTCAAATTCGAACTGAATCGGTCGCACGTCGGCAAAAGTGATGCTAAACGATTCGTCTTGGTTACCATTCTCCGGAGCGATCGCAAGTGGTTCGTCTCCCCCAAATTGTTCGCCAATTTCTTCTGCCAATTCAGCATCCGTAAACGTTTTCCCGGCGAACGACCGGTCCAGATAATTGCTCAAAGTTGAATCGTGAACACGCACTGCGACATCCGAACTGATTGGCGAAGGGCCAGGAATTCCACTTGCGGCCAAGGTGCCAAGTGAATCTTTTTTGGCAACGACCATAATTTCGCTGGTATAGGATCTAAGATAAATTTCCGGAAGCATTTTGGCGTTCGAAACAATTTTGTCTTGCGCCTCCATCAACGATGTTTTTCCTTTTTGAATCGGCTCATCCGTTTGCTCGGTAAACTTTTGCATCAGCTGCTTCTCGGCCCGCAAGGCACTCAATCCTTCAGTGCGCGGCCGCAGCTCGTCAAACTTCTTGCCGACAAATTTGTTGACCAACTGCAACCGGGAACTTGTCCCACCGAAATTAGCAGACATGTTCGCAGCTCCGTACGGTGCTCGAGCAAACAAGCCGCCGAGATTCGCATAGATACTACGACGGGCTTCAATCTGTCCATTCGTTTGAGCGTAAACTCGGAGCGGACCTTGATCGACGTAGGTCGACGAATCGATTCCACCCAACAAACGAATACTCGCGTGAATTTGATGGGGCGAGTCGACTAAGTCAACCGTAACTTGCCCCTGCGTGTTGACTTGGCCTTGCACCAATCGACCATCGATCGACTCGCTCAAGCATTGCGAATCATTGACAGATTGCGTGACCAATTGATTGACAAATTTCGAGGAAATCGAAACGTAAATATTGGGGTTGGAATAACGTGCCCGAATGGAAGTCACCAAATTCGGAACTTGGTTGGCGTCTTCCATCCAGCCAAGATCACCTCCCAATTGCCCCGCAGCATCACGGGCGTTGTCGCCATCCATTTCCAGTAAGTTCGCCTCAAGCGTTGCTAATCGCTTCAAAAACTCTTCTTGAAGGTTGTCCGACGTCGCATAGCGATATGTTCGAACGAAGCGTTCGAGGGCGGCGGTAGCCGAAACAAAATAAGGATCGCCCAAATCGTTGCCAACTTCGTTGAAATTGGTTTCGAATTGGATCAGTTTTTGAAAGGTGTCTCGCCGTAGGATCTGGCGAGGACGATCCTGCTTGGCAATCGCCGCTCGCTGTTGCTTCAGCTTATTAACATTGGCTTCTAGTTTTTGCTGTTCCTTTTTCAAATCGTCAAGGGACTGCTGGGTTTCGTCGGGGCCAGGAGCGTCTTTCGCGACCAATGGTTTGACGCCGTCAGCTGGATTCTCGCCATCTTGATTTCCCTCTCCCGGAGGAGTCGCGGGGGCAGCCGAGCCGTTGATTAAAGGAATCGCGTCAATCTGTTCGATCACGGCGTCAAGTTGAATTTGAACTTCCTTGATCATCGAGTTGATTTTCCCGACAGAAACCTCAGGTGCCATTTCGAATTTGACTTGAGCCAGGAATTCTTTCAACGCTTTTATTTGGAGATCAGAATAAAGTGTCGCCCGTTCGCGGCTGGGCATGGTTTCACGATAATAATCCCCAAGCTCTAAAAGCTGCTTTTGGGCTTCGTCCCTTTGTCGCACTAAGTCTTCTACGGCAATCGCTCGGAATTGCCCCCGAGCTATCGTGACTGCAGCAAAAACATCTTGGACGCGTCCATTTTGCAAATGACCGACTTGTACGGTCAAGGCGTCGCGAACATCGTGGAATGTCTGACCGTGGAGACTGGCTGAATGTTGGTTGAAGCGATTGAGAACTGCCTGAAGCATGCCAACATCAGCTTGTTCACCGTGAGCCGATTGAGTCTCCAAGACGTTAAGCAACAAATGCTGACGCCAGACATCGTCTTGCTTGGTTCGCTGTAGATGAGCATTGAGGCGGTGGACGGCGTTTTGCAGCTGGACCGTTGAATTCAAACTAGCTGCGATGCTTGGTTTTAAAACGAGGGTTCGAGCTGTGGCTTGCTCCGCAACCATCACGATCAATACGGCGGCTAGGCAAAGCCGGCTCATCAGGCCAATGCGAAAACGAAATCCATTGTTGTTTCTGTCAAGTCTCATACTTCATTCCGGTGAAAAATCTTCGACCTACCCAACAAACGCCATTCCAGTTGGCTTTTTCGATCGGGCAGGCTAGGTGAAATAGGATTGTCATTCATCGCAAGTGTTTTTTCCAGCCAATCGTCTTGATTTCTTCTGCATTATTCAGAAATCGCAACTATTTGCGGGAAACTATGTGTCGAGAAACAATTGCGTAGCGTCATTCCCATTCAGGACATTGGCAAACAGGCGATTGTCATTGACTCCCCTTCCCGCAAAATAACGTGTTGCTTAGCATATCTTCGTTTATCAAACTAAATAACAAACACAAAACCGTGTGCGACCAATCCGCATTCTCTTGGAGAAATAGATGAACGATCCTATTCACCAACGTGGCCAAGCCATGGAGGACATGTTCTTTACGATCAACGACCATAAGCTCTTGGACAACATCCGAGCAGAAATGGCAGCCAAAGAGCACCGTGACGCCCTCCAATCCGCATCCGGGATCTCTGACACACCAACGCTAGACGCGCTTCACGGCTGCGGAATCACGCCTGAGTCATTGGCATCCGTCGCTTTGATCCCGCTTGTCGCGGTGGCTTGGTCAGACAACAAAATGGAAGATCCTGAAAAGGCAGCCATTCTAAAAGCAGCCGAATCGGCCGGCATCGCCGTCGGAACGGCCAGCTACCAGACAATGGAATCATGGTTGAACAACCCGCCTGAATCCGAATTGCTCGACACTTGGAAAAGCTACATCGGGGCACTCAAATCGACTTTGGAAGGACCAGCACTCAACCAATTGAAGAATTCGGTTCTCGGTCGAGCTGAAAACGTGGCCAAATCAGCCGGTGGGTTCCTTGGATTGGGCAACAAAGTTTCCGACTCGGAGCAGGGTGTCTTGGACGACCTCGCCAAAGCGTTCGACTAAGCGTTCGACTAAGCGTTCGACTAAACGTTCGACTAAACGTGCGACTAAACGCTTGGGGACGGGGGACGGTGACTTTCGCTTCTCGGAATCGCTGCAAGACAGGCAAGTTGGACGGGCACACTTGCCCGTCTTGTAAATCTTCAACGGGGAAATCTGCTTGGCCCCGATGATGAGCGAAAAAGAATTGGGGCACGGGGCCAAACCATATTCAGCATGTTCAACGAATCCCCACTCCTCAAGCCGCAATCCCTTGCCCCTCTTGGAGCGTTTGGAAGTATTCGATCGCCCGCTCGAGAGCTTTGTCGACGTACGGCACCACGGATTCCCC
>JBLINZ010000509.1:0-4265 GCA_047639375.1 Mariniblastus sp. | reverse complement strand
AGCGGACCTGGACTTGGCGAAGCAAGTGGCTTTGGAGACGCAGCACGCCGAGTTTCAAAACGAAATGGAACGGCTTGCTTTAGAGTCGGATCTCTCCAAACAGGGCGAATTGGATTCCTTGGAATCTAAACTAGAGAATCGTCTTGAGCGACAACGAGCAGAACTTGAATTGGCCCAACAGCTAGTAATTGAGTCAACCAAGGCTGAATTTGAAAAGCGGGTCAAGGAACAGCAAGCGGAACAGCAAGCGGAACAGCAAGCAGAATCGGATTCTTTAGAATCTGAACTAGAGAATCGTCTTGAGCGACAACGAGCAGAACTCGAATTGGCCCAACAGCTAGTAATTGATTCAACCACGGCTGAATTTGAAAAGCGGGTCAAGGAACAGCAAGCGGAACAGCAAGCGGAATTGGAAAATCGACAGGCGGTAGTCGACACTTTGCAATCCGAGATGTCCGTCTTGAGCGAATCAAATCGAATCGAATCCGAGCGGCTGGCTACACTGGTCGGCGAAATCACCAGCCAAAAAGAGGCTGAGCTCGACGCGTTGAGGCTTGAATTGGAATCCGTCTCCGCCGAAAAAGAGCTTGAATTAGTTTCTTTTAACACACGAATTGCGGAACTCAAAGGCCTTAACCTCTCGCTCGATTCAGAGCTCGCCTCATCTCGCGATGAGTTAATTGAGATGGCTCGCAAGGCCGCCGGAGAGCAAGACGATCTACGCGGCAATAAAGGCAAGTATTCCAAGTTCAATTTCTCGGTCGAGAGCTTGTCCCAGGCTGAACCGGGGTTGTTTCACCAATTTCGACGACGGTTGCGAGTCGAATACCGGAAACGCAAAGAGGCTCAAAAGTTCCTCGAACAAGCCGAATTGCAACGAGAAGAAATTGCAAAAGAATTGCGACAAACCAAGCAAGAGCTTCAAGAGATCCAGGCGGTGATTGCCAATCACCAGGAAAACGCGTAGTTGTTCATCAGGGTTTGTTGTGGGTTTTAGCGTTGGCCAGCTAAATTGCATTGAGTTGCGTAACTTGCCCAGAATTACTGCTCAGTCGCGGTTTTTTCGATGAGGAGACGGCCCAAAGTGGTCGTCTTTCAGCGCGTGACATTCAACGCATGGCAACCTTGAATTGGACGACGGGGGGTATCTCTCGCCAGTCGATCATCCCATTCGCGCGACGGTCCATAAAAACACCGCGACCAGAGTTCCAGCAAAACCAAGACTCATCAAAGCCAGTAAGCCGGCTGGCAAGCGTAAGTTCGGTTTGACGATCGCAAAAAGTAAGGCGACCACTCCGACAAATAAAAAAAACAAAACGGCGGCACCCAAAATGAACGACATGTTTTTTTCGCTTTCTCAAAGCCCTGTGATTGAATACCGCAACCGCTGAAACGCTAACGCCCCTGGGGAATGGACGGCCACTAGCGCTTTTTGTTTCTATTTTCGATGTCGCTGACGTCGGATAATCGTTCGATGATTTCGTTTACCAAATCGTTGATTGGTTTTTCAATTCCAACCGTGATTGAATTGATGGGTTCTTCGAGCGATAAAAACTGACTATCCAAAAGATCCGGCGGCATGAAATGATCACTGCGATTTCGGATCCGTTCGGCGATCAGTCGATGATCCCCCTTCAGATACAAGAATTGTAGTGAATTGCAGCCTTGTCTCAATTGAATTCGATAACTTCTTTTGAGGGCTGAACAAGCCAAAAAGAGTGGGCCTTGAAGTTCGCAATCGTGAGACCGAATCTCTTCCGTTAGCGTCAACAGCCAGTCCCGGCGATCATTGTCGGTAAGCGGTTGGCCAGATGCCATTTTGCGCCGATTCGAAGACGAATGGAAATCGTCACCATCTAGGAAGACGCCCTTCATCCGCTGGGCCAATTCCGAGCCGACCGAAGACTTGCCGCACCCACAGACGCCCATTACAACGATTTTCATCATTTACAATACATAACTAAGGGCCAAGGCTCCGATCAATCCAACGATTGAGATGATCGTCTCCAGAATTGTCCAAGACATCAATGTTTCTTTCTCCGTCAGGCCAAAGAATTTGCTGACGAGCCAAAACCCGCTGTCGTTCACGTGCGACAGAACCGTCGCTCCTGCCGCAATCGAAATCGTCAACAGAGCGTAGTCTGAACTTGAGAGGTCGACCATGGCCGGCAGCAGCGGAGCGATGATCGCCGCCGCGGTGACCATCGCCACCGTCGCTGACCCTTGAGCGATTCGAACCAACGCTGCGATTAGGTACGCCAAGAGGACAATGTTGACGTTGGATTGAACGATCGCCTCGGAAAGCACTTGGGCAACTTGGCTATCAATCAAAATTTGTTTGAATACGCCACCCGCTCCCGTTACCAAAATGATGATGCCAGCGGGCGCGAGCGCACTATTACTGAGCTCCATGATTTCGTTTCGGGAGAATCCTTGTCGTTTTGCGAGGAAAATCGCCGCGGCAAAAATCGCAATGATCAACGCGGTGAAGGGATGGCCGACAAAGCCGATGATCTGCAAGATTCGTGGCGGCGGTGGTACGTTCTCGGAATATCCCGTAACTAACAAGCCAACCTTGAGAATCTCCGCCTGCTGTTGCGAGGTCAAGACTGTCGATTCACGGTGGCTGTCTAGTAGTTTTACCAACGTATTTAAATCATTCTGGTGAACGTCAATCAAAGACGTATTCACGGACGAGGGTTGACCGGCATGGTCGACGAAATCGATCAAGTACCCTTCTTGCTCGACGACAAAATTCATCCTTGGCGAGTCAGACGCAGCGATCGATTCAGGAACTGCAGCAGTCAGAATCGCAACACTCGTTTTCGGCGGCTTGAAGACCTCCGACGTAACGGCTTGAATCAAGATCAACACGATGGGTAACAAGATTATTAAGAACACGCGAGTGAACGACGGCAGTTCATGTTCTGCGAACTTCTTTGACAGTTCATCTTGGGAAAATTCAGCAGGGATACCTTTGGTAATTTTCTTCGATATAAAACTCCCGAAAACTGGGCCCGCTAACACGGCAGCTGGGAACCCGATCAAGACACCGTAGAGAATCACCAACCCCATGTTGGCTCCCAGTTGTTCAGCGACCATGATCGGGCCGGGTGTGGGGGGGACAAAGGCATGGGTGACGGCCAACCCAGCCAACAACGGCATCCCAAAGTACAAGATTGGCTTGCCCGTCTTGCGAGTCAGGGCGTACACGATCGGAATCAAGATCACCAACGCGACGTCTAGAAATACCGGAATGGAAACGAGGAACCCGGTAATGACCATCGCCCAGGAAGCATTTTTGTCTCCAAAACGTTTCAATAGCGAATAGGCCAACGCCTCGGCACCGCCGGACGCCTCCAACAGCTTTCCGAAAATCGCACCCAATCCAACGACGGTTGCGACAAACCCGAGGATTCCCCCCATGCCTGACTTGATGCTTTCGTTGATCATCAAGAGATCCATCCCGGACATCATGCCGACGTAGTAACTCGCCAGGATCAAAGCGATAAATGCGTGGACGCGGACGGCCAGAATCAACACCAACAAAATGGCAATCGCACTTACGGCCGTAAAAAGCGTACTGGCCAAGCTCGGTGAGTCGATTGCCCCAAGAAGCAAGTCTTGCATGTTGTTTCCGTTTCAAATTGTGTTGTTCATCGAGATCGAATTGCTGAAATTCCAACTCGCCACATGCGGGGCAGAATTTTAAGATCTGTCCCAGGCTTTCATCGGTGACGTATCAGACTATTTCTTGGGAACAGCGCGAACGGCCCCGGTAGAAATCCCACCATCGACCAAAATAATTTGGCCCGTGACATAAGCACTGGCATCAGATGCTAGATAGATCAATGTGCCGTCCAAATCACCCGTTTGGCCAGGTCTTCGCAATGGTATTCGATCAGTCAAATAGTCGACCCATTCTTTTTGTTCATACATCACGGCGTTCTGCGCTGTCTTGAACCAGCCAGGGGCAAGGCAGTTGACCGTCACCCCATGCGGGCCCCAGTCATCGGCAAGGCTCATGGTCAATTGCTTGGTGCCGCCACGACTGGCACAGTAAGGGCCAAGTCCCGCGTAAGCGTGGACGCTGGTGACTGAGCCGATGTTGATGATCCTGCCGTAGCCTGCTTGGACCATCTGGCTGCCCACCGCTTGGGCCAAAAAAAACGTCCCGCGAAGATTCGTGTCGACGACCAGATTCCAGTCGTCCCAAGTGATTTCCAAAGCCGGCTTGCGAACGTTGCAGCCTGCGTTGTTGACCA
>JBLINZ010000508.1:0-4290 GCA_047639375.1 Mariniblastus sp. | reverse complement strand
AAACTGTAACCCACAAGATGCCGATTTGAGATTGAAAAATCGCTTGCTCCCCACACCCAAACTATTCTTGGAGGGCGATGAAGTTCAATTGTCCTGGTTAGCCGAGACCTATTGCAGCATACATTTCCATCAGTCCAGTACTGTGCCTGTTACTTTGCGAAGAAGGCTTTGCCCCAATTTGTCGCCTTTTGATTTGCAGAGAGCGAGTCGATTGCGGCCTTCCCTTCAACAGGTCTTGGCGTAGCCAACGTAAAAGCCACAGGCTTTGTGCCGTCAAAGCCCCACCAAAGCACAGCCAGAGGCTGCGGCACATGCGTGGCAAAAGCCAATACGCTACTTGGCGAGACAAAAACCAGCCACATTCGGACAAAATCTTCAACGTGTCCGAATATGGCGAGCGGAACTGCGAATTGTCGGTAAGCTACCGGCATGCAACTACAAGCCGTAAAAACGACCGGGATCTATTGTCGAGCGGAATGCAACGCACGGCCAAGCCCTCTGAATATTCGTCCGATGCGAAATTCAATCGAGGCGCTAGCCAATGGCTTCCGGCCGTGCTTGATCTGCCGCCCGGATCGGTTGCCAGATTTTGGGATGGGATATTCCGATCCGGAAATCGCTCACGCTGTCCGCCTAATCGCCGAAGGTTTTTTGGATGACGCCAGGACAGAGGAATTGGCGAGCCGTGTTGGCTACAGTTCCCGGCATTTGGTAAGGTTGTTTGAAAAGCACATTGGAGCCTCACCAGATTTCGTCGCTCGGGCTAGGCGAGCCCATCTCGCCCGACGACTGTTGGATGAGTCGGATTTGCCGATCACGAAAGTCGCGTTTGCGGCGGGGTTTTCTAGTTTGCGGCAGATGAATCGAGTGATGCGAGAACTGTTTGCGTTCAGCCCGTCGGAGCTTCGTTCCAAACGCAGAAAGTATGATGCGTTTGATCCGCTCGATGGTGGATTGAAACTTCGTGTCCCGTTTGAGGGCGAGTTGGATGTTCAGGGTACCATCCGCTATTTAGAAAGCCGGGCAATACCCACCGTTGAAACAGTTGAACGCGAAACGTACAAGCGAACGATGAATACGTGTGGGCATCCGGGCGTGGTCGAAATCTGCTCATCCAATGCCAAGAAAAACAAAGTAAGCGCGAGTGACCAGCTTGAGGTCTCCTTGCACTTGGCGACCTTCGGTTCGATTATCGAACAGCTGGAACGCGTGCGTGCCTTATTTGGAATTAATTTAGAACACACCGCAGCGATTACGCATTTGAGTCAAGACCGATTGCTCGGCCGACTGGTACGGACTCAACCGGGAGTCCGCATGCCTGGCGCTTGGGATCGATTCGAAACGTCCATTCGTATTATCGTTGGGCAGCAGATCAGTCTCGCCGGTGCCTCGACGTTGACGGGAAGACTCGCCCAGCGATTTGGAACGGCGTGTGATGTTGGTTTGCCGGATTCGCTCAGCCAAATTTTCCCGGGTGCCAAAGCATTGGCCGCAGCCGATGGACGCGATTGGGGCATGCCGCAGTCGCGGGTCAACACCATTCGGCGATTCTCGGCGGCAGTCGCTTCTGGGGAACTCGACCTTGGCGCGGTTGACTCGCTCGACGAAACCGTCAAGCGACTCGAAGCCCTTCCCGGAATCGGTCCCTGGACTTCGCAGTTTATCGCTGGCCGAGTGATGGGGCATCAAGATGCGTTCCCGGCAGGCGATTTGGGCCTCAGGAAATCGGCAGCAAGATTGGTAGGGAAACTCAAACCTCTGACGACGAAGGAATTGACGGAGTTGGCTGAGTCTTGGCGTCCCTTTCGTCGGGTTGCAAGTTCCTTTTTGTGGATGGCCCAAATTAAGTAAACGACTCAACGATGTGACTAGCGAATTTTCGCATACCAACCCTAAAATCGAAGTTTGAAACTCTGAACCATTGAAAGTTGAGCCAATGTGGAAAACTGTCATCGAGACCGAAGTCGGAAACTTGACTGCGTTTGCGGACGCCCAAGGACTCGCGGCTCTGCTCTGGCCTGACGTTGACCTCAGCCGGTTTGAGGGGACAGTGGCAGAGACGGTTCGCCCTTCTGAGATTCCTTTGTTTACGGATTTGGTTCAGCAACTCAGCGAGTATTTCCAAGGTAGCCGTCGCCAATTTGAGTTGCCTCTCAACCCGAGTGGGACGGAATTCCAACGGGCTGCTTGGCAGGCCTTAACCCAGATCCCGTTTGGTGAAACGCGAACATACGCCCACCAAGCCGCAGCAATTGGCCGCCCCAAAGCAGTCAGAGCGGTAGGAGCAGCCAACGGGAAAAATCCAATTTCCATCGTGGTGCCCTGTCATCGGGTGATTGGTAAAAACGGCAGCTTGACCGGATTCGCCGGCGGCATCGAAGTCAAACGCCGCCTCTTGGAATTGGAATCCCAGCCTGCCTAAAAGAATCTTTCCCCTTCCAAAATGAGCCATGACTGACCGACAGCCAACAAACTTGGCACGGTTCATCACGATCATGGGAAAACTGCTTGGATTCATAGCCCCAAGCGAAGTCTATCTATCAACAGGCCGATGGACAGACGAATCAAACTGGACGCCTGATCACGAGCGACTTATTCAATCTCAAATTTCTCGATCAATCGATAGAGCGAACGGCGGTTAATTCCCAGCGCCCTGGCCGTCTTGGTTTTATTCTTGCCGCAGCGTTCGTAGGTCTGAATAACGTGGAGTTTATTGAGCGTATCCAAGTCCACATTACCGCTGTTGATCGTCGGCACGATCGGCGGTTCATCCGCGTCTGCGATCGCGCTGGGCAGATTCTTCATTTCAATTCGATCTTCTTCCGCGAGAACTTTCGCCCGGTCGATGGCATTTTGCAACTGTCGCACGTTGCCGGGCCAAGAGTAACTGTTGAGACGCGTCATGACATCCTCGTCAATTGTCCAATCGTCGCCAGCGAACTTGTTGGCGAGCAGCTCAATGTCACCGATACGCTGGCGCAAGGGAGGCAGCAAGAGTCCGAGAACATTGATTCGATAGAACAGATCTTCGCGAAACTTTTTGTCTTTGACTTCTTGTTCGAGGTCACGATTGGTGGCGGCGATCACCCGAACTTTAACTTTTCGTTCCACGACCGAACCGACCCGTCGCATGGAACCGTCTTCCAAGACACGCAGCAATTTAGCCTGCAGCGCCCCGCTCATTTCACCAAACTCATCGATGAAGAGGGTTCCACCATCGGCGATCTCGAACAGCCCAGGCTTGGCAGCAACCGCTCCAGTGAACGCGCCTTTCTCGTGGCCAAACAATTCGCTTTCGAGAAGTTGATCGGGGAGGGCGGCACAGTTAATGATTACCAATTGTTTGTCGGCCAGTGGACTGGCTCGATGAATCGCTCGCGAAACGAGCTCTTTTCCGGTTCCACTTTCACCCTGGATCAAAACCGGCTTGTCGGACGCAGCCGTTCGCTCGATCAATCGAAAAACCTCGTTCATCGCAGGCGATTGCCCTACCATTTCGCTGTTTGGCGATTGGCGTTCAATGACGGCCTTGAGTTGCTGGTTCTCTTTTTCGAGTCCGCCCGCATCACATGCACGCTTGACCAACCTCGCCAGTTCGTCGAGCTTGACCGGTTTGGTCAAGAAATCATAAGCGCCCAATTTGATGGACTCAACGGCGTTTTCGATGGTCCCGCCACCGGTCAGCATGATGACCTTGGGCGGCGACTCGCGCTTCATGATATTTCTGAGGACTTCAATGCCAGACATCCCGGGCATATGAATGTCGAGAATGATTACATCGAACCGTTTGTTGGTGGTCAGGTTAAGAGCTTCTTCGCCATCTTCCGCTTCGTCGACTTGAAAACCTGTTCGCCGCAGGTACCGACAGGCCGACTCGCGAAAATCTGTTTCGTCGTCCACGATCAGAAGTTCGAGACGAGCGTTGGCGGATGGCGATTTCTTGGCAGATGGTTCGGCTGACATGCTGAGGCGATTTCCGAATACGTGAACGATGGTTTGGTTTAGATTTTGGCTGATGGAGCAGCCGGCAGCAAGAACACCATTCGCTCGCGCCGCGTTCAATTCGCGGGAAACTTACTGGATGCCCGAGATAGCCACTGACAACCTCTTTCGAAATTTCGCCGCAGGCTGGATTCTGCCTAATTCGAAATTGCGGATAGCCAATATCTTAAGCAAGAACTGTGCCGAACGACGCCTAGATAAAAATCTCAGTTTAAGAAGAGAAGATCGCTTCCTGAGCTCGAAATCTGGCGTTAACTCGCCGCGACAAGGAATTGAGCAACTTCAAAA
>JBLINZ010000507.1:0-4314 GCA_047639375.1 Mariniblastus sp. | reverse complement strand
GGGAAGCACGCTTTTTGTTGTCTTTTTCTTTTTTCGAGGAAACTGATTTGGAAACTTTGTCAACGAGTTTTCCAAGTGCAGAATTTAAGGAATCGGGCACGCTACCCCCGTCCACTTTTTGTGGATCGGACGTTAGCGTTCGCTCAGCGGCTTTGACCAGCAAGCGATTGAATCGTCCCGACAATCGTTCTTTGTTTTCCGGTGCGTCTGGTCGTTTGTCGCCAATGGAACGCGTGAGCGTCTCCCTCGCTCGATCAAATCGATCAGGCTGCAACGCATCACCTGACGTCAGCTCTTTGAAAGCATTTTGAATCCGAGATCGATCCGCCTGATCCAAGTTTGGAATCTCACTGGTGGATGCGGCGCCCTCTTGCCCCGAACCTGCATTCTTCTTTTTGCGGGCCTCTACCAAGTCCCCGATGACCTTTTCCCAATTGACGTTGCCCCCGAGACTTCCGTCCGGCAACGTAGGGCGGCCGGCACTCCCGCCCAGCCCATTCTCCCGCTCGATTTTGCCAAGCTCATCGGAGAGCTTTTCTGGATCAAAGGCTTCGCTAAACGCTCGTCTTGGCGGCCTGTTCGGAGTCCGCGGGTCGAAGTTCTGCTGATTACGATTCAAATTCCTGCTAGGAACGGAAGAATTCGAATTGCTGCGAGAGTCCTGACCACCGCGATCAGAGCCGCCTTGAGAATCATTGTTGCGATTCTGGCTATCAATCGCATTCCTTCCACCCGGACCATCCGAGCCCCCAACGCCATCAGAATTCCGCGCCGCGCCGCTAGGTTTCAAGCCATCCGAAGCAGATTGAGTCGAATCCCGATTTTGATTTTCGGCAGCTTCGCTTCCGGCTCCAGAACCAGCCATCGGATTAGAGTCGTTGGATCCCGCTTTCGATTCGCTGGGCGGATCAACTCCCTCAGAGCCACGACCCAAGCTCCGGTTCTTGGCTTGCTGGAGCAGTTTGCTGACTTGATCCTCTGAAAATCCATCACGAAGATTTTTGGAATCGTTGAGCCGTTTAAACTGTTCTTGAAGTTGGCTTTGAAGTTCCGAAGGAACGCCAAACTCTTCCATCAAGGCTTGCGAGTCGTCTGAATCCACGCCATTTTGCCGAAGGTATTTTTCGGCGAACTCCCAAGCTTCTTCCTGTTGCTTGGGATTCAGTTTAGAAAGAAAATCCCGCCCGGCTTCTTCCAGCTTCCGAGCGTCGAAGCTTGGTTGAGCCGGAGGCTGAGGCCGCAATGTCGATAGCGCTCGAAACAACTCAGCAGGAGTGGCGACCATGTTCTGATCAAACTCGCGAAGCGACCGGTCTTCTGATTGCATCGCTCCGGCAACGCTGCCACTCAAGAGGACAACGCAACACAGTAAGAGCAAGGCAAGCAAACGAAATCGACTTTTCATTTTCATTGCCGTTTACCTTAACCCTGTTGAACTCAAAAAACCAATTCGTCCAAAACAATCAGCATCTTTTCGCGAATCCGTGTTTACGTCTTCACCGAATCGAGCCTAACAATAATGGCCTAACAAAACTGACGCTTATCGTTGGCGACTAGCCCGCGGGATTTTCGCTTACGGGAGGAGGCTGTTTCGACCGCAACGCAATGTTCATGACCTCCACCAACAGCGCGAAAAACATCGCAAAATAGATGTATCCTTTATCCATATGTGCTCCCACGCCCTCGGCCACCAGCATAACCCCTATCAGGATCAAAAAACTCAATGCTAGTATCTTTACCGTGGGATGATTTTCGACAAACCGACTGACCGACTCGGCAAAGATTAACATCACGATCACCGCCAGAATGATCGCGGCCACCATCACCCTCATATCTTCCACCATCCCGACCGCAGTAATGACCGAGTCGATTGAAAAGACAACATCCAGCAAAGCGATCTGAAGCAAGACACCGGCGAATGCCTTCCCGGAAGGCTTGACCTCATGCTCCGCGACGTGTCCAAATTCATCATGGATTTCGTAGACACTTTTGCCGACCAGGAACAATCCACCCAAAAACAAGATCAGATCTTTCCAAGACACGCCGTTAGATTCATCAAAATGACCTTGGTTGACATTCGCCAGGATTTCGCTCGAAAGGTGGCTGGCGGTCGAGGTGTCGGTCACACTCAAGCGTTCGATCAGAGATGGGGGAACACCGAGATCCGTCAAATCAAAAACAGGACTCTGAAACTGTTCGCCGTGCACCAAAAAATACAAGGCGAACAAGAGTGCCAAGCGTGTAATCAACGCGAGTGCCAACCCCAGTCGCCTGGCCAGCGGCTGTTGTTCCTTGGGTAGTTTCGCTGACACGATCGTAATGAAAACGATGTTGTCGATCCCCAACACGATTTCCATCGCGGTCAGAGCAAGTAGAGCAATTGCCAATTCCATTGAATGATTTCCAAAGTGCCCGCTTCATCGCGTGCTCTAATTTGATTCGGCTTCTAATAAACGCAAACCAAACTATATATTTTGAACCGTTTCGCCGCCACCTCGTTCGGGCAATTCCGCGGCTTTCAAATGAAATACGACCGACCCAATTGACATTGAGCTTTGCTCAGAAATGTAAAAACCAAACCGGCAACGCGAACGGAATCTGACTACTTCGGTGCAGGAGCTTACTGCTTGGATGAATTCCCGGCTCCACCAAATAGATTCCCAAAACCTTTGAACAAATCGAATGATGGCAATGGATTGGCGTCCGTTTCCGTTCGCTCAATATCGAGAAACCCGTGTACAGAAAACTGAGAATCTGATTTCATGACCTCGATCTCAACACCGCGAAACCATTTCAGTAACGGAGCGAGATGCCCGGGTGGCAACTCAGGTGACAAAAATGATGGCCAAGCATTCGAATACCAAAGCTTTCTTCCAGTGGGAAGCGTTGCCAGCTCATACTCTCCATCCAGCGAACATACCAATTCCACATCGAGCATTCGTTCAATGCTGGCCCGGGCGGCTTCCGGGCTCACCCGGAATTGCTGCGTCAACAGATTGAGCAACTGCACATTCGCCACCGAGGTTTGCCAACTACGCCGATAATTTACTGAATTGGCCCAGGCACTGATCTTAGATTTTGCCAAGTCACCGACCACCAAACGAACTTGGGACGGCCTCTCTGTCGGCTCGAACCGTAATTGCGGTTTGAGCGATTCTAGCCGCTGCTGATCGAATGCCAGTAACGCAAACCCTTGCCACTGCAATCGCCAAAGTTTTAGCATCCGCGAGTACGTATAGCCCAGCGGATCTGGCTCTCCACCGAGTGCTGGCATCCAATCCAGGTAGCCCGGATTGGGAAACGCGCCTAGATAACCTGGCGTTTCACGCAACATTTGAAATGTTCCAATGACGGAACTTGGGCGTAGATCGAGCGAAGGATCTAGGTAATCCTGAACTGCAGCAAACACCTGATGCAGGGGCACGTTCGGACTGTACTTCCCACCTTGGAGACTGGCTTCCAAGCGAATGATGTCACCTTCATTCCTAGCCACCCGCTCTCTCAAGGGCGGACCCAACATCGACATCAGCCAGCCGTATTTCTCTCCACCAAAGGGCGCGACACGCGCGTCAAACACGACCCGCTCAATATTCTCACCACGATCATATCGCTTAATGGCAACCAGCATTGGATCAAGAGATTGAATCGCCTGAGCAAAAAACGAAGCGCGTTTTTCAAACCAAGCAACCTCGTCCGCAGTCACCGCTTGCAAAGGCAAATCCGGGATGGGTGCGAAAAAACCCCGCCGCCCTCGAATCGAATCGACCCAATAGTCTTTCTCCACAACCAGCTGTCCACCATCGGGACGATACCCAAACCCCTCGGGTAAAAACTTGCCTCGAATCAAGCCGCTGATCGATTGGTCTTCATACAGTTCATTCGCCGCAGCCAACCTCGCCATCTCAAGTAGCACAATGTCGGTCACCAGTCGGTTACGACGCCGCAGCTCAATTTGATACTGCGGTGTTAACAGCTGCTGAAAAAACTTCGTGGACAGGTAAACGAAAATCGTGTCATCACGATCCAAAGGCATATTCAAGCGGGCGAACCTGTATTCAGGCGAATCTGCCAACGCTCCCTGGCCTTGCCCAGCCTCCAGGAACCGTTGAGCGATCGTCAACGACGTCGTGATCAAATGACAATCGCCGCTCACCGCGTAAAACGAACGATAGCGATTGTCAGGCGTTGAGAGAAACTCGATCGTATCCTGTTTGAAGTCAAGCGTTCGAATTGTAGCGCCTGCCGTACTGTCTGCAAACTTTCTGCGTTTGCTACTGAGATTGCCACCCAGTCGTTTGGTGTCCCTGGCGTGCA
>JBLINZ010000506.1:0-4339 GCA_047639375.1 Mariniblastus sp. | reverse complement strand
CAAGACGGATCCAGCCACTACCGACCCGGCTGAGCAGGTGGAACCCAAGCCGTTGCGGATCTACCTTCAGGACGGCAAGACGGACCTCGACAACGAGCACGGCAACTGGCCGCTCGCCAATCAGCAGATGTTTGCCGCGCTCAAGTTCAAGAACTACGACGTTAAATTCGATTTTGGTGACGGCGGACACAACGGACAACACGCTGGAGCGATGCTTCCAGACGCTCTTCGCTGGCTCTGGCGAGACTACCCGTCCGTCGAATCGAAACTGGCCATCATGCCGGAACAGCAATCCGCAGCTTGGGCCGTTCAATGGTGGATGCCACGCCACGAAGCCAAATTGGCGGAACGCAAAGCGATGCAGGAAATTGATTTACTGATGGTCGGCGACTCGATCACGCACGGCTGGGAAGGCAAAGGCAAGCAAACGTGGGACGAGTATTACGCCCATCGCAACGCTTTGAATCTAGGATTCAGTGGTGACCGTACGGAGCACGTCATCTGGCGATTTCAAAATGGCGCGATTGATGATCTCAGCCCTAAACTTGCCGTCATCATGATTGGAACCAACAACACCGGCCATCGCAAAGAAACTCCGGAACATACCGCACTTGGAATTGAACGTGTGATTGACGAGCTAAAACTTCGATCGCCAAAATCCAAAGTGCTACTCCTGGACGTGTTCCCACGGGGCGCCAATCCAGAGGATCCACTTCGTAAAATCAACACCGCCATCAACGAAATCATCATGGGCTACGCCGATGAAGACGCCGGGATTTGGTTCTTGAGTATCGGAGATAAGTTTCTTGACGAAGACGGCACGTTGCCAAAATCCATCATGCCCGATCTGTTGCACCCCAACGCCGAAGGCTACAAAATCTGGGCAGAAGCCATGGAGCCCATGATCAAACAATTGTTGGGCGAAGAATAATCATCGCCCCTCGAGGCCAAACTTGGTAACCCGACTGCAACGGGCTTGTTGATTTAGTGACCGGTTTGGCGTCAGCGACGGCAACCCGAATACGTTAGCGCGGGAGAACCCTCGGGGGTGGCTCGTCTTCAATAGTTGCTCATCCTCGATGTCGCGGCAGGTTACCAGTCTTGCCTTCGGCTCGTTAAATCAACAACCCGAATCAACAATCCCGAAAGGCAAGGGCTCTGGTTTGGCATCCGAGACGATAGTTCGACTAACGATTTGCCGGCAGGCGACGGGCATCAGGTTATGCCCTATCCGACGCATGTCGGGACGCAATTTCCAGCTTGTAATTCTCAAGCATCTTGATTTTCAAACCTAATAAGTGTCGCTACAATCAAGGCAGACGCGGAAATCGAGTCGACGATTCGTCCAGCGTGATTCCAACTTCAACAATTGACAAGCACACTCCTATGAAACTCCTGATCACTTCCTTGACCTGCCTTGTAGTCCTCGGCTGCTTAGCCCTCACTCCCGCGATGGGCAATGAGACGCCTAGCAACTCAGCAGAGAATCCCCGAGTTGAACAAGAGTACTACGAACTTCGAATTTACAAGATTTTCGATTACGACAAACAGCTCGCATGTGAAAGCTACCTGAAAAACGCTTTGGTACCCGCCCTCAATCGCTTGGACATCGATCGGGTTGGTGTGTTTACCAATCAAGGCGACGAAAACGACCATTCGGTATTCGTCCTGATTCCGTTCAAAACCATTGAGAAATTCGCCGGACTCAACGCGGCCTTGGCCGGCGATGAACAGTATCAAACCGCGGCAGCAAATTATTTCGCGCGCAAGCTCAAGGATCCGGTGTTTGAGCGAATCGAAAGCCGATTCATGAAGGCGTTCTCCGGAATTCCTGTGATGGAAGTCCCAAAACTGTCTGCCGAGAAACAGGAACGGGTTTTTGAATTACGTTTGTACCAAAGCCATACCGAGGACCATGCCCGCCGGAAAGTCAAAATGTTCAATGAAGGCGAAATTCAAATCATGCGTGACACGCAGTTGGGACCCGTGTTTTTTGGTGAAACCCTGATCGGCCCCGACGTTCCGAACTTGGTCTACATGCTCTCAGCCAGTGATAAAGATTCTCACAAACAGCATTTCAAAGATTTCTTGGCTCACCCCGAATGGAAGCGCATCAAGGTGCTTGAGGAATACAAAGACACGGTCTCCAAAATCCAAAACTGGTTCCTGTCACCGACTGCTTATTCCCAGCTCTAATCTTTCGCATGCAGAGTCTCGCGTTCAGAGTCTCGCGTACAAGTATTCGCTGCCCACGAATGCCTGTGCGGAGCTTAGCGACGCATCAAAGCGATGCCCGAATTACACTCCCTTGCGACCGACCCTGACTTGAAACCTATGAAAGCCAGCAAACCACTGACGGGCATTCCTAGCTATAGACGGAACAGCCAATGTGCAGCTATCTTTAAATGAAGAAAATACGCCCCCGAATACGAAACCAGTAAATTGACGAACCTAGAATCCTTTCTCGTAAATTCCTATTCCGTTGATGGTGACTTCGTCAGTACGAGCGAAGTTTCCACGGGTGAGCTCGACGCGGCTTGCGTGTCAGTTTTTCAAAAGAAGTTTCAACACCTCTCAGGTGACCTGGAACTACCATTCGAAGACAAACTTCCCAGCGACCAAGGCTCGACGTCGCATGACGTTGGTTCGATCAAGTACCGCATCGGCTCGGATCTCAACGGCGCCTATGTTTTGTACTACCTCAACGACGCTGTCATTTTCTCGTCATTGATACTAAGTGGTACCGACGCGGTTACGGAGAATGAGCTACTGGAAGTCTTCAAGTTTCTGCTGCTAGACACGGAAGACTCAGACGAACCAACCGAAGAAGAAATCGAAGAGATTCTTGGGGCAGAAGCGTTTGACTTTCATAGCGTCGAACAGCGTCCTGTCGTGTTCGAAGTCGAAATGGCGGACCAAGATATTGAGACGGAAACGGTCAAGCAAATTTCATCGATGAACCGGCACCTTGCCTTGGCCTTCCTTGCGATCGAGCGTCCAACATCCGATTAGCATTCACCTCGAAGGCCTGTTTCCTCCGGCGACGTTTCGCCCGCGAATTTTCGCCCGCGAATTTTCGCCCGCGAATTTTCGCCCGCGAATGCTGGCTTACCACGAAAAGAATTCGCCGCTCCCACTGAACAATAGATCGATCGCAAGACCACGTCGGCGAGTAGAAATGTTTAGTCCTCGCCAGAGGAAGGGCCCCCAATCCTCCAACGCCGTTCAAACATTATCGAGCGTTCGCATCCACGAAGGCCTTCACGATCGTCCTTGGCAGCACGTAGCAACGCGTGCGGCTGTAGCGAGCAATATTGAGGCCCAAGAAATCGCCGGAGATATCAAACACGGGTCCTCCGCACTCTGCCGCGCCAAGATCAGCGTCGTGAGACATCACTAAACTGAATCCATCGCGGCGCAAGCTCTTGCCGCCTTTCAAATCGTCTGCCACATGGCCGGTCTCGTTCATCGGCCGAGCCCCCAAGATGACTTCCTTGGTAAGCTCAGTTTCGTCGCGTCGGATTTGGATATTGATCTTGCTGTAAGCATCCTTGTCCTGCAAAAAATCAAAAACGTCTTTCGTTCTGCTGACGACAGTGTCATCCATCTTCAAAATCACGTCACCTGACTTGAATCCGGCCTTTTTTGCCGCCCCCTGCATGACCTGAGCAAACACAACGTCATTTCGACTGGACCCCACCTGCACTCCCAAATATCCAGCGCTGGCCCTGGTGCGGGGGACATCAATGAACTTCGACCCCCAAATGCTAACTCGGCCCTTTCCTTTGGAATCGGGAACCAGCAAGAGGCGCCCTCGTTTTTCGCTTAATTCATTGCTGACATTTGAAAGGTCCAATCCACCGACCGAAGGAAATCGAGCTCGCAACAAAACCAGATCGTTTTTCGCATCCCGCGCGACCACCGTTGCCGTAATTCGTTTCCCATTAGAAAGTTCAATCTTGGGCTGCTCTCCCACACGACTGCTTTTGGTCACGACCAAACCATCGCCAGACCGCTGAATTCGTAACGCTCGAACTTCAAGTGGCTTACCTTCGACTTTTGAGTGGACGACATGTTCGACATCGTCCAATATTGATTCCAAACTCGAAAACTGATCGGCAAACGTTGCAAGCTCCGAATAAGAATCGGGCTTTGGCAAATTCTTTTCACCAAGCTGAACGACGAGCACGACCGGCTTGCCTTGACGCAACACGACCAGCTCCATCTCCGGCTCACGCTTGAGACGCTGCTTAATAAACCGATCACGAAATTGTTTTTGGGTGTCTACCCGCATTCCTGCCAACTCGGTAATCACATCGTTGACAAGCAAACCCGCTTG
>JBLINZ010000505.1:0-4358 GCA_047639375.1 Mariniblastus sp. | reverse complement strand
CTCGGCAAGCCACCAACGAGGACTCTTCCTCGCTGACACTTCGGGCAACCCTAGCCGCCGCCAAAACCGATACTAAATCAACAAGTCTCGCACGTCAGCTCGTCAATCGAGTTGCGAGAATAGATCGTCCACGAACAGCCAATTATTTCCAACGGCGAGAAACTAAGTCGCTTGACGAGCGCATAAAAAAGGCGGCAGGGCCCCTTTGGCATCCCGCCAACCCTTGCCGCCGAATCTGTTCGATGCTCCCCAGCACGAACAGACCCAACCAAAACTAGGTTCTCGATTGGGGTTGTCAAAGCGGATACAGAATTTGCCACTGCAATCCCGAAAAACCATCGACCGACTTCCGAACTTGGCAATTAGAACGATTTGAATCATTCACCCCTTGGGAAGCCAAATTGTGATTTCCCAAGCTAAATCGCGATCTTCCAATCGAGCCCGATGTCAAAATTGAGCGCCGAATGCGTCAACGCCCCCACGCTAATTCGCTCTACTCCTGTTTGCGCGATCTTGCCGATTGTAGTCAACGTAACACCACCCGACGCCTCCAGCAAAATTGACGGCGCCTGGTCGTTTCTCATCGCTACCGCTTGGCTCAGTTTTTCACAGCCCATATTGTCGAGAAGGATAATGTCACAGTCGGTTCCCAAAGCAATTTCCAGCTGCTCAAGCGTGTCAACTTCCAGTTGCAAAATGGTCTTCACGCCATTCGGTAAGCGAGCCTGATGATCATTGATCCATTGGCGGGCGATTCCAATCGAAGTGGGAATCGTGGCGTCATTGTCCTCGACCAAGGATCGGTAAAACGCCAAGTGATTGTCTTTGAGCATGATCGCATCGTAGAGCCCCATCCGATGATTCTTGCCTCCACCACAGGCGACCGCATACTTTTCCAACCGCCGCCAGCCGGGGGTTGTCTTGCGGGTATCAAGCACACACGCCGATGTCCCGGCGATCTCTTGAACGTATTTTTGCGTGAGCGAGCTGATCCCTGACAACCGGCACATGAAATTCAAGCACGTCCGTTCCATCGTCAAAATGTCACGCGCTGAACCTGACATCACCGCAATCGTTTGCTGCCGTCTCACCGTTTGACCATCTTGGCATTCGACCTCTAGCTTGATCCCAGGAGCCCACTTGGCAAGCGCCAGTTTAGCAATCTCTACGCCACAGACGACGCCCTCGTCACGACTCACAAACGCCGCCCTCGCCTGCGCTGACTTGGGCACGATCGCATCCGTCGTACAATCGACACCCGCATCGATATCCACAGCGCCAAGGTCTTCAAGAAGTGCCATTTCGATCAGCTTAAGACAATCAATCTGGGTCGCGTCATTGAATTCAGGTGAGGATTTCATCGGATAGCTTTCAGTTAGAGGGCACTCAAAATACTCGGTTCGCAAACGGGTGCCTAGATTCAGATACGAGAAGGGAAACGAAGTCACAATCAAAGAGTCACAGATGCGAAAAAATAGTGGGCCTCATCTCATTAACCAAGATAGTTCTTGATTCGACTGCGAATCTGATCGCGAATCTCTCGAAACGCAGCCATCTTTTCTTCGTCGGTTCCAGTCGCATCCGCGGGATCTACAAACGGCCAGTGCAGGGTCTCAGCCACGCCGGGAAGGACGGGACACGCTTCTTTGGCGTGATCGCAAACGGTGATCGCAAGATCGATGGCTTGGCCTTGGAATTCGTCAACCGACTTGCTCGTCAAGCCGACGACGGACAAGCCAATTTCCTCGATCGCTTTCAAGGCCAAGGGATGAACATAGCCCGAGGGTTTCGAGCCCGCCGAAACGGCTTGCCAATCCCCTCGCCCCGCGTCTTCCCAAATCGCTTGGGCCATCTGTGAGCGGCATGAATTGCCGGTACAAAGAATCAAAACAGTTTTCAATTTACACTCGTTGTTCAAAAGGAAAGAGGGTTCAGGATCCACTAACTATCGAAGTACAAACAAAACTCATAAGGGTGGGGCCGCAATCGCATTTCTTCGACTTCATTTTTTCGTTTGAATTCAATCCACGTATCAACCACGTCTTTGGTAAACACGTCGCCACGGAGGAGGAATTCGTGATCGTCCTGCAGCGCATTGAGGGCCTCCTCAAGCGACCGTGGCGTCTTAGCGACGTCCTGAGATTCTTCCGGTGGAAGATCATAAATGTCTTTGTCCAGCGGCTGACCAGGATCTATTTTGTTTTCGATCCCATCGATCGCCGCCATCGTAATCGCAGCGAACGCCAAATACGGATTGCAACTGGCGTCAGGACAGCGAAACTCAAACCGTTTCGTCTTGGGATCGTTGCTGTACATGGGAATTCGGCAAGCGGCCGATCGATTGCGTTGCGAGTAAGCCAAATTCACGGGTGCCTCGTAGCCTGGCACCAGTCGCTTATAACTATTCGTTGTCGGATTGGTAAGCGCGAGCAGGGCAGGGGCGTGACGCAAGACCCCGCCCATGGCGTACATTCCCATTTGGCTCAGGCCAGCGTACCCGTCACCCGCAAACAACGGCTTGTCGTCCTTCCAAAACGAAAGATGCGTATGCATGCCGGAACCTGCATCGCCCATGATCGGCTTCGGCATGAACGTCGCCGATTTACCGTGCTTGAATGCAATGTTCTTGACGACGTACTTATAAGTCATCATGCGGTCGGCCATCTGAACCAAGGGCCCGTACTTCAAATCAATTTCCGATTGGCCAGCGGTGGCGACTTCATGGTGTTGGCACTCGACCTCGATCCCGCAATCGATCAACGTCTGCATCATCTCATTTCGCAGATCCATGTTTTTGTCGACGGGAGGGCAGGGGAGGTAGCCTTGCTGATGGCGAATCTTATAACCCAAGTTCGGATCTTCGGCCCGGCCACGGTTCCACTGAGCCTCAACGCTGTCGACATAAAAGAATCCAGCATCGGGACGTTGGTCAAATCGAACGTCGTCGAAAATGAAAAACTCGGCCTCCGGACCAAAATAAGCCGTATCGGCGAACCCCGTACTTTTGAGATACGTCTCTGCTTTACGAGCCACGAACCGAGGATCACGGCTGTAGTTCTCATGCGTGATCGGATCAACAACATTGCAAATGATATTGAGCGTGGGGAGCTTCGAAAATGGATCGACAAAGCATGTGTCCGGCTGGGGGACGAGCAACATGTCGCTTTCATTGACGTTTTGCCAACCTCGAACGCTCGAGCCGTCGAATCCAAGTCCCGCCTCAAACATCTCACTCGTGAATGCAGAAACAGGGATCGTCGTATGCCCCCATTGGCCAATGAAATCAACGAATCGAAAATCAACGGCTTTGACGTTGGCGGATCGACATAGCGCGATCACTTCTTTGGGTGTCACAAATAGACGCCTTTTCAAATTCTGGAATAGTTACCGAAGAAGCTCAAACGCTCGGATGAATAAAACTCAAAAAAAATTCCTGAAATCGCCAAAGGCCCAACGCCACAGGCAACTCCAAAAAAAGGTCAAACATTAAAAGCAATCGGTGTGCCGCAATTCGCCGCAATTCGCCGCAATTCGCTTTGCGACCGCTTAAACGCCTTAATCAGCATCTTCTGGAAGCCACGATCCCTCAGCACAAATTATCTTTCAGCTCGCCTGCCCACAAATCAATCACCGCATGCCTCACATGCGGGCATCCGATGGTGGATTGCCACCAGACTTTACCAACAATTGGCTCTCAGAGACACGGTTGCAAAGATCTAGCACTACAAACTCAACAACCTTGTTGCTATTATTTAGTCTGATTGGGGTGACATATCGCCCCTTCAAGACGGAAACATGAGTGCCTGCGGCGACTCGAATTGGCATTCAACAACCGATCACTTGATACATGAGTGACCGCAATCAGGCCACCACAACAAGCGCAATTGGAGCACCTGTCAGTATGAACAAATCGAAACTTGAGTACATTTGGCTCGACGGCTACAAGCCGACTCAAAGCCTACGAAGCAAAACTAAAATTGTGGCGGATTTCAGCGGTGACCTTGCCGACTGCCCCCAGTGGTGTTTCGATGGCAGCTCGACCGAGCAAGCCGAAGGCGGCGCTTCGGATTGCCTGCTAGAGCCAGTTGCAATCTTCCTCGATCCTGCTCGCATCGACGCTTATTTGGTGATGTGCGAAGTCCTCAACGCTGACGGAACTCCACACCTTTCCAATGGCCGAGCAACAATCGAAGACGACGACAACGATTTTTGGTTTGGATTCGAGCAAGAATATTTCTTGTGGGACGTAGAAACGAACCGCCCACCAGGATTCCCTCTCGGCGGATACCCAAATCCACAAGGACCTTACTACTGTTCAGTCGGAGCCAAGAACGCCCACTGTCGTGACTTGGTCGAAG
>JBLINZ010000504.1:0-4363 GCA_047639375.1 Mariniblastus sp. | reverse complement strand
AAAACGGCGACCACACCGCCAAACGACTCAAAGACAAGCCGTGGAGCCCAGACAAAGAACAGCTCACAAGTTATTCCGGAACTTTCTTTTCCAATGAACTGGAAACATTCTACCGGTTCGACATCATTGACGATTCACTTGTGCTTAAACAACGACGACAAGTCGAACCCATTGAATTAACTTCCGTCAAAGAGCACCAGTTTGTCGCAACAAAATTGAACGGAACGAAATTCAAATTCCAGGCTGACAGCGACGGCAAAATCATGAACATAATCGTCGACAACGGTCGCACGAGAGACGTCCAGTTCAAACGAATCAAGTTAGATTGACCCGCTGCAGCTTCAATCGAGCCATTTGCTAGAACGACACGTCACGGGGCGTGTCGTTTTTTCTTGCGCCGATCCTGACCATATTTCCAAAAGCAACTGATCGCCTGCTCACTCATTCGCTCAACGCAGGAGAGGAAAATCATCGAAGACTGCAACCCGCTTCCGTCAGATAGACCGGTGAAGACCGTACTCTGGCCAATTTTGAACTCGGCGGGTCGGCCAGAGGTAGCTGACGGGAGTCACACGCCCAAAATCATTGATAACATTCAGGTACTCTTGAATTTGTTTTTGCTATATACTCGCCGGCAAAGGTCTAAATGGCCTAACGTCAGACTCCAAACGGTTTGTTTCCATTAACTTGACGAGCACTTATTTTTGTTTCCCTTGAGAATGCACCAACAGTGCAGACACGAGTAAGTCTGCTAGCTGCGTACTGCGGGTCTCGATGCAAAGTCTTCAACGACATGAGTTGGAACACTTTCCCCAAGCCTTCCTCTAGGTGCACGAAACAACATGATCGATAAAGAAGCAGGCTGGCTCGGAAACCTCGTTCCGGCGATGGTCGTGGTGCTGATCAGTATTCCACTCTCGATGGGAATCGCGATTGCCTCGGGAGCGCCACCGGTTCTTGGACTCGTCACGGCGATCGTCGGCGGTTTGATCATTGGGGCGCTGGCCGGCAGCCCGCTTCAGATCAGTGGACCATCCGCCGGGCTGGCCGTGATGGTACTGGAAGTCGTCCACGGTCGTGGACTGCAGGCATTGGCCGTGATTGTTGCGATCATGGGAGTGATCCAAATTGCTTCGGGTTTGTTAAGACTTGGCCAAATGTTTCGCGCGGTTTCTCCGGCGGTCATCAACGGGATGCTCGCCGGGATTGGCGTGCTGATTCTCTCGGCTCAATTTCATGTGATGGTCGATGACGTTCCTCGATCGACCGGATTGGAAAATCTGCTCAGCATTCCTGAATCCATTTACAAAGGAATCGTGGGAGATGCTCCACATCGCTGGGCCGCATTTATCGGATTGTTAACGCTATTCGTGCTCATAGGAATGCCGTCTATTAAAAAGCGTTTTATCTCTAAATTCCCCGCTCCTCTGGCTGCGGTAATCGTCGCAAGTTTCGTCGCATGGATTTGCAATGCCCCGATTCAGCCTGTCGACATGCCGGACTCGCTGCTGGAAGCACTGACGCTGCCGTCATCGGCAACGCTTAGTCTGCTGATGACACCCGGAATTTGGGGTGCGGCGCTTGCCCTGGCCTTTGTTGCTAGTGCCGAGACGTTGCTGTGCGCCAATGCCGTGGATGCCATGAACGAAGGGCCGCGAACCAACTACGACCGCGAGTTGCTGGCCCAGGGCGTCGGGAACTCAATTTGTGGTTTGCTGGGCACGTTGCCGACCACCGGTGTGATCACGCGAAGCACGGCGAACGTCCAGGCGGGTGCAACCAGTCGACACTCCGCGATCATGGTGGGGGCCTCCTTGTTGGTGGTGCTGGTGATTTTCCCACGGGTTTTGGAAGTGATTCCCAAGGCATGCCTAGCGGCCATGTTGGTACATGTGGGATACAAATTGATCAAGGGGCGTCCCTATGCCGAGCTGCGGCGGTTTGGCGAAAGCGAACTTGCGATCTTTGCGGTGACGCTGACGATCATCGTCTCGGTCGATCTGCTAACTGGGATCGTCGTGGGCTCCCTCCTGGCTGCCGCGAAACTGATTGCGTCTCAGCGAGAAAAATTTCACAAATTCAAAGTCAGAAGAGTGGAAGATAAAGAAACCGGTCAAACGCATTTACATCTTCAAGGTGCCGCGTCTTTTTTGCGGTTACCCAAACTTGCTGCTGCCCTTGAAGCGCTGCCCGAAGAAGGGGAAGTCCATCTTCACGTCGAGGAACTGGAATACATCGACCACGCTTGTCTGGACCTGCTAGATCGTTGGGAATGCGAACGGATTCGTGCGGATTTACCTGTGCGTGTGCAGTGGCAGACGCTGCATCATCGGTACCACACTGGCAATCCCTTGGACCGCACTCCCGACGCACACGCGGAGCCTCCCGAGCGAGAGAACTTGCTGGATTTCCTTACACCGGAACGAATCAGCATCGGTCTCACGTTAAAAGACAAGTGGCAGGCGATCGATCAAATCGCCCATTTACTCACCGACACCAAGAGCGGTGTGTCGCACAAGGATTTGGTGGCCGCGGTCAATCAGCGCGAACACGAGGCGTCGACATACATCGGCCACGGATTAATGATCCCCCATGGCACAATTGCTGATGAATGTCCACTTATGGGAGGCCTAGCGATCTCGGCTAAAGGCTGGGACTTCGGCGTTGATGACGGAGAACGAGTTCATTGCGTGCTGATGCTTGCGACTCCGGACAGTCAAGCGTCACGTCATCTGGCGGTTCTGGCAGCGTTCGCCCGACTGTTTATGTCCCAGCCTGATCTGCGAGACCGTTTGATCGCCGCAACAACACCCACCCAAGCGTACGACATTCTGTTTGGCGAAGGTGCCGAAACGGTCAACTACCCCATCGAGACGCGCCCAAAGGATCCGGAATAGAAGTCTCAGTCCTGGGCTGTAACATGCCCTTTTAATGACAGACTGCCAGCGAGCGCCATTGCGATATACGGGCGTGCGTACTCGCTAGATGGGAACGACACTGGCGTGAACGACTAATGAGTCTGATTGTTGAAGTCCGTCCAATCGACAGCAACCCAACTCTTGGTTTCTCACCCGCCAAAGTTGAATTCAATTCGATGTGCCAATCGGGATTCGGCCCCAGCAACGAAGCCTGGATTCAAGAACTAATCGAAAGCCGTACGCCCATCCTTTTATTGACTTTAGCAACTCAGTTTCTGGATTGTTAAGGCTCCAGTTGCACCAGAAGGTATCAAAACCTGTCAGCCGCGAAACATTTGCTTCGAAGGATCTTGAAGTCGCATCAAAACAATCATCTGTTGCAGTCTCAATCCATTTGTCATCTTTTTTGACAAACCCAGTCTTCGATTTGAAAACAGACGAGGATTGAAAAATCTCATCTTTGCGATCGCGATCCAAGAACACCTGACTTTCATCAGGCAGCGTAAAGGCTGCGCCTGATTCGAATTCCGAATAAGGAATAGCAAAGGATTGATCACCATTGTGAAAAGCGAAAATAGCCATTCGCAGTTTGCGTCGTGGGAGCAGCAATTCTGGCGTACCTCGACCTGAGTAACGCAAGCGATGCCAGCACTCTGCCAAATCGTTTTCATGCAAGTAGCACCTCACTCATGCCGAGTTGCGCCTCTTGCTTCTTACTTGATAGCATTCCATTTGAAATTACGAATTGTTCGCTCAAGCACACGGTTTCCCGGTCGGCGTGCCGATAATCAAATTAGATTCACTGCGTAAGACGCAACATTTACCGTCATGGAAGGAAAACAGCGTGATCGTTGTCAACAAATTCAAGAGCCTAATTGCGATGTTGGTTTTGGCATTGCTGTTTTTGACTTCGGGATGCGCGACGATGCGTGATCATTTTGATTCAATGTACGCCGGTGGGATCAGCTCGTCGTGCAGCTCGTCCGGCGGTGGCTGACGTTAATCGCTAGGCATCGTGCATGCCTCAAAACAAATGCCGCGTAAGAACTAATCCTGCGCCATCAAAATGTTCACTCGACTAGCTCGATCGCATATCGCCGCCTGAACATCGCCGCCTGCCCTCCAAGCGTCACTCTTGAAACACCTGATTCGTTGCCTCCAACTCTATATCGAGAGGGAGCGGCAATCTCTTTGACCGTCAAATTCGATCGTCCTGCTTTAATCGACATTTTATGGGTCGGCATTTCAATGATTTGCTTCAGGGTGAAACATTGAAAACCACCTGCGATCTTCCCGCGGTGGGGTTAAACTGAACGACATCAAAAGCAGTCGTACAGTTATTTCCTACAAGGCGCATGGACAGCGTTAGGGCCGTTCGACAAATTACTGTCGTCGCCTGAGTCGCAAGACTTCGAATCCCGAACTGTCACCAGTTTGGCTACATC
>JBLINZ010000503.1:0-4383 GCA_047639375.1 Mariniblastus sp. | reverse complement strand
GGCAATTGCATCTTGGTTCTCAGCGACGTAGTCGGCTGATTTTTGGGCTGGCCACGGCATTGGAACAAACCCTTGCATCAAGGCAAGATTGCCTTGTCCAAGCTTGGCCGCGTCTTTGTACAGCGTGGCTGCCCGCTGGCGTTGTGCTTCGTTTCCAAACTCGATTTTAGCTAACGCGTAGTTAGTCTCGTGCTCGTCAGTTAGAGTCCGCAGTGTTCCACCAGCAAAATTTGCAAAGTTATGCACGTCCAGTTTAACGTTTGTAAACTCCGTCGCACGGTGGTTGATGAACGTCGTGACAACGATTGCCAAGACGATGGCAGGTAACGCGATAGGCATCAAAAAATCCGTAGCATGAGGCGATGTTGCCAGCCATGATTTCGTTCGCCACCAATTTGCCGCATAGGTCGCAACGATCGTGGGGGCCACGAACCACCACACACTTTCGTTGACATAAACCACATAGGCGGTTAAAGCCACGAAAACAACGCTTACCACGCCAGCGAACACAAAAGACAAAATTGGATTGCGGACGAACATTGAAAAGTAATGCCCAATGCCAATGATCCCCAGAAGGCTCAGCAATGGCACCAGGAAAGACTGAGATGCGGCCTGAAGCGACAACGAACTGACGAGCTCAACTTCTCTAATATTCAGATACCCGCGATACAGCTGAGTGTTGAGTATGTTCGAGCCAATATCGAAGACGAAAAAGTTCCAGAGCAGCGTTAATAACAGTGCCAAGCCCCAAAACGGCAGCACGCGAGACAGCCAAAGCCACTTGGACCGTTCGCGGTTTTGCTGAAAAAAGAGATAATTTTCGCGGCGTTTATCGTCCAAGGAGATCGAACTGGCAAATGCGGCCATCATTGCCAGCATCCACAGCAGTGTCATGATCGTTTTCTGCGTCGCAAATGAATTTTCGGAGGTTCGATCGAAGAATTGATGGCTGTAGTCAACCGTTGTTTCAATCGCGATCCAACCCACGATCGTCAGCCCAAAACAACAGGCCAACAGAACGCGTGACTGCCTGACGGATTGCCACAGTAATGCCGGGAAGGGGTTCGGAGGGGCTGAATCTGAAAGTCTTCTGGCCGTGTTTGTCTGGGGGGCGCTGCCTTTGAACGCTAACTTCGTAGTGACTTTGTCTTCGACCCAATGAGTGGCATTGAGCAGCATGACACAAGCTCCAGCCAAGAGAGTCAATGCCACCCAGAGCCAGCGAATTTCTCCGCGGTCGAGATGGCCGCCCCGTCCGCCTAACCAAGTCGGCTCCAAGAACGCAATTACGCCAGTTGTGATAATTCCCGCGATCAAAACTCCGTAGAAGTGCGACCGTGAAACCATCGCACTGAGTGACGCGATGACCAAGTAGAGCAACGGTAACAGGGTGACATTGGCAACTGTGAATCGGTAAGGCGATCGGACGTCCAGTGCCTGGCATTGGGAGAAATTCGCCAAAATCATCGTGAAGGCCGCGGTGAAACAAGCCATTGCTACGACGCCCGCGCTGCCTAGCAACAGCTTCTGCCAAACAATCTGTTTCGGCGGCAACGGTAAATTTCTCAGCAGATGCAGAGTGCGGTTTTCGTCTTCGCTTGCTACCAGGAAAACGCCAGTAATCACGCTACATAACGCGATGAAAGTGTGACCGCTGATGTACAACGGCGCGATGTGTACGCGGTTGCTGTAGACCATCGCCCAAGCCACCACTAAACAGAGTATCGCCGCAATTAGCAGCGTGCCCCAAATCGGAATGACTTCACGGGCGTCCTTCCATAGCAATCGCCCCCACATTGATCGCATCGAGGGTTTCACGACGTTCGAATCGTTTGGGTAAGGATTGGTCGGCAAACTATCAAGCATTGAGCTCATTGTTTCACCTCACTAGATGGGTCGGACGATTGGGCCGTGTCGGTGCGGTTGCTCTCGATCGCATCTGGAGAACGCGACCTAATAACCGCCACGAATATTTCTTCTAGCGAAGGAGTGTGAACCGCGACTTCGGTCACGCCGGGATGGTCACGCAGCGTCCACAAGCATTCGGGGGACGGATTGCGAACCAATAAACGCCGCCGCCGCGAGTCGCGACCTTCGTAGAGGAGGATCTCTGCTTTGACGGTCGGTAGCTTTAAACCATCCGAATCCAGTGTCACCACCCATTGCTCCATCATCTGTTTCAATTCCTCGAGCGGTTCGCAGATCAGTACCTTTCCCTGATTGACGATGGCAACGATATCTGCGACTCGTTCAACGTCGGGAATCTGGTGGCTTGAAAGCAATACCGTGCGGCCACTCCCGGTGACCTCGATCATGCTTTCTAAGAATTTGCGACGAACTAGCGTGTCCAAACCCGATGTCGGTTCGTCCATGATCAACAACGGAGGCCGGTGAGCTGTCGCCAAGGCGAGCGAAACCTTAGCGCGACCGCCCTTGGATAGCTTTTTGATCTTTTGATTGATGGGCAGGTCAAACTCAGCGGCCAGTCGCTTAAACTCGGTGATGAAATCGCCGCCGTAAAAGCCGGCCGCAAACCAGCCCGTTTCCTCAACTGTCATCCAGTCGTAGAGCGCGGGGCTTTCAGGAACGTAGCCGACGGTTGATCGAATTTTGATGCCGTCGGTTTGGCAGTTCATGCCTAAGACATGTGCGGAGCCAGAGTCAGGTTTCTCCAAACCCAGCAGAGTTTTCAGGCAGGTTGATTTGCCAGCCCCGTTTTCGCCCAGAAGTGCAAACACCGTGCCTGCGGGAATCGTCAACGAAACATTATCAAGGGCTTGGGTTTGCCCGTAAAGTTTGGACAGCCCGGCAATGTTGACGACGGTGGCCGAGTTTTGGTTTGATTCCACTGTTCCGCCTCTTTAGTTTCGTAATTGAGTTGACTTAGGGTCTGAAAAGGTCTGAACTTGCTTCGCCGCAATTTGTTGGGAAAAGCACCGTCAGCGATGTTTTTTTCGCATCTCGGTTTGGATCATCTCAAGAATCTCATCGTCCGTCAGATGGCTTTGGCGGGCGTCGACAATCATGTGGGAAATCCGCTCACGTACGGCTTGAGCCCGCATGGATTTGCACTTCGCTTTTGCGCCGCTGGCTACGGCGACACCGGAACCGCGCACCGTTTCCAAAATCGCGTGATCCTGAAGTTGTCGATATGCGCGTGAAACTGTGTTGGGATTGATGGCCAATTCCTTAGCCATCTCACGCCCAGAAGGCACCATCTGGCCCGCTTCCAATCCACCACTGGCGATTGCACTGACAATTTGCATTGCCACCTGTTCGTAGACCGGCACACCGTTGCTGGTGTTGATGTCGAAAAATAGTTGTGTCGCCATAAGTTTCTCCAAGAGCGTGTGTCTACTGCACTAGCTATCTAGCAAGGTAGTGCTGCGGGGCAGCGGAGTCAAGGAGAATATGAAAAGATTGCATCAGATCGGAAATGCTTGACGGCTTGTCGATTTAGTGAGCTGTGGGCCGTTAGGCACCGGGTATTTTGGGGGAGGTCCGGCCGCTTACGCGTCACGGCTCAGGAAGGCTCGGCAAATGGCCCAAAAATGGCAGCCCGATAGTGAAATGGTTTGCCGGCGTTGATTAAATCGACAATTCGTTTATCGGTTTCGTCGGCGAAAGATAAAGAATGCCGAGCCAAAATAGCGAGGGATCGATGTAAGTTGTGTGTCCGCGTCTGTTTGGTGCAAGAGGAATTACATCATCAAGATGTTTCAGCAAACTGTAAAATCCGAGTTGATAAGAGTTGAGTTGTGGTAAAAACTCTTAGCAATTGGTCCGGTTGGATTAAAGTCGAAGGCAAGGGCCGGGGCGGTTGATGCAGAGCTTGTTAAGGCGACTCAGGCCGAGTTAACCCCGGTGCTTTTGGGCGTGGTTGTGGTTCACCAGCTGATTGGCGATTGGCCGCCGGAGGTCTGCAATGCCAGTGGCGAAGTAACGCTTACGCTCAAAGGACATCAAGGTTATGTTGCCAGCGTGGCGTTTCACCTGACGGAACACAGGTCGTCAGCGGAATCGCTGACAACACAGCCCTTGCCGTGCTGTGGTCACCTCCGTCGGCCGTAATTAAATGTTTCATCATGCGTGGACTGCTCAATGGCCAATCAATCCAATCTGGTTCTGTTCGTGTGGGCAACCATGCTCGGCGTCCTTCTGTTTTCTGGTTGCAGGAATCCTGATCAGAAACCCCTGACATTGCTGTTTGAGCAAATAGGCGAACACGTGACTGGAAAACTTCGTCCGGAAATCACGGCATTGCCATCGGAGCAACGATTCGCCAATTTGGTGAGAGACCAATGTCGGGACGAATGCAATGTCATCGACAATTTTCTGGCTTCCGAACCGAGTCTTAAGCCTGAAACAATGGCTGCGGTTTTT
>JBLINZ010000502.1:0-4403 GCA_047639375.1 Mariniblastus sp. | reverse complement strand
GGCAGGCGTGCCCGGTTGTTTTGCAAGTGTGGCGTTTCGACGTAAGTGCAAGCAGTTTAATGACATTAGTTTTGAAGCTTGCCTTGGTCGGAAGATGGGTTCGAAGTGAAGTTGGCGGGGCCGGTTGGCTCCCGTCGGCACAGGTTATTCGAAATAGATCACCCACACAAATTCGCATTAGCGAAAGGAGTCCACTGTGAACGACGTAATGATTCAGCACGAAGGATTTGCTTCTAGGTGTCAAAAGGTCTTGCAGGTTGCCAGGCAACTGCATCATGAGCGACCGGATTGGGTCACTTTCTTCCGCGAGACTTTGGGCGTAAAAGGCGCCGCTAGGTCCGTCTTTCCGTCACAAGCTGAGTACGTTCAGTTTGAGCAATCTGGAGAGTTTTCCGAGATCCAGAAAATGGTGGCGACGCTACGGACTCGCAAAGCGGGTGGTGGCAAGAATGAGCCGACTCGAGTGATCACTGTTCGCTTGCCAGAAAGTCTGCATGAAGCCCTTAAGGCTGAAGCGAGCGACCACAGTACTAGCATGAACAAGCTCTGTATTTCGAAGCTACTTCAGGTGTTGGCCGAAAACGAAAAAGCCACTCAGGCCGTCAGTGTTCCGGTCCGACCAGCTGTTCCGCCGACCAATCCCGTTCCGCAGCCAACTCGGCCCGTAATGGCGCAACCGCCGGTTCCGCAGCCTGCCCAATCGCCGCAGGCAGTGCAGAGTCCCGGTTTTCGCTCGACGTACAATCCCGTGCCAAGTCCTCAGAGTCAGGCACCTCGGTACGGTCAGTAGAATTCGCAGGGCTTTCAAAAGCTGATATTTCGAAATGCCTGAGTCGTGTCTCGTTCGAAGGACTTGGCTTCTGCTTGGGGGCTGGCGGTTTGTCGGTCATTCCGAAACGCGGCTGAGGCAGGCGGTTGCTGAGAGGCTCGGCCCCGTCTGAATGTTTTGCTGAGCAGGGAATGGACGAAGTCCCGGGCGGCGGCGTGAGCTAAATTAGTTAGAGTACCACTTCGCAAATGCGTTAGGCTCTTGGTGGCCTAACGCTTTTGATGTGGATGGGCTTCATCTCACAATCAATCAGATCGATTCGACTAAGATGTCAGGTAGCGAAATCGTCAGGTGGTCATGGCTGGTGATTGAAACGTCAAAACAGTCGAACGTCAAAACGGTTGAGATACGCATTGTGGAGTCAAATTGAGTCATTGGGATGTCATCATTGTGGGTGCGGGGGCTGCAGGGCTAATGGCCGCTGCGAGCGCCGCGGAGTCTGGTCGCCGTGTCTTGCTACTTGAGAAAAACAAAAAGATCGGGGTCAAGATCCTGATGTCTGGCGGGACGCGCTGCAATATCACTCACCATTGTGATGAGCGTGAGATTGTGACGGCGTTTGGACGGCAGGGGCGATTCTTGCATTCCGCCTTGGCGATGCTTCCACCGGCGGCCGTGGTCAAGAAAATTGAGGATCAGGGGGTGGCGACCAAGGTCGAGTCGACGGGAAAAGTTTTTCCTGCCAGCAACAAGGCCATCGATGTGCGGGACGCCCTGGTGGGCTTGGCTGCGAAGGCTGGTGCTACGATTTTGACGGAGCATGCGGTCGTCGCTATTCACAAAGTTGCATCGGACTCCGTGGCCGCGGTCGGCGGCGGAACCGAATCTGAGTCAAGCGGTGGATCGGCGTTCGGCGTTCTCACGGATCGGGGCGAGTATCGTTGTCACTCGTTGTTGATCACTTCCGGCGGAAAATCGTATCCCGGCTGCGGCACCACGGGAGACGGATACGCTTGGGCTGAGGGTTTCGGTCATTCGATTGTCGATACGGTTCCGGCGTTGGTTCCTATCCTCAATAGTTGCGTTTGGGCAAACGATCTTAAGGGTGTCACGATCGAACGCGCTGTGGTCGATGTTTGGCAAGCCGAGCAAAGGGCTGACCCAACGGCTGAGTTGTCGAAATCTGAACGAAAGAAACTAAAAGCAAAATCGCTTGTCCGACGAGAGGGCTCGTTTTTGTTTACGCATTGGGGGTTTTCTGGTCCGTCGATTCTGGATGTCAGTCGAGAAGTCGCCAAGCACCCCAATCGTAAGTCATTGGAGTTGGTTTGCGATTTTCATCCGTCCGTATCGCTTGGCCAATTTGAGCAGGAGCTGGCTGCGAAAAAGTCGCAGCATGGCAAACAGCATTCTGGCAATCTGTTGAACGAATTATTTCCCAAGCGGTTGGCGGAGTCGTTGCTGGTGGCGGCGGGGGTTGAGTTGCAGGGCAAGAACGCTGAGCTTAGCAAGCATCAGTTGGAGGCAATCATTCAGCAGGTCAAGCAGTGTCGGTTTGCGATTAACGGAACACTGGGTTTCGAAAAAGCTGAGGTCACCGCTGGGGGTGTGAGCCTGAAGGAAGTCGACAGCAAAACGATGCAATCAAAGCTGGCCCCTGGTTTGTTTTTCGCGGGCGAGGTGCTTGATCTCGATGGACCGATCGGCGGATTTAATTTCCAGTCAGCGTTCTGCACCGGTTGGCTGGCCGGAAAGCACGTTTGAAACGCGTCGCACGGGTCGATTGTCGTGCTCGGTTTTCGCAAGCCACTAAAATGCGAGCCCCGATCGGATCATCAATGTGTCTTGAAGATCCAAGGTATTCAACGCGTTGGAGCGGTAAACCAACTCACGTTCGAACACGTAGCCTAATTCAAAGAATCCGGTGACGCGTTGGGGCCCCATCCATTCAATGCCTGCGTAGGCTCTGACGTCGTTGATGTCGACTTGGTCTCGTGTGCCGTCGCGTCGGTTGATCGCCCAGCTCCCGCCGCCATATTCGCCGCCCACATAGGCCCAGGCTTCGTAGTTGTTGATGTTGGGGATTCGGTGTGAGAGTTTTGATTTGGGGAAATACAGATCGAATTTCATATCCGCATTTGGCGTGAGATAAACTCCGAATGCAGGCAGCAGTTTTACGTTGACGCGGTCAAGATACTCCACGCCAAATTTGCTGATCGTGTATTGGTTGACTCGGTACCATCCCAGCAGTTTCGCCGTGATCCGAATCGCGTCGCTCGATGTGTTTTCAAAATCGCTGTAGTAGCCAATGGTCAAATTGTTTTCGAATCCGCTGACCTTGGATGGGTCCGTGATGTGATCGAACGACAGGTATGAGCTGTAGGCCCGAGCGGGCAAGTCGAATGCTGGGTGGGCGACCGAGTCAGGGCCATTCCAAAAGTGGAACACAAATCCAGGAGTGATTTTGAGTGGCGTGGGGCCTTGAAGGAAGTTCGGCAGCGTCGCGGTTGTCGCCAGTTCAATGTCATTAATATTCAGCTCGTTGCCACCGCTCCCATAAAGGTAAGTCTGGCGAGCACGTGGCCGTTCAAAAAGCCGCGGCAGGAAATCGGACCGAAACGATTGCCAGGCTTGCTGGGTCCAGTCGGCGGCTGGTTGCCAGTTGGTGCCATTGCCTTGAAACTGTCGATTGCCAAAATACCCTGTCCCCAATTGCTGATTTCCGTATTGAGGCTGAGCAAACGCTTGAGGGTTGGTTGGGGCGAGCGGCTGAAAATCCGGCTGATTTCCCCGCGGAAAAATAGGAAAATTTTGATTCTGTGCGCTGTAGGGATCAAACGATGGCGTCGCACCTGCGGGGGCCCCGAACGTCGGGAATTGAAGACTTGGAACGCCATTTTGAGGGGCTAAGACGGGTGACTGGAATGAGCCCGGAGCGAAATTCGGTTGCTGCAACAAGCCAGCCGGTGGCGTGGTGATGATCGATGGGTTGACCCCAGGGACGCTTTGCAGCGTTCTTGCAGGGGCCGGAATGGCTCCCCCCGATTGAGAGGCGAAGAAATCATCGAACCTTGCTCGCTGGGCAACGGCAGGCGCACAAAACTGTAGTGCGATAGCAAGTGTTGCTAGCAGCACAGTGGTGAATTTCGTGTTGTTGAAAAAATCGTTAAACAATTGACCTAGATTCCGTCGATAACCGCCCGTTGAATTTCTAAGTGCGTAAGTATCAACAGTCAATCGATGGGTCAACCCGAGTTGGGTGATGGGAAGGTGAGGCGAGATGCGATCTCACGAGCTAGCAAGGAACATGTGAAAACACAACAACCGGAATGCGTTGACTTGAGACCGGTGAAAATTTGCTGCCCTTGATGGTGGCTTGGCGAAAAAGTTTTCGGCAGTAGTTTTCGTCTAACCGAAAAAACTTCAACTTCTTTCCCTTCCAGAATGGAAAGCCCCTCATCCTCTGGAGTCCGATCAGACAGAAAAGGCAAGATAGACTCTTCCATCCTGAGCCAACCTCCAATGCAAGCGAGGGCATCCTGACGTGGCTGTGACTTTCTTGGTAACCCGCCGCGATAGCGAGGAGGAACCCTCGCTAGATCCCACTTTGAATGGTTGCTCGTCCTCGTTGGCG
>JBLINZ010000501.1:0-4405 GCA_047639375.1 Mariniblastus sp. | reverse complement strand
ACCGGAAAACAACCGCCCAAGCTATCCGAAAACGCACGGATCAACAGCTCCCGGCCGATTTAGATTTCGTCGAACAACGCGTCGACGTATTGATCAACATCGAATACCGCAAACGCGTCAGGCGTTTCGCCCAAGCCAATGAATTTAACCGGCAAACCAAATTCTTCCCGAATAGGAATCGCCACGCCGCCCTTGGCCGTGCCGTCCAGTTTTGCCAGCACGATCCCAGTACAGCCAGCGGCCTCCGAGAAACCACGGGCTTGGCTGATCGCGTTTTGTCCGGCCGTAGCATCCAAAACCAACAACACCTCATGAGGCGCTTCTGGAATGACTTTTCCAATCACGCGCCGGATCCGCCCCAACTCTTCCATCAAATTGCTTTGCGTTTGCAATCGCCCAGCCGTATCAACGATACAAATATCGGTGCCATTATTCTTGGCAGCGTCGACGGCTTTGTAGGCCACACTCGCCGGATCACTGCCTTGCGGTCCGGTGACGATTTCGGCGCCCATGCGGCCAGCCCAAACCGATAGCTGTTCGACGGCTGCCGCTCGAAACGTATCACCGGCACCAAGCACTACCGACTTGCCTTGCTCAGTAAACATGTGAGCCAATTTGGCGATCGACGTCGTTTTCCCGGCCCCGTTGACGCCGACAACCATCACGACCGTTGGCCCGGATTCTGCCATGCTGATGCTGCCGGTTTCCTGCTGCATGATCTCCGAGATGGTTTTCTTGGCTGAGCCAATCAAGTCATCCATGAACAGTTTGCGACCGCGAAACTCAGAATGAATCCCATCGCGAATCTTTCCCGCAGGACCAACACCCATATCAGTTTTGACTAAGTGGGAAAACAGCTCGTCCAAAAATTCGTCGTCAACCAGTCGCCCTTCTTTGACGAGGTCACGAATATCGGTATTGAGTACCTGAACGGTTTTCGAAAGCGCCGATTTGACTCGCCCGAACATCCCCGTGGGTTCTGATTCGGGAGATTCGTGCTTGTCTTTTTTACCAAATGGATTCCAACGGGCCATGAAACTAGCTTTGCTCAGATTGATTTTCGATTGTATTTTTTATTTAAGGGCCAATCTTAATTGGACCACGCCCATTCTAATCTTCCGAAGCAACATCTTTAGATTGAGCAGCTGATTTATTCGACATCAAACGATCCAGCACGCCGTTCACGAACTGGGACGAATTATTCGTGCCATAACGTTTTGCCAACTCAATCGCTTCATTGATTGCCACTCGATCTGGTGTGTCGGAAAACAGGATTTCGTAGGCCCCCAGCCGAAGGACATTTCGGTCCGTTGCCGCCATCCGGGACAATCTCCAATTGCGAGCGATCTCTTCCAGTTTTTCATCAACAGAATTTTGATGAGACCGAACGCCGGATAACAATTGTTCGGCAAATTGGATCAAGGCACGGTCGTAGTTCAAACGCGAATTGATAAACCGGAGTCGGACATCTTCCGGCTGGTCTGAATTCAAATCATCTTGATAAAGAACCTGCAAGACAATTTCGCGGGCGCGGCTACGTCGGGACATAATTTTAGGATCGGCAATTCGAAGGGACAGTCTGATCCTTCAGTCTAAATCAATCCCTCCCCGGAGAGAATCGGGCATCCCTTCCGATCTTCGACCCAAGTACCATCTTCGGCCCGATCGACGTGATTTCCCGAAGCCCAAGTTAGCTTGATGATGGCCAGAGCGACCTACAGGCTCTATCTTGGGGATTCCAAGTATTTAGAGGTTGGGTGACTCGTGCGACTTATCTCCAAATTATTTTTCCAAATCGTCGGCTGGATCCTCCCCGCTCGAGGTGAAATCATGCTGATCCTGGCTTGTCTGTTCTGCTCGCTAGCCACCCTGACTCCAGAATTAATCAAGTTGGATATGTCCAATAGCTTTCGGGCGATAAGGAAGTTCGGTCCATGGATTGAATTCGCTCCCTTGGCCATGCTGGGAATTTAAATCGCTGCGGGACTGGGAACGTTCCCTGCCCATCAGCTCAAACGACTCAAGATGTTCATCGTCGCCTTGGGTTTTGGCTGGGTCTATTTGGGAATTTTGCTCTACCGAGAAAATCTTCTCTTCCAATCGCACTGCAACAAAATTCGCTACTCGGGCTCCACTCTCGCAGCATCAACCCCATTGCCTGTAATGGCCGGCGGCATGCTCGTCGCGTTCGCAGTAACTCGCTGGTTGTCTTGGGCAATTGATTTGGGGAAGCGAAAATTTAACCGAATTGAGATCTCGCGCGAAAAAGTCATGATCGGAACCGTGGTCTTGCTGTTTGTTATCTTAACGATTCGAAATGTGCTACTCGCGTCTGATGCTGATCAGCAATGAACTCTCACCACCAGAGGCATCTCAAGCAACGACGAGCGATGGTCCGTGAAAAGTACATTGGGGCTCATGAAGGCAAAAATTGACCCGCGCCACCTGCGTACCTAGGCGACCACAGAACGGATTGAGAACTCCCTCTCAAGTTCGTGGATTACGTCGACATCAAGATCTGCACTGGCGTTTGCTCGAACATTTCTTGGATCACTGGGAATCCGCTTCGCTCCGATTCCTGCTGACGCTCAGCCCGAGCCTGGATGAACAGGAACACGAACAGGGCAACGGCCAAACCTTCGATCATCATTGCGCCAAAGATCGATGTTTTTTGCTTCTTCTTTTTCTTGCGAGCCATCTCTGTTCTCCTAGTCAGCGTTCAAGTGGGGTGGAACCACGGTGGTCTGTAGTTTGATGATTCTTTCAAAAGCAAACTCGATGCCAACGCCATTGGCCTTCGCCCTAAAACTTCCCAACCAGCCACTCACCCACAAAAAAACGAAGTTTTCTCCGCCAGCTGCCTTGCGTGCTTGCAAGGAATTGCTGTCGTGAGACAATCATTTGTAGATCTTACATACATCGAACTGATAACAGGCTGGCGCGATCTGATTACGCCGGAGCCACGGAGCTGCAACATTACTTCCGACGAACTTCAAAACCAGCGAGATGAGATCGCGGAACTTTATTTCGATCAACTTCCGTTCGACCCCTATCCGGTCCAGGAAGAGGCGTTGCTTTCTTGGTTCACGTCCGAACAAGGCGTCTTGGTTTGCGCCCCGACCGGAACCGGAAAAACACTGATCGCAGAGGCCGCCATCTACGAGGCCCTCAAACTTGGCAAAACCGCATACTACACCACGCCGCTGATCGCATTGACCGATCAGAAGTTTCGAGACATCCAGGAATCCGTTGTCAAATGGGGCTACTCAGCCGACGACGTGGGACTCGTCACAGGCAATCGCAAGGTCAACCCTGATGCGAAGATCCTGGTCGTGGTCGCGGAGATCCTGCTAAACCGCCTGCTCCACGAAGAAGCCTTCGATTTCGACAACGTGTGGGCCGTCGTGATGGACGAGTTTCACAGCTTCAACGATCGTGAACGGGGGATCGTGTGGGAGTTTGGCTTGGGTCTGCTGCCGGCTCACATCAAGACACTCCTGCTTTCAGCCACCGTGGGCAACTCCATGGATTTCGCGGCTTGGTTGAATCGGACGCACCAACGGAATCTCAAACTCGTCCAGTCAGACGATCGCATGGTCCCTTTATCGTACCATTGGGTCGAAGACAAAATCCTGCCCGACCAGATCGAATCGATGGTCCAAGGCGACGAAGAAAGCCGCTACACGCCGGCGTTGCTGTTTTGCTTCAACCGCGAACAATGTTGGAACGTGGCCGAAACACTGAAAGGTAAAAAGTGCGTCGACAAGGAACAGCAAAAAAAACTCGCCGCCCGGTTGGAAGAATACGATTGGTCGCAGGGCGTCGGGCCAAAAATGAAACAGATTTTAGTCCGCGGGGTCGGCGTCCATCATGCTGGCGTGCTTCCCCGCTACCGTCAAATCGTTGAAGAGCTCTTCCAGGAAAAATTGTTAAGCGTTTGCGTGTGCACTGAAACTTTAGCGGCCGGGATTAACTTGCCCGCCCGCAGCGTCGTCTTGCCGACGTTGATCAAGGGGCCACGCGGGAAAATGAAACTGATCGAACCGAGCTCCATCAAGCAGATGTTCGGCAGGGCAGGGCGGCCACAATTCGACGATCGCGGCTATGTGTTCGCGCTCCCACACGAGGACGACGTCAAAATCCTCAAATGGAAAGAAAAATACGATCAAATCCCCGAGGACACCAAAGATCCGGGGCTCAGAAAAGCGAAAAAGGCCCTTAAGAAAAAGCAACCGAAACGACGCGAAGGCCAACAATATTGGTCCGAAGCCCAATTCCAACAACTGATCCATTCGCCCTCCGCCGACCTCGCCAGCCGCGGCCCGTTGCCTTGGCGGTTGCTGGTCTACATGCTCGACGCCTCCCCAAACGTTGAGCTGATTCGGAAGCTGATTGGCGGCCGTTT
>JBLINZ010000500.1:0-4423 GCA_047639375.1 Mariniblastus sp. | reverse complement strand
GTAGTTCTCAAGTCGTTTGGCGATCAGTCCGCCGTCGCCGAGAATTTCTTGAGAATCCACGATGTTTTCTTCAAAAGTTTGTAAGCTAGTGCGGATTGCCACGTCACGCTAAACGAGGCCTTGGCCGCTCATTTTACGGCGGAAACTCGATGTTCAATAGGCGTCGTGCTGATGTGGCCAATCGACGTGAGATCTCGCTCAAAGCCTTGAAATCATGAAGTGGCGAATTCGATTGGGTCGCTTGACGCCGTATTTCAGGTAGAATTTTAGAAATCATTCAAATCGCAAGAAGGCAATTCCATGCAATTTCGCACGAAATTATTGGCTACCATCGCGTTTGTAGGAGCGTCGGTGTATGGAGCGGTCTTGTTGGCGGGCGTCAGGATGCCACCGATTGATGAATGCTGACTGCCAGCCACGGAAGCATTAGTTTCAATGCATTTGATTTGGCTGTCGGTCGTCGTCCCCAGTTTGTTGTTCGTTGTTTGGGCGTTTCCCGATTCGCGACACCCCAAGGTTTGGCTGGCTTGTTTCGGACTGGCACTCGCCGGGCTGTTGGTGGTGATCGGACTCGATATAGCCTCCTCCAGCGGCAATACGGCGCAGCATGGATGGCCAAAAGGCCAGGTGTATACCGTGCTCCAGACTACCAGTTTTCCACTGGTCGCCGCGATCATCGGTTGCATTATTAGCTGGGGCGTTGCCAAGCGATGGCCGGCTGAACGAAAACTCGTTGGAGCGCCAGCGAGTGCTCAAGGCGTTGAAGTTGCGGTCGGGGCTGAATAAGGTTTTCAAGCAGGCTGCGTCAAGAGTTACTCGTTCTTGCTCTCGCTCGTTGGATCAATCGTTGGATCAATCGTTGGATCAATCGGGGGAGTTGCCGGCGTCATCTCGGTCGGCGTCGTTTCAGCCTGAGTATTTTTCCCGCCCCGAATGAACTTTCGCATTGAGATCGGTAGCTCAGTCTTGAAGCTAACTTCTTTCTTGGTTTCAGGATGAATGAACGTCATGCGCACGGCGTGCAATGCCATGCGTTTTTTGTTCCAGCGTTCGTGCTCATAACGTTTCTGGCGGTACCGTTCGTCTCCCAGGACATGGTGGCCTAGTTCGGACAGGTGCGCGCGAGCTTGGTGGCGGCGGGCGGTGACGAGTTCGATCTCGACGGCCGTGGCGTCTTCCATTTGCTTGGTCACTCGATAAGTCGTGATCGAGTGTTGGCCTTTGCCTTTATCGTTGGTCGAGTAACGGCTCAGATTGTTATGCGTATCGAGGTGGGATTCAATCGTTCCGGTTTCGTTTTCCATCACGCCATTCACAATAGCCATCAAGACGCGTTTTGCGGATTCGCCATCGAATTGTTCTCGAAGATTCTTGGCGACCTTGGGCGATTTACCAAACACCATCAACCCACTCATGCCACGGTCCAGCCGGTGGATCAAATAGGCTTCGTGGTTTTTCTTTTTGTGACTCAGGTAGGTCGTCACGCGTTCCAGCAGCGTGTTTGATTCTTCTTTGTTGGTCGGAACGGTGAGGACGCCGGCAGATTTGTTGACGATCAACAACAAGTCGTCTTCGTAGATAATCGTGAACGTGCGGTCGCTCCAAGGTTTTTTCTTGGACGAGTAGCCTTGGTGGGCATCGTACGTCACGGTGATACGGTCACCGATGGCGACACGTTCGGCAGGATTTTCGCAAATGCGTTTGTTCAATTGAACGCAGCCATGTTCAAATAGTGCCGTCAGTTTGCTTCTCGAAAGATCGACCATCGTTCGGACCATCAAGTCGATGCGGCCAACTTCCGATTCGGTTACGGTGCCGTGAAGTTTACTGGATGCCATGAAATCGCTTAACTTGAAAAATCGTGTGGTTGGGAAGGCAGACGGGAGCCAACACCGGCTGGGTCTACTGGGTGGTTGAAATTCCAGCAGGACGCTGAGTTTTGAATGATCGGCCGAGTTTTCCGGGCCGATTGTCAGCGGACCAGTATAGCCTCCGCAGCCACATGGCTAAGGGGCGATTCTCGATATCCGATCAGAGAGGCGAAAGTTTCTGAGGGGAGGGAGTGGCTGCTCGTAAAACCGAAGCCGGAGCAGGGCTAGCGAACTAATTATCAATTTCCACTTCAAGCTTGTTGGCTTGGATCTATATGAATGGAGGAACGCCGGCGTTTGGGGTTTTGAGTTGGCCTTGAAAGCGAGTGAGCCCAGTCGTCGTTTGCGTTTCCGAGAGAATCTCGGCGATCTCTGGGTCTACTTTGGGCTTGCCGTTGTTTTGCACTTGGATGCCTCCTCCAATGAAAACCCGATTAAATGGCTGACGTTGAGGCGTGAGTCGTTTCACGAGTGCAGGGCCGTGATGATCGTTGACCCAGCTCATGAGTTTCTCTCGTTGCTCTCCGCTCAATAGCAGTTCCGCGTCGACTTGGGCGACAAATTGCCCAACCGCTGTTTTCTGCCTGAACGCTTGGCGTTGAGATTTCCAAGCATTGAGTTTCTCGGCTTGTTCAGGTGTCAAAGACTTCTTCACGGAACTCACCCAGATTTTCTCTTGTTCGACTGTCGAGGAAGCGAATGGGTTTCATCCATTCACAACATTTCTGAACACGGCTCCCTGTGCAATTATTTCGACACCGTCGCCGCCGGCTTCCTCGGGGGAGTGCCAGGCACAAAGTCAAATCCCGATTGTTTGGCCATTTTGACGATTGGTGTTTGGGACTCCTTTACCATGTGTGATTTGACGGATCCTTTGGCGGCGAGCGAGAGTTTTTTCTGCTGGGATTCGGTTGGCGTTACGGCTCGATCGATGGCTTCCAAGTGTGTCGCAATCGCCTGTTGGGCAGCCGGTTTTTTCAAGTTGATTTGATTCATGAAGTGCTTGTACATCATCTGTGCTTGGTCTTGTCAACTCACTGCGCCCAACATTGGTTGGCCAACGACGATCTGCTGTCCCCAGGAATCGCTTGCCCAGCCTGCACAGGCACCGATCGAAAAGATCAAGCACAACCCGATTCGACTGATTCGATGACTTGATGGAAGGAGTTGATTCATGACTGGTTCCTGAGTTGGTTGGATTGAAAATTCACAAACGAATTTGAGTGGACGGTGGTGCGAGGTCACGAGCGATCATTGACTCATTTGGTCTCGGGATCTAGTTTGGAATGCAATGCTTTCTCTGCCTCGGGGAGAGCACGTTGCCAACCTCCGTAGACAGGGTTGGGCATCATCACCCAGCGCGAGCCCAGCAATTGGGTTTTCTCACTGGCAATTTCGTTGCGACGATTGGTGTTGGGGACATCCATGCCGGTACATAGATCGCTCATGCTGTCGCCGATCAACAACACGATTCGATAGTTTTTGGCGACTGACGCGCGGCGGGTGACTTTGTCGTCGCCTCGGTCTTGCTCAGGGTTCTTGGTCAGGACCGTTGAGTCATCGGCGTCGAATCCAAGGGCCTTGAGATTGTTGATCGTGGCTTGTTTGACGACGTCGCGGCGGTTGGTGATATAGAAAACTTTGACGCCCAGTGCTTCAGCCCGTTTGACGAATTCGTGGGCGCCGGGGATTGCGTCGGCTTTTTCTTCCAAGCACCAAGCGTTCCAAGAGTCAGTTGTGTAGAGCTCGTTGCGAATGATATTTCGAGCATTGTAGGCGGAGTTATCGAGCACGGTTTCGTCGCAATCCAAGATGACCGCTGGCAGCTTCGATTCGAATCCGCCCTCGATTACTTGGACTTCATCGGCGGACCATTTCGCGTCTTCGATCCCGACGTAGAGCTGGGAAAGTGCCATCCGATACGTCTGCTCGGTGAGCAAAGCGTATTCGGCTGAATTTTGCACCCAAGTCATGCCCGTGTACCGTGGGTCTTTTTCTACATCGATTTTTTCTTGGGCGAATGTGGAACGGGGGACCATTCCCACGATGATCAAGAGGACGATCGGGATCCATCGTCCAGCACGTTGGGTGCTGCTGGGCACTGGAGTGAACGTGGGGATTACTTGGGTGTGATGGGCTGGCGTATTTTTCATGGTGGACTCGTTAGGAACAAAAACTGATTACGTCAGTCTACCTGAATTTGTTCTGCGGTTTAGGCCGCGAAAAGAGTGCTTGCTTGAGTTTGATTGAGAAAAACTTGGCCAAGTGCTTCGACAAAGCACTTGGCCTCGCCTGATGGGCCCCTCAATGAGAACGAGTCAGATGCTGTAGCGAATGTCGTCAAGACATTCGGAACTCCGAACCTGCCGAAACTCTTGACGAGTTGCCAATTTGGCTAGTTTTGGCCCACACAATATAGAAAGTTATCCGTTCGCATCAGGATCTGGCTGTGGCTGATGGCGGGGCTTGCGTTGAACATGCCTTTTTCAGAATCGAATGTGTTCAGCGCTAAGACTTTGAATTCTGGCTTGGCGGGCAAGACCCACACGCCA
>JBLINZ010000499.1:0-4429 GCA_047639375.1 Mariniblastus sp. | reverse complement strand
GAATCATCCCGATGTTCCGGAATTCAAGCGAATGTTGGCAATCCGGCAATCTGCAACCATAATGAAGTCTCGCAAAAGACCTTCGATCCCATTCGAATCTCTTCTGTGAAACTCAAACGCGACTCATCAGTGAACTTCCCAAATCTATTACGACGGACGAAACTTTGAAGACAACGTTAACGACCTGGAAACGAATCGGTTTGCTTTCAATTTTGGCTGCCGTTTTTTGCGGCTTTGCACCCAGTAGTGCGACAGCTAACGACAACGAGCAAGACCCGCCAGAAAAACCCTACGGGATGATGACCGTCGAATCAGCCGACGAAGACTTTTTGTTCCAAGGCGAGTTTGTGGGGCAAATTGCAAATGGCAAGCAAAAACAAGACGTGGGTTTGCAAATCGTGGCCCTCGGCGACGGAAAGTTCTCAGCGACGCAATACACCGGCGGCCTTCCTGGTGACGGCTGGAACGGAAAACTGCCGATCCGCATGGCAGGCACCCGAACCGATAAAGTGTTGGTCCTCTCCGGAAGCGATCTAGCGTTACTGTCAAAACGCGAGCATTGCGTCGTCGTCGATGCCGAAGGCCGACGCGTCGGCAACCTCAAACGAGTTCATCGCGTCAGTCCAACCATGGGAGCCCAACCTGCCCGAGGGGCCATGGTCATCTTTGACGGTTCCAACACCGATCAGTTTTCCATCGGTGAGATGACTGAAAATGGGTTGCTGATGCAAGGCTCCGACTTTAAGCCCATGTTTCAGGATTTCAATCTTCATTTGGAATTCCAATTGTCGTACATGCCGAAAAATGGCAGCCAACAGCGTTCCAATAGTGGGCTGTACTTGCAAAGCCGTTACGAGGTGCAAGTGCTCGATAGCTTTGGCCAAGATCCCCTGATCAATGGCTGTGGCAGCCTTTATCGGACCCAGGCCCCCGACCTCAACATGTGCCTGCCCCCGCTTTCGTGGCAAACCTACGACATCGTGTTCACGTCGCCCCGATTTGCAGCAGATGGATCGAAGACCCGAAACGCCCACATCACCGTTTGGCTTAACGGCGTTCGCATCCATCACAATTTCGAACTGAAGAACAAAACCGGAGCCGGCAAACCAGAAGAGCCGTTCTTGTTGCCGATTCGGTTGCAAAATCACCAAGACCAAGTGCGTTATCGCAATATTTGGATTGTTGATCGGGGATTAGTTGCCCCAAAACGATTCCCGATCATGCCAAAGTCGGTTTTGGAAAAGAAACGCCAGAAGCCACAACCTAAACCTGTGAAATCGAAGGCAAAGTCGGCGGTGAAGTAAACGAGAGGCTGAAATTCATTGGCCACCCGATGCGTCAAGGTTTGTTAATTCAGTGGGCCGGCATGGCAGGGTACTGAGCGTTTAATCCGATTCGACCATCTTCAAACTGAGATCGAGCAGCTCCCTCAGCCGCTTCATTTCGTCGTGGGCCAATTTTTGCCCGGCTTGAGAGACCAGCCACAAACAGATGGCGATGACAAACCAGATTGGAATCAGCCCATAGCCCCAAGCAGGTTGCGAGGAAAGCTGTTGCGATACACCAATGATAACGGAGAAAAAACTAAGCACCGCCAGAGATAAATAAGCGAACATGAATCCCGTCCAAATACTTGGATGCGGACTGAATCGGCCAAAAACTTGTCTGCCCGCCTCGTTACTGCGAACGTCCAAGTTCAACCAAGGCGACCAAAAATGGCGTTTTGACTCGCCAATCGAAACCATCGCATGATGGCTCGTAAACTGCCCAGTAAATTCCACAGGCGCCGCCTCGACGCTGGCTTTAACCCGCTGTATGACGAGATGAGATTCTAGATGCGTAGGAATTGAAAATGTCGGCCGAAGCCGAACGGTCGCAAGTTCAGGAACAACATTCAAAATCTAGCCCCCTAAAAGTGTCAATGGAATGACAATTGGCGTCCTCGAATCTTCTCTACCTAGCAGATAAGTCAGCCAACAAAACACACATCCTAGCTATTCCCAATCTGCTTACCAGCCAATCCAAAGCGTACTGATGGATCTCCAATTCTATCAACTTGCAATCCCTACGATTGCCGTAATATTGTCATGTCCACCACGTTCGTTAGCGGTTTCAATCAACGTTTGGCAAATCGCATCCGAACTGGCTCCCTCTGATAAGATTGTCTCAATCTCTGCATCTTCCAAATGGGCATTGACGCCATCCGAACAAAGCATGATTCGATCGCCTGGCAGCATTCTTGTTTTGTAAACCAGCGCATTAGGATCGCCTTCGGCCCCAATCGCACTCAATAACACATGGTGGTAGGGCGATTCAGAAAACTCCGCCCCTTTGAGTTGCCCGCAATCGAATAGATGCTGAGCCAACGTCTGGTCTTTCGTTAGCAACTGAAGCTGGCCGTTTCGTAAAATATAACAGCGGCTATCACCCACGTGCAAAACGTAAAGCATTGGCCACATCACATAAGCCACCGTCAACGTCGTTCCCATGCCTCGAAAATTTGGATCGCCATCGGCGGTATCGCGAACAGTTTGATGCGACTGGAGCGCTCCGGTTTTCAAGTCTTCGATAAATTGTTCAATCTCAGGCTGCTGAGGGTGAAACAACCAATGCATGGAATTCAGTAGATACTGAGCCATCGATTGGATCGCCATTTGACTGGCAACTTCGCCAGCTTGGGCACCTCCCATCCCATCGGCCAAAAAAAACAATTTCCCCATGGTTTCCCCGAACAACGGTTTGTCCATCCGTGGCTGGCTCGACTGTTGAACATGCAGGCTCTTTTGCATGTCGGCGATCAAAAACTGATCCTGATTGACCAACCGACGCTTGCCGATGTCGGTTCGACCCGCACACTCAATCGCTGCCGCTGTATCAGTTTGTTCCCAGGTTTCCGTCTCGACGTTCGCCTCTACCGGATTCTGCTTTTTTCTTCGTAAGAACATAGGAACTTTCAAATGGTGATTTCGAATGTCAATCAACGACGCGTGGGCAATCGATCATAAAACGGGACGTGGAGGCTGGGAGAATCGCTATTCGGTCAACAGCATCCAGCGACGGAATACGTTCGATCTTGAATGAATGGGGCACGAAGGCCAAACAGTTTATCCGCAAACCGCGTGCCGATATAGTTGCGATACCGTTTAACTAATTCCCCCCCCCACTTGCACGAAATATCATCAAGATTTCGTGAGCGCGAGCGAAATAGCCCAAGTCCGTGCTTGCTCGCTCGTCGGGCGTTTGAAATCAGTTGACAAGCACGCCCCAACCGTCAAGCTCTAAGAGATTCCTGTTAATCAGACCGACAAACGATTCCCACAATTTCATTCAGAATCCAATCCGGGACCCCATATCGATGCTGCCATTGAAACAATCTACGCCTGGTTTGCTTGTGAGTTTCGCCCTTTTATTGTCGGCGTTATCCAGCGACGGGTCACAAATTTCCGCTCAAACAATTTCAGCCGACAAGCTCTTTGCGTCTGATCGTGTCACTGACATCAAAATCAGCGTCAAAGAGTCGGATTGGGACACGCTTCGATCCCAATCGCGTTCTTTCGTCGATTCACTCGGGACCGAGGTCGCCGACTCCCCGTTCACCTACGTACCTGCCGATCTCACCATCGATGGGCAGCTAATTGAAAATGTTGGCATTCGTAAGAAAGGATTCCTAGGATCGCTAGACAGTGAACGGCCTTCGCTGAAAATTCGATTCGATAAGTACCAGCCACAGGACCCGGTGCCCGGACTGAGCCGATTGACGCTCAACAACAACAAGCAAGACCCGTCTCGGATCTGCCAATTCCTGACTTATAAACTGTTCAACGATTCGGGGACGTTCAGTCCTCGCTGTGGGTTCGTCAAACTAACTGTCAATGGAAACTACCTGGGGATCTACTCCAACGTCGAGTCGATCAAGCCGGAATTTTTGGAGCGGGGATTTCAAGACGGGAGTGGCGATTACTTTGAAGGAACCGTTGCTGATTTCTTCCCGGATTGGATTCAAAAATTCGAAAAGAAAAACAAGTCGGCATCCCGCGACCACCTTTTGGAAATCGCCAAGCTGCTCAATCAAGAGACCCTGAACTTGACCGAGCTCGACAAGCACATTGACATCGATGCTTTTCTGAAATTTTGGGCGATGGAAAGTCTGATTGGTTTCTGGGACGGATACTGCAGTAATCAGAATAACTTTTTCATCTACGAAAACCCCCAGAACTCCAAGCTCTACTTCATTCCCTGGGGCACCGATTCTTGCTTTACTCAAACCACACCGCTGCCTCCTTATCGTATCCGCCCAAAGTCTGTACACGCCAAATCGATCCTTCCTAACAAGCTTTACCGTAATCCGAAAACTCAAAAACGCTATGACGAAACCCTGATGTCGTTACTGGAAACGCATTGGAAGGAAGACGACCTGTTCGCGGAAATC
>JBLINZ010000498.1:0-4454 GCA_047639375.1 Mariniblastus sp. | reverse complement strand
GTCTCCATAGCAGCCCAGCACGCTGGCTTTGAGGTCGTCAGAAATAATAAACAGAACATTTTTGATTTTGCTTGGAGCCTTGAGCTCAGGCGAGTCGCCGAAAACGGGGGGAGCAGCCACGGTCACAAAGAAGGCTAGACAAACCAGCGCGATTCGAATCGAGAACCGAATTGCCGCTCTAGGTTGTTCGCTAAATCGCGTCGCATGTTGCGGGCTTGCAACGTTGCCAAGTGACTCTTTATTAATTCTGGACACATTAACCCCTGATAAGGTGAACTCGTTTTATCTTAAAGAATGATAACACGTAGACTTGATTCATTCCTCACCCCAATTGATGTGGCGAATTTTGAATTTGAAGTCCTCGAAAATTCGCTGTTTCAAAGTTACGACTGGTGAAATGGTTCGGTTATTTAATAGGAAACGTGGTTCGTCGTGGGTTCTGAATTACAAATTCGGTGTCACGGCGATTTTTTTTGGCTTGTGTCTAGCGAATCAGCATCACAAGCGTCGAATTCAAGGCCCTTCAAAATCCGAAAAGATGTTCAACGCTACGATGCAGTTGGGATCAGCTGTATCCGAATGCGTTTATTGTCGGTACAGGTCCGGATCATAATATGAGACTTGTAGGCTTCGAGGGGGATTTTTCGGTCATCCCCGGTGTAATACCGAGACAATTCCCCCTTTATTCCCTGACTCATTGGCGAATTTTCGAGGTGTAGAGAGTTACGCTCGGATAGGGCTTGGCAGGTTTTTGTTTTTTGCTACATTTAGCCACCGACGCGGCGTTGTCCTGTTAAGGATTGCTGTCGTCTTGCCGATGTTTACCGCATCGGTTTCTTTCTTGGCCGTGGGTTAGCTGGATAAAACCAGTAAAGCACAAAACCAAGGAAAGAGGGCGTAGCTCAGTTGGTAGAGCAACGGACTTTTAATCCGTAGGTCCAGGGTTCGAGCCCCTGCGCCCTCACTTCAAATTTAACCTCGTTTTTGTCGTTATTCCCGACGAAGACGAGGTTTTTTTGTGCGCTGTCATCAAAGCTCAAATTTCCATTTGCAGCCGGTTGCAGCCCGATACAGTGATCTGCTGCCGCGCTTTCTGCTGCGCGCAGCACTTTTTGACGGGCCTGAATCCGGGACTATTCCCGTGACTTTGTCGAACATGTTGTCCGTAAGCATTGTGTACTGCTCTTCACCTACCTGCTGTCCATGGCCCATCCATCGCGAGAAGCGTGTGGAGGGTGGCGTTGACTTAGTTCCCTTCGTCACCGGCAAGCAAACCGGCACCCCCATGAAACACTCTTTTGGCGTCAGGGTGGCAGGTCCGGATTGCGGCACGGCGATTGGAAGCTCGTTCGTATGGGCGGTCGAAAAGGGCCCGGCAAAGCGAAGTGGGAACTCTATGACCTCTCGAAGGATCTCTCTGAAAAAACGAATCTCGCTAAATCAAAACCCGAACCACATCCCAGTTATCAGCTCGGAGCGGGGAAATTGACTGGCAAGGATCCCGCGAAAGCTGTCGTACCGCCGATCTTTCCCGACAACGACATCGTGCGCGATGACATCCTCGATTAACTCGTGGAGGTCGAGCATTTCGACTCAATGGCTGCACTCACGATCGCCGCCCAAGAAGCGCGTGGTGAACTCGACGAAACGCTGGTGGTCATCACGAGCGATCATGGGATGCCTTTTCCGCGAGGCAAGGCGAGTCTCTACGACGCGGGTTCGCGCGTCTGCGGACGATACGCCCAATGTCATGTTCATTGCAGTGGATGAGGTAGCGCTGGAAGTCGGTTCGGGGTGCTTTTTTCTCTACAGGCCTTCGCGTTTACTTCGCCGGCGCCAAAATCGATTCGGCATAGCGCAGCTTGCCCGTGCGACCATCGTAGAATCGAAAGATGACTTGCGGTCTCGGAAATGCCACCCACCGTTTCTGGCCTTCTTTCACAGCGTTGTCAAAGACGTTGTTGATTTGCACGACACAGTACCCAGGAGACCTGAGGCGATCCCTGGGAACATCGTTTCCAAAGTAGGTGCTCCAGCGGATGTCCACTTCTCTTGGGCCGTACTTAAACGGCCCGTTGGCTGGACGATCGCCCTCATCACCCGCACGGTGGTTGTTGGAATTGTGAGGTCCTGACGCCATTTCCCACACGTTGTCGGTGATCTTAATGACGAAGCTGTTATGCAGATCGCCAGACAATACAAGAACTGGTTTGTCTAATTTGTCCCAGAAGTTAATCAGTTTCTCCCGCTCATCGAGGAAGACCGTCCATGCGTCATCCTTATTCTCGCCACGGACTTTTTTCACGCCACCAATATGAGGCACCATCAAGTTGACGGAACTGACCACAAAAAGGAAGTCTGCATCGCTTTCCTGCATGCCTTTCATCAGCCAATCCCGCTGTTGGGGGCCGAGCATCGACAATCCGACTTTTGCCGGATCGCCAGTATCGTGCATCTGCCGTTGGCCACGTGTATCTGTAAAAAAGAAGTCGCAGTTCGCGATTCGCTTGCGGTAGTACGATCGACGACCGATCGAATAGGAAACCTCTCCATTTTGTTTGGGTGCTGGTTCGATCTTCAGTCGATTGGCATCCAACACTTTTGCGATTTGGTAAACACCTGCATTGGCGACTCCGCCGACGCCGTCCAGTTCGTTCTTGTTAACGCCAGCCGTTGGTGTTCCCCAATGCACGTGCAGGTTGTTCGCTTGATTGAGGTCCAGTCGCGTGAAGTCGGCGTCTTTGTCAATAAGAATATTGCTTCCTGCCTCCAAACTCGCTCGACCAAAATGGACTGGCTGTTTGAATTCGGTCGGATTACTCCACCCAAGGTAATCGTACCAAGCCCGCACTCCGATGTCGCGAAACACCGCTCGACGATCGCGCAGACCTGGCGTGCCGGCACCCCAAACATCGTTCAGGATCTCGTGATCATCGTAAGTAAAGAACGTTGGCACTCGGCGATGCCACTGTGTAAGATTGCTTGACTGGTTGTAATAATGCTTGTAATTTTGCCAAGCACCAACAACAGTAGGGGCCACACGGACAACATTGGGCACCGCATCCGCCTTAGCGTTAACCTGCGCCAGCCACTGGGAAGGCTTGAATTCGCGTTGCGACTCATACAGCCAGTCGCCGTTTAGGACAGCGAAGTTGATGTCATCGGCTATCTTTTCCAACATGGTTCCATAGGTAACCAGTTCGGGGCCTCGCCCAATGTTCTGGTTGTTCCCACAGGCATACTCGAAGCTGAAATTAAACAAACCTCGCGGGTTTACTTTCTCGTCTACGTAATCCTGTTTGTCGGGCAATGTGCGAAAAGTTCCAGAACGACCTGTCTCTGCAGGCGATTCGGGAATTACCAGTTTGTAGTAGTAGCGGGTGTTGGCGCTCAAACCATCCAGGTGAATCCAACCAGTATTATCATGCGCTAGTTCTGTTATAGCCAAGTCAGAGGTTTGAGTTAATTTCTCAGGATCAAAACCATATTGGACGGCAAAACTTCCAGGTCGATTCGTGCGAGCCCAAATTCCGATTCTGTGCGCCGACAAGCGTCCTAAAACCGGTCCGTGTGTCAAATGTGGAGACTCCTGTCCTTCAAGCGTGTCCGCCCACTGTCCGCCGACAAACAGAATGTAACAAAGGAACCACCAAGTTGACCATCGAAGCTGACTCATTGAATTTTCCTTCCAAACACATTTACCTTATGGAGCAGATTGTAGCAAAGCGAACGAGACGTTGGGCACGGTTCGCCGAGCGCGCGAACAAGAAAGACCGCTAATAAACGCTTTTATTCGCTAATGGCTTCTTAGCTCGTCAGAGATTTATCAGTGTCAATTAGCAATTGAAAATACTCCTTGTCAATCATTGGTGTCTTCACGTGACGTGCCATCGCAAACGGAAAGTGCTATAGTTTCTGTTTCAAATCGACCACGTTTCAAGGTTACTGGTTCATCAATGATCAAGACTGCAGTTATCACGGGAGCCGGTTCGGGTATTGGTCAAGCGATTGCAATCCGCTTGGCTGAGGACGATTGCCGGATCGTTATTCTTGAAAAAGATGAGGATGCGGCTCAAGCAACCGTCCAGCTTATTAGTCAATCTGGTGGAAAGGCAGAAGTCATCAACTGCGATGTCGCCGATTTCGATTCTGTAAAAGACTCGTTTGCACAAATTGATCGTGTTGATGTGCTTGTCAATAACGCGGGCATCGCAGCGATTGGCAATGTTGAACAAACAACGCCCGAACAATTTGATGCCATTTACAACGTCAATGTAAAAGGCGTTTACCACTGCCTTCATTTCGGAATTCCCAAGATGTTGGCTGGCGGGGGAGGAGTCATACTCAATCTCGCTTCCATCGCTTCCAAGATTGGGATCTCGGATCGGTTTGCGTATTCGATGTCGAAAGGGGCAGTGTTGACGATGACTCTTTCGGTGGCCCGCGACTATATC
>JBLINZ010000497.1:0-4470 GCA_047639375.1 Mariniblastus sp. | reverse complement strand
GAATTTTTCTATGCTGCAAATGAATGCCCTCAGGCTACGTAGTATCAAGCCATTTGTTCAAGCAAGCTGGATTTTATCGAGAACGTGACGTCGGCATCGCTAAAACGTTTTTTTGACTCAAATTTCTGGCAGACGACCTGGCCCCGAACGAACCCACACCCTGCTTGTTCGCCAGTTGGAACCATGAAGTTTACGCTTCGCGTCGTCGCTGAAGCGAGCCGGCGAGACAAATCGCACACATTCGCCTTGTGCGACAGATGCGATCGCTCACAGGGATGCAAAACGATGGTCATCGTAAGTCGCGTTGGGCTTTTGAAAATGAAGCGGGGAATCAGGGGCGGCGAAACATGGGCGGAGAAAGCCGGTGATTTTCAATGATCATGCGATTGTTTTCAACGACGATTTAGGGTGAAACCAAGGGCGGTGTTGCGAGGTACCTAAAAATGTTCAAAATGAATCTTGATGAATAAAACTCCCCATTGATCTAACCCCAAATTGTCATGCCGATCGCTTACGAGGATTCCAATCATGTCCATCGCGTTCTGGGGGGCGTGTTCGCTTGCCTAGCCCTGATCGTTTCGGGTTGTGGAGAACCGAGCCAAGTCGACGCGGTTCCACGGACCAGTTCCAACGAGCCCGTGATGAGTTCATCGAACGCCTCCCAAGTTGAGGAATTGCCCAACGCATTGGATTTTGGATTTGTCCTGGAAAGCCACTTTGCTTGCGCAACGGCGAACGTCGAGAGGATCTTGGCCAACCCGGAGCTAAACGAAGTGCCGTGGAATAGCCTGGAACAACAACTTGGTAAATCGATTGGTGCCAACAACGCTCGGCTAGGAAACATGGAACGAATCTGGATCGTGGTCGATCGTGGAAGCCTGTCCTTCATGGGGCAGGGGCCGCAACAGTCCCCCTTTATCATCGTGGTAGACTTGAAGTCTGCGGTCGACCAAGCCGACCTCGCCGCTGCCGTGGCGAAGTCGGAAGCAGAGGCGATGCAACAAACAGGCGACCAAGGCGATGATGAAGAGCAGCAATTGAGTCCAAGTACCGCCGTCAAAATTGGTGATTGCCGGATTGTGATGGGAAGCGTTTCAGCGGTAGAGCAGATTGCGAACGCTACGGGGCAAGTCAACTCCTCATTGGCCCGACGACTCAAGAAACTCAATTTTGATTCGGATGTCGATGGGATGGTGGATATCCAGCCAATTCGAACAACCTTGCAAGCGATGTTAGGGATCATGGGAAGATGGGGTGGCGAAGAAGCCGCCAAGCTTGCTCGTCTTCCACAAGTGCTGCAGTCGGTTGAGTTTTCCATCTCGTTGACCGAGCAAGATTTCCTGAAAGTAGTGGCACTCATCGACGATGAAAAAATGGTTAAGGAACTTGCCGTGAGGTTGAACGACCAAACCGAGGGCGGCGACTCGATATTGCAGAAATTGCCAATGGGGTTGGGCGGATTCGGCGGCATCCCGGGGCAACGCAATGGTCGTCGCCAGCAGTTCGTGATGATTGAGCCGAACTCAACAGAGGTGATGGCGGAAGTCAGCAAAGAGATTTCGGAGATGGAATTATTCTCGGTCGTCGGCCAAGAGCAACAGTTGATTGCGACATTAGGGCGGCCCACTAAACTGAACGAATTGATCAAGACCTCGATCTTGGACGCAAAACGACAGTTTGAATTGGCCCAACGTGTAGAACGGCTTGGCCAAATCGCTGATGCGATGGCGAGCTATGTCGACACACACAAGTGTTTCCCGCCGGTGGGTATGGTCAACCAATCGGAGGATGGACTGCCGGCTCAATTCAATTGGCGAATAGGATTGCTAACCTCTCTTGGCGAACAGGAGCTTTACGACCGTTTCGATTTTACCCAAGCTTGGGATAGCCCCGAAAACTTGGCTGTCGCCAGCGACATCCCTGAAGTCTTTGCCGAAGTCGAGGTAGAGTTCTTGGGCGATGCCGACCAGCGGATCATTTCCAACGAAACCCGCTGGCATGTCGTGGGCGGAAAGCTAGGGCTGTATCGTGATGATCGACAACCCAAAATGTCAGACGTTACGGACAAGCCAGCGCGATCCGCCGTGGTTGTCGAGGGTGCCAAAAACACGGCGGTCGTGTGGACGGAACCTGGCAAGTTTGCTGCGGACACCGTAGTTTTGGAGCGGTTTGGCGTCGACTCAGAAGGCGGAATCTTGTTCGCCAACGCAGATTTCAAAGTCAAAATCATTCAACGCGACTCTGAAAAACTCAAGTCAGTGCTGACTCCCGACGGTGGAGAACAGTTGCAACTCACCGACTTTATTAAATCTGATTAACCAGACTAACCGCTGGGCAAGACGATCTTGCGGATCGCATTCCCAACACCGAACAAGGGGGCAGCGACGGTCTTAATTGGTTGTTTAGGACGAATAGAATGGATTAGGAGCGAGTGGCACTGTCGCAGCTTAGATCGACACAAAATCTCGATAAGCAATTAAAGCCAACGATGCCAACGGGATGGCTAAGTGGCGACTGCACACGCACTTTGAGATCTTGCGAGGCATTCCAACTCGCGTTGACGTGACTCCTAACGGTGGCGGCGAGCACGATGAGCGGGCGGTGCTATCAAGCGTGATCGAGCCAGACCGGTTGTACATGACCGATTGCGGCTATGCTAAGCTTGCTTTGTTCAATTAAATCGTCGACTCCCGAAGCAGCCATGTCTGTCGCATACGCTCGGGCAAGTTTCTTCTGACGAAGTGGGGCAAATCTTTCTTGAACATATCCGCGGCTGCGTCCGTGAAATGATCAGCGAAGTCATGGCTTCAGAAGTCAGCGAACTTTGCGGGCCGAAACACCACCCGACCGAGAGCGACTGCTGTCGGGCGAGCACAAGCTCTGGTCGCGTTCTGCTTGAAGGTGAAAGAGAAGACGTGATCCGGCCACGTGTGCGAAAACGCAATGCTGATGGCAGCAGCGAAGAAGTCGTTTTGGCGACCTATCGAGCGGCTGGTGATCCGACGCAACGTCAGGATTCGATCATACTACGTTGTTTTGATCCTCGACGGGATTCATTTAAGCAAATACCAACTTGCCATTGCTGCGATCGGCATCACCGCCGAGGGGCACAAACGGGTTTGGATTTTTAGCTGGGCAGTAGTGAAAGCGCCGAAGTTGCCAAGGATTTACTGCGGCGACTGAACAAACGCCGCTTTCATTGCGCTCGGCCCTTGCTTTCGGTGCTTGACGGCAGCGCGGCGCTGCGATCAGCGGTGAAGGAGTTTTTCCCTGACGCGATCGTTCAGCGATGCCTGGTTCACAAAGAACGCAACATCAAGTCGAAACTGTCCAAGAAACACTGGGGCGAGTTGGCTCGTTCGTTCAGACGGCTTCGCGAAGTCCAGGGGAGAGAAGCGGCTTTGGAAGTCGTCCAAGAACTAGGAGAATTTCTCAAAGGCAAAAATGCCCAATCGCTCGAAAGCCTCGAAGAAGCAGGAGAAGACTTGATCGCGATTCAATCGTTGAACGTGCCCAATACGCTTCATCGCAATTTGTTCAGCACCAACGCGATCGAGAATTCATTCCGCAACACTCGGAACAAGCTTGGCCGCGTGACACGCTTCCGAGCCGAGACAGACCAAGCGACGAGGTGGCTGGCATTTGCGTTGCTGGAAATTGAAAAGGGCTTCCGAAGGATCACAGGCTGCAACGATATGCCCAAGCTGATCGCAGCCCTGGAGGCAAAAAGACAACAGTAGATCAACCACAAGATTTTGTCGGCGGTAGCTTTTCTTCAGTCGCAGGCTCCTGAACAAAAGCTACCGCCGGCTTTCCGTTTGTAATCTTAAAACAATTCGTTTACGTATTAACAAGAGAAATTACAAACAGTTTTAACAACCCACTGGATATCCCCTATTCATACTAGTTTGGCTTGTTTTTTACTTTCCGTCTGTAATCTTAAAACAATTCGTTTACGTATTAACAAGAGAGATTACGAACAGTTTTAACAACCCACTGGATATCCCCTATTCATACTAGTTTGCTTGTTTTTTTACTTTCCGTCTGTAATCTTAAAACAATTCGTTTACGTATTAACAAGAGAGATCACCAAAAGTCTTAACAACCCACTGGACATCCCCTATTCATACTAGTTTGCTTTGTTTCTCTAAAATATAACCACTTTCCCCCCCCTATCTCCCTCACCTCGCCTATTATGCGGTAGTATATTCAATTACTACACCTCCTACGAACAGAGACAAAATCAGATGCGAATTTCAAGACACAAGAGACTTCCAAGAGCAGCCGTTGGAGCACTGTCAGTGCTCGCCGCGGTGGCCCTGCTTATTCCTGTGGCAGGCGCACAAGTCGTAGATTCCGGTATATTGAGCACACAGGTGTTTAGTAACTCGGTCTTTGCCAAAACCTATGTAACCTCGGGTGCAACTGCAACGATCAATGGCGACGTTCTATCCGGGTTGTACTTGACCA
>JBLINZ010000496.1:0-4478 GCA_047639375.1 Mariniblastus sp. | reverse complement strand
CTATCAGCGTTAATAACGCCTTGATCTGGGCGTACCGATTTGGCCGCACCGTTTTCATTTCAAGTATCCGTGCAACGTCAAAAACGCTTTGACCTCCGACTTCGTTCGCCGATAGTCGGAAAGATCTTTGGTCTTGGGTCGGAAGAAGATCCCATTGAAGAATCCGTGCCCTTTTCCATTAAAAGCCTCCAGCTGGCAACAGTTCCCTGCCTCATTCATCAGCTTAGCAAACCGATTCGCGTTCTCAAACGGCACCGTTGTGTCTGCTGTGCCGTGAAACAAAAGCGTCGGGACCATCCCTTGGCGTACATGATGACAAGGAGAAATTTCCGTCTGCCTCGCTTTGCCGACTTTGGACAACCCGTAGCCTTTTGCCGTCGTATCCAAAACCGGATTGAATAGGATCATCGCATTGGGTGCCGAGGAGATTGAAAGATCTTCGCCCGCCTCTTCCAGACCTTGGATCATTCCCGTACAAGCCGCGATGTGACCGCCTGCAGAACCACCTGACGCTACAATTCGATTCGGATCGATCCCTAGTTGTTCAGCGTTCTGTCGCACCCAGCGAATCGCGGATTTCCCATCTTTAACGCATTCGAATGGCGTCGTCTTGTTGCGGCTCTTAACCCTGTACTCAGCCGACATTGCGACCATGCCGAGTTCGGCGAGTCCGCGGGCCTGCTCGTAAAATTGTTTCGGATCTCCACCTGACCAACCGCCCCCGAAGAAAAATACGATGGCGGGGGCTTGATCACTCAATTGATGCCCTTGGGGCTCGAAACAATGAAGCTTCAATTCAACACCATCGATCACTTTATAAGTCACCAATTTGTCCGGCTCAAAACCGTCGCTTGAAACAGTCGTCGAGATTGGTTTTCCGTTCTCGACTGGAGCGTCGTTGTAAATCATTGGCTTGAACTCGCCGTTGGGTTGCTCTTCAACCATCCACAGACCTGAGTTTGAGATGCCTTCCCGACACTCGGTCTGCTGGTCCTGCGTGAGCATTCTCAGTAAGCCTTTGCCGCTGCTTCCATGGCCGGAAAGAAAAACCGACTTGTCAGATCCTGCAAAGCGTTGCCGGATCATTTGGATCACACGTTGCTGGATCAGCCTTGCCACCGCGGCCTCGCCTTCCCGGTCGGTATGAACTTGCGGAAATCGTGGCGGTCGAAACGCATTTTCTCCTCCGGTGCGAATAGAAAAAAAGGTGGCCTCTTCTGCTGGTAACTTCACTGGTTCGCCAGCGCCGAGATTCTTTTCGACCGGCGTTGTCAGATCTGGAGAGAGGGCTAAATGGCTGTTGTAAATTTCATCCAGCTCAGGCCAGATTCCGCCGTTGATTCCCCTCTCTTTGAGGTAAGGCAACACGGGATTGCGAGCCCGCCACGATGGGCTTGACGCAACAAAGTCGAAGGATTGATGTTTCTTTAGCTTGTCTGCCACCACGGCCAGTTCGGCTTTCCCGGCGGGTGTGAACGCATTTGCACTCTCGACATAAGCGGGCCCCTGGTCCTCGGGAACGCCACCCCAATTCTGCTGGACGTGGTGCCCGCCTTCGGCATGACGGAGGTAGTAAATTTTGAGTTGCGCTTGGGCATCGTTCGTCGCTATTGACACCCATACAGCAGCCAGCAGAAAAACAAATCCAACGACGATCGGAGATTTGTTTTTTTGGTCAAGTCCCTGGTCAAGCCGAACTTGGATTTTTCGCAGTCCGAATCTTGGTTTTTGGAGATATGTAGACTGCGATCGTTCGGTTCTTTGTTGAGGCGACTTCATGGATATTGCTTTTGGTGAAAGAATAAGACAACGACGCTTGGGCTCACGTCCTTCGACGACTCAAACGATTTAGCTTACATAGACTTATGCATGGAATGAACATGAGATTCGAGTTTGAGTCGCGACATTTGAGCAAAGATTAACGAAACACCGTCGGGCTGGGCAGTTGGGAACGAGTGGTCCCGAATCCAATGGAGGCGCCGCCTGTGTCTTGCCTAACGTAGACTCTTCGTTCAAACTTGTGTCCTTACTATTACTGGCAAATGGGCTTGGGGTCTGGAATGATGAAATGTTTTGCGATGATGTTGGTTGGGACCATTGGATGGTCTCTGTTCGCCTCGAATACGCAGGCTGCTCAAGTCAATTCAGGCTCAAGGTTGGAGGTGTTGGATCCTAGTGAAATTGGGATTTCGGCTGAGAAGCTTGCAAAGGTCGACCGTGCGATGGAGGATTCGATTAGACAGAATCGAATCGCTGGCGGGATTGTTGTCATCGCTCGGGGCGGCAAAGTCGGACATTTTAAATCCTATGGCAAGATGGATTTGGAAGCCAACAAACCGATGCAGAATGATGCAATTTTCCGGATCTATTCAATGTCCAAGTCCGTCACCTCTGCAGCAGCACTGATGCTCTACGATGAAGGCAAGCTGCACTTTAATGACCCGGTATCCAAGTACATTCCCGAACTGAAAAACGTTCAAGTCGCCGATGGCGATAAACTTGTGCCCGTCTCACGGGAAATCACGGTCGGTGACCTGATGCTGCACACTGCCGGTTACAGTTACGGAGACAGCAAACAGGATGCTCACAATGAAGCATATGCCGAACTGAAAATGCTCGACACGAGTGTCACACTCGAAGAGTTCGGCAAGAAACTGGGCCAGCTACCTTTGGCATTCCAACCGGGAACTGATTGGAAGTACGGTATCTCCATCGACGTTCTGGGACGAGTCGTTGAGGTCGCATCGGGAAAAACTCTGGAGGAGTTTTTCTGCACTAGAATCTTTGAACCGCTTGGCATGTCGGATACCGGATTCTATGTTCCCGCTGAAAAAATTGAACGCTTTGCCGCGAACTATAACTCAGATGGGAAAGGGGAGTTGACGTTGCTCGATGATCCACGGAAGAGTCGTTACCTGATTAAGCCACCGTTTTTCGGCGGCGGTGGCGGCCTGGTCTCGACGGCAACGGACTACACCCGGTTCCTGATGATGATCGCCAACGGGGGTGAGCTTGATGGTGAGCGACTATTAAAGCCGGAAACCGTTAAGCTAATGACGACAAATCGAGTTCCGAAAGAAGCTGGTTGGGTCAAGTTCGGCGACGAAATTCGCACCGGAGTTGGTTTCGGTTTCGGATTCAACGTTCGAGATGAGATGAGCGATTGGGATCCACAGGGGCGTGTCGGTGAATACGGTTGGGGTGGGGCGGCAAGTACGCATTATTGGGTTTCTCCCAAGGACGACTTAATTGTCGTTACCCTGGAGCAAATCATGCCTTACTCGTTTATGACTGAAACGAAAATCAAGGGTTTGGTGTTCGATGCAATTGAAAAGTAGCCTCGACGGTGCCATTTAGTTAAACACAGTTTCTTGTGTTGTGACACCTCGGTTACTTTCCTCAACCGACCAAGAGATATTTCGTTGTCTTGCCCAATCTTCGTTGGTCGGCATTTATCGCGTTGTGGCCTAGTCGATCTCATAACTCAACTCGTGTTCACCAACGCCCAAACGCAGATCTACGCATTGAAGGATGGCATTGGGATCTGGATCGAAGGTGAAGTCGACATCCACTTTCACCTGTTCGCCGGCTCGCACCGGTCGTGGCGAAAAGGGCATATAAGATTGCGCCCAGTGGGTCTCCGGACAGTGGGGCCCTGTGTCCAAAGTGACACTCGGTGAGAGTTCCGCCTCGAACCACATGCAGAAGCCGTTTAGCACGCCGTCGCGGACGGGAACAAACTCGAGCTGGCCTTTGAACCGTACCTCTTCAGCCGAGGCAGTGAGGAGATCGATGTCAACAATTGCCTGGCCAGGTGCCAACAGCCCCGCCTGTTCGACTTTGAGTTGCGCAACGCGTCCTTGCAACAACTCGATTGCTTGCAAGCTGCTTAAATCAAGATCATGGATCCTGTCGCGCCAGAAACCGGGGCCTTCGCCGTTATAGAGGATCGGGTCATCCAACGGCGCGATCAACAGGCGAACTCTTGACGGTAGCATGCGGCCGTTCGGCGCCAGATTGTGATCGCGAGCATCCAGTACCGCGGGTAGCATGCCCTCGGTAAAAGCGGCGTGACCAAGCCACTCGCTAACGATCACGTCTACCTCTTGATCCAGTTGTAAATCATCAGCTCGACCATGTATGACGTCAATCCGGTCCGACATGCCGTTGGCTTTGACCAGCTCGGTTGCGATCTCCGAGACATCGGTGGCATCAATCGCGTAAACCTTTTTGGCTCCTGCTTGGGCTGCGAACATAGCAAGGATGCCAGTGCCCGTGCCCACGTCAAGAACGACATCACCCGGTTGGACGGCTTCATTGATTGCGGCGTGGAAAGCGTTCGTTCGGGGACTATCACTCACCATTATCCGTTGCAGTTCAACGTCACCGTATGCCTTCAAATATTTTTCCACGATTCGACCTAGCTCAAAGAAGAGAAACCAATACATCCGCAGCGGGATACGCTACCAGCCACCGTC
>JBLINZ010000495.1:0-4480 GCA_047639375.1 Mariniblastus sp. | reverse complement strand
TTCGTCGGCAACCACTTCGTCTCGTCCTGGGCTACTCTGACTCTTGGCAGGCGCTCGATCCTGCGCCGGTGGACGACGGCGACGTCGGCCATGGGCCTCTTCTTCTTCTTCGACAATTGGCGAATTATCAAGTTCTTCAATTTCGAACTCGACGAACTCTTCTCCGTCTTCCAACTCAAGTTCATCATCATCATCGAAAGAATCGTCTTCGATCCGGTCAACGACAGGCTGAACTTTCGGCGCAGAACGAGTCGGCGTCGATGACTTCAGCGGCTGGTCTTGTGATTTAGATTCCGCAGATTTTGGAGGCGCTGGATTCCAACCGATAATATCATCAGTGGCCTCATCCAAATCAAACGACTTAGCAGACTCTTTTTTAGCAAACATGGACGGCAAGACCGTGTCTTCTTCCGGCGATGGAATGGGATCAAACCCAAAGAAATCACCTTTGCCGTCCTGGCTGGCCGGTGAGTCTTCGACGACCGGCGCAGATTCTGGCTTGGGCTTGGGTTTGGCTGCCCTTGCCGTTTTCGGCTTGGCCGGCTTGGTCTCGGATTTGGATTTGGGCTTTCGCTCTGCCTTAACCGTAGCCTTCGGTGTTTCGGACTTGGCGGTTTTGTTGCCAGAAATTCCCAGCATGTTGGCTAGGAAATCCCAGTGGCCGGCTTTTTTTGGCTCGGACGCTTGTTCTTCAGGTTCGTCGTTCATCGACTCCTCTTCCTGGTTCGATTGGGCTATCGTGTCGGATTCGACAACAGATTCTTGAATCTCTACTTCGTCTTCTTCCAAGTCCAAATCGTCGTCCTCAATTGGTTCGACTTTTTTGGATGCGTTCCCGCCGAAGTAGTCATAAAGTTCATCTGTCACGATAGTTCTCCGTTGACTCTGTCAACTCTCCGCCGGCTAAGGACGATCGTACCGAACGCACCTACTAGCCGAACTATTTTCTTATCTACTTGGATGGCCGTTGACCATCCAGCGAGCTTTATCTAAGCCCGTAATATATCGCATTTCGTGACTTTAGCGGAAGGGCTACGCAGCCACCGCGGCCCATTTACCGAAAATGCTCTGAGTATTATGCCGACTTGCGTCACCCAAGCTCGAATCGAGCGTGCGAACTTCCTCGTCTGGTAACCCAACAAAAACAGCCCAGGACAAGCCAGGGCTGAAGTTTTCTTGTTTTCGTGGAGCGCTAACTCGTTTCAGTCGGGTTTCTACGACTACTGACGAGAAATCAACATGCTTCCGTTGTCTGCAACAGAGAACATCGGACGATCGTACGACCGGTAATAAGCCCGACCCCGTGGCCGAAACACAAGGCCAACGTAGATATTGTAGGCATCCTCAGCGTTGCCACCAACTTGGCCGGCATTCGCCGGCACGCCTTCGTCGCCCAAGTAGTAGGCGAAACCGGACTGCATCGCCACTCGCTCGGCGATCGGAAGATCAAAATCAAGCCCCAAGGCCGTCTGGCCTTCCGTCCAACCCAGTGAAAGCTCACCCATTCCGCCGCCAGGAGCGACTCGCTGGTAGTAAAATCGGTAGTTGTCATCGGTCGATTGGATCAGGTTAGTAAACGCGTTGCCGTCGAAGACACCAGAATTCACATCGTCTTGAACGTTCGTAGCATACCGAAATCCGAGCGTCGTGCCATTTCCGTAGACCCAGCTGAGGTCACCACGAATTTGAACGAGGTCGCTTTCCGTGAACCATTCTTCGTGCAAAATATCTGCCACAAGTCCAGCTTGGAATCCATAGTCGACACGTCGATAAAAACCGGCCGTGACGAACAACTGGTCTCGGTTTTCCGTGGAAAACTCGTTGCCGTTGAAGTTGGTTTGGACTGAGCGGATTCCTACCTGGCCCGAAAACAGACCACATGAGAGCCGGCAAAGAGGCAAGCCAAGATTAAAACCGCCGTAAAAACCATGGCTGTTGTCGTTTGACAGATCACCCGTGCTCACGCCGGGAGTTGCAAATAGCGAACCGCGGAAAGAAGTCGCTCCGGCAAAGTATTCGCCGTTGTAAAGCACGGCTCCCAAGCCTGTGATCCAGCACTCTCCGGGAGGGCAACCGCCACGACCACAACATTGGTCGCCATTTTCAAAGTATCCGCCGGCGTCGCCGCAAGAATCACAGCCGCCACCGCAGTCGGAACAACCGCCTTCGATACCGCCGCAGCTGGAACAGCCGACGACTTCAGAATGCATGATTGGCGAACCGTCATCAATAAACTCTTCTTCGCCAAGCTGGGCCATTCGCAGACGGTGAGGAACAAACCCTCGAGCCATCCGCTGTGTCGCCGCAGCCACCCGCTGAGGAGCCTGAGCCACTCGGGCGACCGGCGCCGGAGAGACGCCATAATCACTCACCATTCCAGTCGATTCAACGTGAGCCGTAGGCGAATGAGCCCGAGCACGCGCTTCTTGCATCGCCGCAATTCTCTGGTTGAAATCAGCCTGCTGGCCGTCGGAAGAACCAACGCACATAAGGAGAATGGCAAACGAATTTAATACGATCGCGATCAGTTTCGGGGGCAAAAACATTTCGATCTTCCTGTCCATTAGTTCATAGCGTAATCGCGCAACCTTGCGCTAAAATGTCGCTATTGGTTAGATCGGAACCGGCAAGGTCAATTCTTTCGTCAAACTTGAAATAATCGGAAAACTTACCGCCAAACACCCCAAACCACCAAATGTGAAACCCAGACCGCCGACTAACGTGATGCCTTGCTAACAGTCCCGTAGCATCTTCCGACACAGAAGGCGTAAATCGCCACAAGCCGGGCATGATCGATTCACCTTCTCGCATGGGCAAACCACCTGATCCTGAGCGGGTTGACAACTGCCGTCACCCAACAACCATCGGTGACACACTGAAAGTTGACTTAGAATCCCGGAACGAGAGAACAAGAACAGAGAACAGATCTAGTGGGCTTCACTTTCGTTTGCCAACGCTCGCCATTCGTCAAGCTTCTCGCGACACCCGATCACTTCAAGGTACTCTAGGAAAGCTTCGTTCGATGCCGCGGCTTGCCCATCTGGTTTAGAGAGTTGATTGGCAACTGCAACGGCGGCCAGCACAGAGAATTTCTTCTCCCCTGCAAGCGACGGGGTGTGATGAAGTGCCACGATTTCAATGATGCTTTGAGGTAACCCCCAAATACTCAACAAATGGGCCCCGACGCTGGCGTGGTCCGAACCAAACACAGCCCGCTCCGATACCCAGGAATCCACCCTGTCTGACTTTGCCTTGGCGACCGATTCAGAAAATAAGGCGGAATCTGCCTGGAGCAATACTAACTTGCCAATGTCGTGAACAATTCCTGACGTGAACGCCGACTCCAGATCATCTTTCCCCAAACCCTCGTGCATCGCCAGTTTCTTGCTCAACGCCGCCACGAAATGTCCGTGCCCCATCAATGCATCGATCGAAAACCCAGGAATATCAGGTTGATTAAACTCCTGAAATACGCCGACCGACAAGACCAACGCCTTGATCGTTTCGCCCCCGAGAAGCGTGGCCGCTCGAGCCGCGGATGAAACAGGATTCTGGAGCCCGAAAATGGCGGAATTTGCGATTTGCAAAATCTTAATCGTCATCGCAGGATCATTTTCGATGATCTTGCCGACGTTTTCGATCGTTGAAGTTTCGCTCTCCAGCTCTTCGGATAATTCATGAAACACGGCCGGCAAGCTCGGCAAACTGGAAATGCCGCCGATGACGCGTTGAAGACTGCCTGAAATCAAAGCGTCACGTAAGGCACCTGCGCGACGAATGGTGACCTTCAACGTCTCCGCGTCGCAGGGCTTGGTAAGATACTGATGCATGGGATTGACGGCCCGGTAAACCGTCTGCCTGTCCGCTTGCCCGGATAATACTATTCGCACAATGTGCGGGTATTCTTTACTAATCTCTTCCAGCAGTTCAGCGCCTCCCATTCCAGCCATCCGCATATCGGTAACCACAGTATCGATCCCTTGGTTGTTCGCCAGAGTTTCCAAGGCTTTCTGTCCACTATCCGCAAACTCAGACTCCCATTCGACCTCGGCTTCATCGAGCATCCGGCCGATGCCACGCAACACTTGACGCTCATCATCAACAAAAAGAACAGTCATTGTAAACTTCCGAACGTTGGACAGGCGTTTGAAAAACAGGCTCAACCAAAATCGAAAGTCACAATTTCAGTTCTGCAGAAAGATTCGAGCCAACCCATTCCTATTCTTGAAATAGACATCTCCACCGTAATGCATACCAGTTTTATCGAAGGCCTTGGCCAAACCATGCCTCTACTTTCAACCCTTTACCAACCAATGGGGAAGCAAATGAACGTTTCAAGCCCTACCACCAGCGCTAGACAACTAACAGATAAAGACGGCTTACTAAATCGTTCAACTCGTGAAGCTCTGACTTGGATTCATAGCTTATTCGTTCCCCAGCCATACAAATGAACGTTATGAAGATGCCGACATTTGCAGGG
>JBLINZ010000494.1:0-4491 GCA_047639375.1 Mariniblastus sp. | reverse complement strand
CTTGAGCCTGCCCCTGCAGCCACTACCGGCTCAATCTTGGCTAGGAAACCATGGAAAAAACGCGTTAGTCGTGGTTTGGTAGTGACGGTATTTGTCGCCCCGAGATTTTATGGATTGAATCTCAGTCAACGGAATACCTGTCACGCGATTGAGGAAAAACCACATGGCAATGGGAGCCAGGATCGATAACCAACCCCATGGAGCCGTCATGGCAAACGCAACGTACGTCCACCATTGGAGCCACTCGAAAAAGTAATTCGGATGACGTGAGTACCGCCAAAGCCCGTCACGACAAACCTCGCCGCGGTTGCTTGGAACTTTCCGAAACCTCGCCAGTTGAACATCGGCGAGCGATTCCCCGACTGTCGCAATGACCCAGATTGCAATCCCCACGCCGTCAATCCAACCAAACGCAGACTGTGCCGAGCCAGCCAACAACAGTGGGATGGTAAACAAAAACGCTCCCGCCGCTTGCATTTGATAAAACCGAAACATCCGGACCTGGGCGTTTTCGCCCCAGTTGAGTTTTAGATCCGCGTACCGCGCATCCTCGGCGTGGCTTTTCCAACGAACGAACAGGTGACTCCCCAGCCGTATTGCCCAGATCGAAATCAACACCGAGGTAACCCATCGACGAGTAACGTCTCCGTCGGTGATCAAACAGAACAAGACTCCGACTGTAGCAACCGTTCCTCCCCAGAACACATCCACGATCGCTGAATTTCCGATTCGGTACTGCACGAGCCAGAGTATCGAAAACTGCAGAAACAAAATTGATAACCCGATCGCGGCTAATAACAATAAATTCATGGGATTCACCGAGCTAAGTAAGACGAAAGGCACCATTTCAAAAAGCGGCGACGTGTTTGCTGGACCGACAATCGCTCCTGAGGGCAACCCAGCAAAAACAAAATGGCTGCTTTTTTGCCAAATGTCGCTCCAATCGCGCGTAAAGTCAAATGCCGACTGTACCCTTCACCCCTCAAAAATTACGATGGAGGTCCCCTCAGGTATCCATTGCCCAAGCAAACGCCAGGTAGAAATTCGATGACACGTCGCCTAAGAATTGCAGCTTTCGCGGTTTCCCTCGGTATGCTGGGCGGATGGGGCCTCGGCCCCCAGGCCCAGGCCCAAGACACGATGATCGAATTCGGTCGCGACATCGGCCCGATCCTTGCCGACACTTGTTTCAAATGTCATGGCCCTGACCAGCACGATCGGAAAGCGGATTTGCGGCTGGATACTCGAGAAGGAATATTTGACGATTCCCAATCCGTTGTCCCCGGTGATCTGGACGCCAGCGAACTATACCAGCGAATTATCAGTGATGATCAAGACTCATTGATGCCTCCGCCGGATTCCGGCCGAAAACTCACGGAGCAGCAAAAACAGACACTCAAGCAATGGATCGAGCAGGGGGCTGCGTGGGAAAATCACTGGTCCCTAATCGCACCCACGAAGCCCACGGTTCCAAGCACTGAACCGACCACACCCCACACGCTCGCGTTCAACGCCATCGACAAATTCATCGCGAAACGGCTTCAACAAGAACACCGCACTCTCTCGGTGCCGGCCGAGCGACGAGTCTTGATTCGGCGCGTTTCTTTTGACTTGACGGGGCTGCCACCCGCCATGGAGTTACTCAACCGATACGCAACGGCGACCGATCTCAATTGGTACGAATCGCTGGTTGACGAATTGCTCGGCTCGAAACACTACGGCGAGCACATGGCCAGATTTTGGCTCGACGCCGCTCGGTATGGCGACACCCATGGCTTGCACTTGGATAACTATCGCGAAATGTGGCCGTATCGTGACTGGGTCGTTGAGGCCTTCAATTCCAACAAATCTTATCGTGAATTCACGATCGAACAGCTGGCTGGAGACCTGCTGGCCGACCCGTCAGACGAGCAGTTGATTGCCTCGGGTTTCAACCGAGCCCACATCACAACCAACGAAGGCGGCGCGATTGTAGAAGAGGTCTACGTCCGAAACGTTGTCGATCGAGTGGCCACCACGGGTACCGTTTTCATGGGCATGACGGTGGGCTGTGCCCAATGCCACGACCACAAATTTGATCCAATTTCGCAGAAAGAGTTTTATCAGCTATTTGCGTTTTTCAATAACATGACCGACGCGGCAATGGATAAAAATGCCAAGGACCCCGCGCCCATCCTCAAGGTGATGTCGAGTTCACAAAAGTCTGAACTTGCCGCCCTCAATGCCAACCTGGAAATTGCCGAGACTAAACTCGAGCAAATGATCGCCAACTACGCTTACGTTGATCCAGCGGACAACAAATCGGAGGCTGATGAAAATTCAAATCAAGTCGCTGCAGCCCCCCGGGAACCGTTTGAGTTCGTGTGGGTTGAGGACGAAGCGTTGCCTGTGGGCGCAAAACGAGAGCAAGCATGGCAATTCGTATCTGCGGAAAGCGGGCCAGTTCAAAGCGGCTTGAAGTCGCGAGTCGTTACGGCTGGCGGATTGATCCAACACTTTTTCACCGGTGCCGCTTCCCCTCTCAAAGCGATGCCAACTGACAAGCTTTTCGCCTATGTCTATCTTGATCCAGAGAATCCGCCGGAAGAGATCATGCTTCAGTTCAATGACGGGAACTGGGAGCATCGAGCCTATTGGGGCAACAACAAAATTGAGTGGGGCAAAAACGAATCGGCCAGTCGTTTCCATGCTGGCGAACTGCCAGAGCTAGGAAAATGGGTGAAGCTTGAGATCGCGGCTGAGAAGGTCGGATTTAAGAAACTGTCACTGCTCAACGGGATGGCTTTCACTCAGTTCGGGGGAACCGCCTATTGGGATTCGGCGGGAATTGTGACCCAAACGGATCAATCGTCCGAGTTCAAAAGCCTCGACAAATGGCTGGAGATGGTTCGCCAAACCAAAGGCCAAGGACTTGCCGAGCCGATCAAAAAAATCGTGAATCGCTCCATTGAAAAAATCGACGATGCAGCCCAAGACAAACTTCGCACCTACTTTTTGACAAATGTCTTCGTCGAATCCCAAACCTTGTTCACCGCACCTTTGCAAAACCGGGACCGATTGAAAAAAGAAGCCGAAGATCTCGATCAAAGCCTTCCCATCACTTTGATTTCCAAAGAGAACGAATCAATCAAAGAAGCCTTCCTCCTATTGCGTGGCGAGTATGACCACCACGGTGAAGTCGTTGAGCGGGCAACGCCTGCCGCGCTCCCTCCGTTCTCTTCTGAGCTCCCCAAAAATCGACTGGGGCTCGCCAACTGGCTGACCTCAGGACACCATCCATTGACGGCTCGAGTGGCGGTGAATCGATATTGGCAGCAGCTGTTTGGAGTCGGTCTCGTCAAAACTTCAGAAGACTTCGGAGCTCAAGGCGACGTGCCGAGCCATCCTGAATTGCTTGATTGGCTGGCCACCGACTTTGTCGAGCACGATTGGGATATCCGTCGGTTGATGAAACAGCTCGTGATGTCAGCCACGTATCGTCAATCATCGTTTGCGACGCCTGAATTGATCATGGCCGACCCTGAAAACCGCTTGTTGGCACGTGGTCCACGTTTTCGCCTCGACGCGGAGATGCTTCGTGACCAAGCGTTGACGGTGGGAAGCTTGCTGAACACAACCGTCGGAGGACCGGGCGTGAAACCACCGCAGCCAGACGGGCTGTGGTTTGCGGTTGGGTATTCAGGATCCAATACTGTACGATTTAAGAAAGACGAGGGCCCCGAAAAAGTCCATCGGCGGAGCCTCTATACATTTTGGAAACGCACAGCGCCACCGCCTCAGATGAACACATTCGACGCGCCTTCGCGCGAAGAGTGTAGCGTCCGGCGAGAGCGGACCAACACGCCGCTTCAAGCATTGCTACTGATGAATGATCCACAGTACGTTGAAGCCGCAAGGCACCTTGCCCAGCGAACGATCGAGTGGGATCGAAGTCAACCAACACACCTCTCGCCGGCCGCCGATGCTGCCACTCAAAAAATCGATCGAATGAGCCGTTTTATATTTACAATCGCCTTGGGCCGACAACCCATGGACAACGAAGCCAAACTGTTAGCCACGACTTGGGCTGACCATTCGGCCGAATTCAAGAACCAGCCGGAAGCGGCGAAAGGCTTGGTAGCCATCGGTGAAATACCGGCAGACCTTGAAAAATTCGAAGCTCAAGAATTGGCTTCCTGGACGATGATCGCGAACTTGATCATGAACATGGATGAATTCGTGACGAAAAACTAAGGCGTGCCATTTCAAATGGAGGCTCGCCACATCGTTGACTTGCCGTTGAATGATTCGCAATTTTATTTTTAGTTGATCAAGAAAGTCGATCATGACACCCGGACATAAATTTGTGAATCAAGAAACTCGGCGGCAGTTTTTTCGCCAAGGAGCCATGGGGTTAGGCGGCGCTGCCTTGGCAAGTCTGTTGGGCCGTTCCACAATCGCAGGCCAGCCGGCTGGGCGGGCCCAGGACACCGGCGGAATTCCTGGATTGCC
>JBLINZ010000493.1:0-4497 GCA_047639375.1 Mariniblastus sp. | reverse complement strand
CTTAGTGAACTGCAATAACTACTTGTAGAAATTTCTATTCTCGATGAACGAAATTTATTGGGGAACAAGATTCCCTTAGGACAAATTACGAAGCTTGATGAAACTCACCCACCATCAACAAAACAAATTGAGGATGAAACGATGAAAACGATTTTTTACACATCCACACTCATTGCGATCTTAGCGATCGGGATGGCCAACTCAGCCAACGGCCAATTGCTTGACCCTGGCCAAGGACTCGTGCTTCCTAATACGGGAGCGCTTCGTAGTGCGATTCGAAGCGCAATCGATGGAGATGGCTTTGTCTTGCCGCCGCAACAAAATGGCGGATTTCAGCAGGGGCAGCCGCAACAAGGTGGTGGGTTTCAACAGGGCGGCGGGTTTCAGCAGGGGCAACCGCAACAAGGTGGTGGGTTTCAACAGGGCGGCGGGTTTCAGCAGGGGCAACCGCAACAAGGTGGTGGGTTTCAACAGGGCGGCGGATTTCAACAAGGTGGGTTCCAGGGCCAGCCCCCCGCTGTCCTCACCAAGGCACACCTGCGTGACATCGATGGGATGGTCGTCCAGCTAACTCAATACACTCGTTCACTTCACGACGAGCACCACGCTCACTTGGAAGGCCAGCGTCACGCCGCGAAACTTGACGAGGACGTAACGGCTCTCGAGAAAATGGCTGACGCACTGCACGCGTTTGCCACCCAAGCGGACGGCAGCGAACAGTCGATGCTACGCATGCGAAATGACACCAATAACTTCATCCAGATGTCCTATCGAATTTCTCGCACAATCGAACTCACGCGTCCTTGGCTTCGCGGCCAGCAGGCACAACAAGGCGTCGAGCACATGCGTCAAATCGCTCGCAACGTGACTGGGGTTGCTCTACAGATTGACCGCTACCTACCTGTTGACCCCAGCGTCATCGATGGCCAGACAGAGCGACTCGAAGAAGCCATCAAAGAACTTCATGATGAATTCCACGAGCACCTTGAAGGCTACGAAGTCTCCCGGCACCTAGATGAGGATTTAGAAGACATTGAAAGCCTCGTCGAGCACATGCATACCATGGCCCACAACAAGACTTGGGGACAATTGAACCTACAGCACCTTTCGCAAGACTTGGCTCAGATCAAGCAGAAAACGGCTCACATCGAATCGTTGTTTGTTCAACAAGCTGGAATCGGCGTTCGAACTCGAGACTGGATCGGAATCGAGCACTCTCGGGACGCGATCACAGATGTGTTGGCATCCGCTTATCTGCTTGAAAACATGATTCGCAAAACACAACCGGTTGCTCCACGGAACCCGTACCAACCTACTCAACCTGACACCCGACCCCGACGAGATCGACACGGTCACCCCATCAACAACGACCGTTACGATTACTCAGGATCCGGACGAAGGTAACCACAATTGACGCCTCACGCGTCTGGATCAATCACCAAGCGAACCTGCTAGCCGGCAACGGCAAACGCAGGTTCGCTTTTTTTGTTGTGGTGATGAGAGCCTACAAGGCCACGAATGAGCACCTCACCAGCCCAAGCCAACTGACGATCGCAACAATCACTGAAAACACGAACAGTCCATGTTTTCGGCCAGTTTGACCAATTTCAACATCGCCTGCTTGGCGACCTGACAAACGCGTTGTCGCGTCAAACCCATCTCCCGCCCAACTTCTGCAAACGACCGGTTTTCGCCGTGGTCGAATCCAAACCGTAGCGAGATGACTCGGTGCTCTCGCCGCGTTAGCACCTGATCCATCATCGCTCGAACTTTGGCGGACTGCTCGTTGACTTCCGCAACTCTTGAGGGTTCAACCTTGTTGTTATCAACCAAGACCTCAAGCAAACTCGATGGCTGCCCTTCGCCATCGACCGAGTGCGAAAACGGTTGGTCTAACGAACAAGCGTCTCGCTGAATGCGCATATGCCTCGCGATTTCAGTCGGCTGCATGTTCATTCGATCAGCAATCTCCGCGACCACTTGCGCCGATTCAGAGTCTCGGAACTCAAATCGCTCTTTACGGAGTTTCCTCACTTGATCTTTGATCCCGCGGCTAACAGCTCGGAAATTCTCAGGAACCCGGATCGTGCGTTGCAGATTGGGAAGGGCCGAGAATACGTATTGACGAATCCACAGCGAGGCGTAAGTTGCAAATCTAACTTGACAACCTGGATCAAACTTAACCACGGCGTGCATCAACCCGCGATTGCCTTCCTGAATCAAATCCAGCAGTAACGGCGAGTTGCCACATAGTTGACGGGTGATTCGAACCACCAATCTTAGGTTGGCCCGAATCATTTCCTGGCAGGCGCTGCGGTAAGCAGCCAGTAACTCAGTCGCTGAAAATCCATCAAAAGGCGCTGATTCAAAATGCCCAGGCCGAATCAGCAACGGCTCAACCGATTCAACGGCTTGAGCATGTAACGATTTAAGAGTAGCAGCATCAGCGTCATTTTCGATCGCTTTTGTTTGTCGCTTAAGAATCTTTTTGAGCTTCCGAATCGCTGGTTCAATTTTTGGTTCAACCTGGTTTCGTTTCTCAGATTCGTTGAGCCCAAGATTACAAACCGAATCGATCCGCACCGTCCCCAAGTTCAACCGACTCAACAAGCCAATCAGGTGTTTGAGGACTTCCGGCTCGTGCAGCACCGTTCGTTGAAACGCCAATCGAAATCCCACGATCTCATTCGCCAATCGGAGCTCTTGATCGGCGTCCAACAATGGAGTTTGGAGAGCGTCATCAAGGTAGCAATTCACGCCCGCGACGAGCTGGCGACGCTTGGTTTTGACTCGACCGGTTTTCACCGCTTCGTTGCGAAGATCTGGCATCCCTCACCCCCTTTTTTCGTTTTGCCCTCAGCTCTATTCGCAATGGATGTGCCAAACTCAAAATTAGGGCGACGTTTCAAAAACGCCGGGAAAATCCGGGAAACGTGTGAAAATCCACTCGTCGCTTGAGTCAGAGTGGTCTTTCGCTGGGGCAGGAATCCCCGCGCGGGGCAAAACGCCCCAGCCACGATCGCCATTGCCGTGAGCTTTCCAAGCACCGACAATGTCACAATCCAGTCGAAAAGAACCCGGCGATCCACCATGAAACTCGCGGCCAAACTCATCCTCTTGTTTATCATCGCCGTGACGGCGGTCACAATGATGGCCAGCCATCTAACCAGCAAACAATCGTTTGCCAATCTCGAGAAAAGACACCGCGAAATCGCTAACTCGGTCGCGGAAATTGACAACACGGATGACTTCCGCTCAGCCGTCGAGGGCGATAACAATGTGTACTTTGAGCGGCTGATCCGCACGTTTGCCAACCACGGGACGCGAGTCAAGTGGGTTTGGCTCGATCAAGACGTTCAACCCAACCGCCGCCCGGCACTTCCCAACGAGCCTCGGTTGGTCGATCCCCAATCCGAATTCTCGACCACTGGCACGACCGAGTTCGGACGCCGAAAGTTCTTTACCTACATGCCGATCCAGATCGACGACCGCCAAGGAGCCGTTGAGATCACAACCCCCTTAAGCGATGTCGATTCTCAATCGCGTTCGACTTGGATTACCGCGTTGTTCACAATCGTGGCGACTGGCTTGTTGAGCATCGGAGTCGTGATGATCGCCGGTGTACGCTGGATCGCCAATCCCTTGGCTTCACTCACCGACAAAATGCAACGCGTCGGGCAAGGCGATTTTTCCAGCGATCTCAAAATTCACTCGAAAGACGAACTTGGCCAACTCGCCGCCGCCGTCAATCAAATGTGCGACCGACTTCGCCAACAACAGCAAACCATCGAGCGCGAAACCAATCAACGAATCGACGCGATCGAACAACTCCGACACGCCGATCGACTCAAAACCGTTGGCCAACTCGCCGCTGGATTCGCCCACGAAGTCGGCACACCACTGAATGTGATCTCCGGACGAGCCGAAATGATCCTTGCCGATCGATCACAAGACGTCAGCAATATTTCCAAACACGCCACCGCGATCAAAGACGAATCCGTACGGATTTCCAGCATCATCCACAAGCTGCTGGACTTCGCTCGACGGACGCCCAGTCGCCAATCTCAAGGTGACTTGGTTCAGTTGATCGAACACTCAGTGGAGTTGATTCGACCCCTGACTGAGAAACGCAACGTCGGGATCGAAATGGATCTGCCAGCCGAGCCGGTGATGGTTCAATTCGACTTCAATCAATGGCAACAGGTCTTGATGAATTTGATTGACAACGCGGTCGACGCCTCTGCTCCGTCCCAATCCGTTTCCGTGTCACTCAAACCCGCAGATCGCACGGGCTGGTGGCAAATCCAAGTCATCGACCAAGGAACTGGCATCGCGGAAGAGCTGGTCGATGACATTTTTCAGCCGTTTTTCACGACCAAAGAAGTTGGTTCCGGGACCGGCTTGGGGCTTTCGATCGTCCACGGAATCGTCGAAGAACACGGCGGCACGATTCAATGCACCAGCCAACCTGGCATTGGCACCACGATGACGCTTCAA
>JBLINZ010000492.1:0-4500 GCA_047639375.1 Mariniblastus sp. | reverse complement strand
ATTCAAAAGGGACGACGAGGATGTCGCTTCCAATGAGTTTCGGACCAAAGCCTTCACTCCCCGCAACGCACGGGGCGAGACTTTGTTTTTTCAATTCAAAAATATCGCGGTTTTGAGTGCAGAGAACAAGTGCTAATAGGCAAATTACGGGAGTCTTCTGCTGTTTTTCTCAGCGATGAACGCCAGTAGTTCCGATTTGAGAATCAAGTGAGTCCACGAGATCCTCGTGTCTCACATTGCAACCTCACATCTAACCGTTAGCTCAACTAGACTTTGGCCGCGAATAAGCCATCTGATAATTGCAGAAGCTCTTCGGCAGACGTGAACGTACCAAACACGCCGTGTGGCTGGACCGCTCGCGTCAGTTTCTCCCGCGCCTCACTTTCGATTCGGCGGTGGGCTAGTTCGCGAATAAACACGGCTTTGACCCTGCCTTGGAACTGTCGGCAGATCTTCTTATATATCTTCGGGTCTTTCTCGCCAGAGTCGCCAACCAATACAAAATTTCGATTGGGCATGCTTCGCATCAATTCTTGAATCGCCGTGGCTTTCCCTTTTCGACGCAGCATCACGCGTTTCAGCAGTTGGTCGCGAAGCCGAAAGTTCCTTAAATGCATGGTTCCTAGCGGGAATCCATGAACCGTATGCATCTGCTGCAGTGACTGGTACAGCTGCCAGGGGCTGGACGAAACGTAATGAAAGCTGGCACCGGCTTGAGCCCAATTCCGGTAAGCGTCGGCCATCCCTTCGATACTACGAAACTCTCTGAGAAACGTGTTTACCAGCAGTTCTCGGCGGTCGCCCACGTCGGAATCTTTGATGGTGTCGTCAATATCAGAGACAACGCTAATTCCACTGGGTCGGTACAAAAACACAGACCCCTGGACCGCCTCAACGGGCTGACCTTCCATCGAAACCGAAAATCTGACGACCGCATGGCCATCAATGACTTCCGTGGCCGAATCGATTTCCGTTTCGGCCACATGGATCCAGTTGCCAAAATGACCATTGCGGCGGGTTCTTTTCTTCAATCGATATTTTCGATCGTTGATGGTCACAAGAATGACTTGTTTGTCGTCAGCCTCAACCATGAATGGCGTGATCCGGGCTTTAAACATTTCGCCGCCCAATTGATCTGGCGTGGCTTGCATGACGCCGCCCAGCATCCGAATCATCATACGTTGGCGCATCGTGAACACGACTGGCGCTTGCCAAGCCACGCCCGAAATGTGAATTCGCCAGTACTTTAAATCCGAATTGGCCGCATCCGAATAGCTTGAATCGCGGTAACCGAACCCCGTATGGGGCATCAGCACACTGGTAGAATCTTTGGAGCCGCCGATCTTGATCATTTCCGATTGGATTTCAAATTGAGTGCCTGCCTCACTGCTGTGAGACGATTTTCAAATTAGATAACGTTTGGGAACCGTTGCAAGGGGAACCGTTGCAAGGACCGAGAAGAATTCTGAATGCCCCGCCTGGGTTTTCGATCGGCCAACGACAGTTTATCCCATAAATCCCGTACTCGTTGGCGAATTGATCCCCCATCGGCTAGGGCTCGTGTCCCCCTTACCACAAAAAAAGGGCGACTCGAAAGTCGCCCTTGATCTTTGTTAGCTGTCTGATTGCAAGCAATCAATGACCGCTGAGAATGGATGTTTTCTCAGCCGCTTGACTAGTCCCACCACCATTGGCCGTCGGCCAAGTGCGAAAGCGTGACTTCGGCTTTGGCCTGGGAGATTTTCTCCGAGTTTTCTTTGTTGACGACGTTAGACTTTAAAGCTTCCGATGGGCGGATGGCAACGCCACCAGCGATCGGAGCCATGAAGTACTGGCCCTTCCAAACGGCGTTGGCCACAGGAGCGACCTGGGTTGGAGCCTTGAAAACTTCAACTGCGAACTTCGATTCGTCTCCAAATACTTCCATGTCCCAGCCAGCTTGACCGTAAAAATCTTGGTCTTGAATGAAGGCCGCCACGACTGACAAATCGATCACATTTTTCAATTCGCCCCACAGCGATTCTTTCTTGGCCAGTTGCGAATACATTCGTGTGAATGAATTGCAGTAAGTCTGGCTGGCCCGGTTCATTGAACCGGTGCCTTTTCGTTCGCCATTGTTGCCAACTCGCTCGTCTTCGCCGACAAGCTTGACGCCACTTCCAACCAACTCCATCGCAGTTCCGTCTTCGTTGACGTGAACACACTCGTAGTCAGGCTGGAAAAACCAACGTTGAAGCGAACTTTTGGCGACGGTGTTAGGCTTGGCTTTTTCGATGAAACTGATGATTCTCACGGCTGGCTTTTTAAGCCCAATCCCGATTAGTTTCATTTCGTAATCTGCTTCGACGAGAACGCGGGCAAAGTTGGTTTTCGTCGAAACGCCGTTGATCGTGATATTTTGCATTCCCAATGATTCGCGATACATGCCAATCACTTGGTTTTCCATACCAGCTCTAAACTGACCACTGTTAGCGATCTGCGTGTACGTGTCACGGAATTTCTTGAGCCCTTCTTGCGTCGGATCAATCGAGCAAGAGATCATGCTGGTTCGTTTGCCATCAGGCCCGAACGCACGCAAAGCGACGACGAGATCCTGAAGCTGCAAAGTTGCCAAGCCTGATTTCATTCCCACGACGTGGTTACCGGCATTGAGGAAGCAGCCCTCTGCAGGACCCGCAATCACGATGTCCTTTGTCTCTGGGTAGTAAAATACGTGGCTGATTTTGGTCATGCCGGCCAAGTAATTCATGTCCGCAGGAACTGGCTTGCCTTCGGCGATCAGTTTCTTGATTTCAGCTTCGAGTCGAGTGATCGAAACTTTCCGCATCTGACTTGGCTTTTGAAGCTGCTTGTTGAAAACGTTTTGAGCAGCAGCAAATCGCTCACGATTAAGCATCGCCGCGTTGCCCGTCATGGTGCGTGACGAAAGCACGCCATTGGCATCGATCTCGACACCGCCGGTGTTGCCAGACGTATCGCCTTGTCCGCCGCCGCCGCCAGTGCCGCCGCCGCCACCGCCAGTTTGGCAGTATCCAACGGAATGGGTAGCCGCGATAACGCCGACTGCCGCGATCAAAATCGCAAAGTTCTTAATGAATCGACCAAGCATTTGGTTCTCCGATCAGTTGCCTGATATATGTGAGGAATCCGTCCGTCTGAGTTTGCCCCGACAGACTCCCTAAAGCCTATTTTTTATCCACCTTAATATTAATTGCGACTAAGCAATTAGGCAAGAAATTCCCTTGTTTTCACAAGGTTTACTGCCGTTAGCCAGCCAGACGCCGGAAATGCCGGTTTTACCGACTGGTTCGACGCCGATCGTCTCGCTTTCACGATTCGGCCGCTAGTAAGTTATTTCGTCCAGTCGATGCCCAATTCTTTCATGAGCATTTTCATGTCCTCCCAAACGTGGCGTTTTGCCGAGGGGGTTCTAAGCAAATAAGCCGGATGATAGGTCACAAGTACCCGACTGCTTCGATAGGCATGGAACCGTTTCCGTAGCCTCCCTAGCGATTGAGTCGTATTTAAGAGGGTTCTCGCGGCGACACTCCCCAAACAGACGATAAATTCGGGCTGAAGGATCTCCAGTTGCCGCTCGGCATAGCCCCAACAATTCGCTAACTCAACCTGAGAAGGAGTGCGATTGGCGGGCGGGCGACACTTGACGGCGTTAAGAATAAAGACCTCTTCACGCTTCAATTTGCAGGCTGTAATGATTTTGTCTAGCTGTTCTCCCGATTCACCGACAAACGGTTCGCCAGTTCGGTCCTCGTGAAACCCCGGCCCTTCGCCTAATAAAACGATTCTCGGGGTTGGATTGCCAACACCGAACACGGTTTGTGTCCGCGTGCTGGACAGCTCGCTACAGAGCGTACAGCCAGCGATTTCCTGTTGCAGCACTTTGAGAGCTGACTGGCGGTCATCCAGCAATAAGCTACTGCCATATGGCTGGTTGTCGTTTTCCCGAGTTGTCCCCAAAGGCCGAGCAACCGGTGGCGCCGCCTGAGTGACCGCTGGCGTTTCGACCTGCATTTTCGCTACCAAACCCTGTGCTGGCGACTCTCGAACGAGATTCGCGGGGGCAGCCGGAGTCGAATTGCCGCCGACGTCGGCACTTAAAGCTGCTGGAACAGTCGGAGTTTCCGGGGCTTGAGACGTGCTTTGACTGGCTTCCGACGTTTCAGAATTGCTAAAATCAAAGGAATACTCCCCAGTTCCAGCGGGCAAATGACTGAGACCGGCCAATCGCAAGCTCGCTAATTGCTGAGCCAGCGTTTTTTGCAGGTCTAAGCTTTCCCAATCGTCGTTTTGAGTAGAAAGATTTTCAACTTCTGTCATCGTTTGTCCGTTTCATTCGCCGTAACAATTGACAATCGAGTATCATTTGAAAGAATCGTCGAACGCTTTCATGAGATCGTACCGTCGACGGACACAGCCGGCAAACCCCGAGCATCCTTAAATCGCGCTCGATCAAGCGAATCTGACGTCATTATGCTCGTC
>JBLINZ010000491.1:0-4525 GCA_047639375.1 Mariniblastus sp. | reverse complement strand
ACTCAATTATTGGCAGAAAAACCTGATTTTGCTCGACAGCTGGGAGAAACACCCCCAGCGAAATTCGCCCACACGAAACCAAGTGGAGTAAATCACTCTAATCGCCGGAGATTCTTGGCTAAGTCCGTGCCCGGAGGCAGAATGACTTCTGGCGTTGCGACTTGTGTTTCCTCCTCACCCAACAGCCGAAGCGTTGGTTGGTTCGGCGTCCCCTCGGACGCCAAATCCAATTGCTCCTCCAGAGGTCGTTCTTTGCCAAAGTATTTCCCCAATGGACCGGCCAACAAAGCCGGCAATACGATTAGATCGCCCACCAAGGCCATGGCTAACAAAAACAACATCAACACACCAAACCGTTGAGTCGGGGTAAACGTACTCAAAGCAAAAGCTGAAAGTCCCAAGCCACCGATCAACGTCGTTTGCGTCATCGCCGTTGCGACACGCGAGTAAGCGACCTTGATGGCCTCTTTCCTGCGATAGCCCTGGTCGAGTGCACTTCGGTACCAATTGAGAAAGTGAATCGTATCATCGACTGCAACACCCATTGCCACACTCGCTGTCATCATCGACCCGATGTCAACCAAGAAACTGTCAACCGTTCCGTCATACCATGTATTCATATGCCCCATGAATCCAAACACGATCACAATTGGAAATACATTCGGAAGCATCGAGATCATCCCGCCGCGGATGTTCAACATATTCGAGGGGCCGGCAGGTGAACGCCAGTCACGCAGCAGCAACATCATCACGAATGAAATCATCACAAACGCCAAACCGATACTCTCGATCAAACTTTGCAAGAGCGATCGCTGGGCCTTGTAGACGATCGGAATGATGCCGGTATACATTGCGGAAATCTTGATGTCGCTGTTGCCCGCCTTCATCTCTTTGGCGGTCAGCATTCCTGCCAACGGAAGTTTCGTCTCCGGGTCAACCATAAATTGGTGATCACGGCAATCAACCAAAAATTCCGTATTCGCTTTGATCAGGTCAACGTTGAACATTGGATCATCTTCGATCAAGACAACACAATCGAACTGGGCAACGTATCGCTTGAACTCCGCGTCGGTAATCTCTTTTCCACGTCGCTTTTCGGGATCCCACCAAATGTACGCCTTGTTAACCTCTTTCGGTACATCGGTGAACCCACGGTTTTCCAACAGCGTCTTGAGCGTGTCGGAGAAAATGTAAGTTTGGTCGATGATCTCTGACATCGCAGCACCCTCGGCAACCTTCTTTCGAATCTCATCGAGGTGGGAGTCAGGGTCATGCCCCAGCACCAACACTTTGCTCGTTTCAAGCGACTCCGCGCCAAGTTTAGCTTGGAGAGATTTGAGAATTTCAGTGCGAGTCCGGTGCGCCGACAGAATTGGCTCCACGACGGACTTCAAGTCATTCACGAATTGACCATAGTCAACATTGTTCAACGCAGCCAATCGAATACTGACTCGCCACAGCTCTCGCCCAGCCCGTTCAGGATTAGCCAAATCAGCGTCGCGATCTTCTTTCTTCAAAGCGGACTGGCCCATTTCGGCCAAGTACTCCTGCTTCAACATTTCATCGCGACTGACGTTCAATTGCGAACTGTAAAGGCTTCGTCGCATTAGATCGTCGGTCGTTTCCATCCGATACAATGGAGCAAACACGTCCATCGACATTCCGGATCCCACGATCCCCATGCCATCTGGGCCAAAGTGCCGTTCCAACTGCTGGCGGACACGCCGTGACAACTCAATCCGCTCGAGTAGTGAATACTTCAAATCCCGAGCCATTCGGAACTCGTCGTCGTACTCAGGCGTCACGTCCTTCATGGCCTCTTCAATCGTCGTGCCCTCAGGATGTTTCGCCAATTCACGTTTGTGAATCTTCGCCAAGGCGGCTGCCTGGAAAGGCTCCTGCTGAGCAGCGAGATCAATCCCAATCGGAATCTCCGCCGGCACAAGCTTCCCAAGATTTTCTTCCATCCAACGATAATCGTGGAGAATCTTGGCGTCTTTATCAAACAGTTTCAGCAAGTGAACTGAGGTTTGAATTTTCGTGACGCCCACGGCAAAAAACGCCATCAGCACAACCGCCAACGCCGTCACCACGCCATGATGGCCGATGACCCAGTCACCGATCGCTGACCAAACCCTGCCAACCGCCGCACTCAGATTTGAATCCTTGCCGAGATCATCTTTATGACGTTTTTGATAGCCAGGCTTCCAAACCGTTAACGCACTTGGCAAATACGTAAACAACAACACGACGGTCGCCATCGTGGCAATCGCGGAGAATAGTCCGAACTTATAGATTGGGGTAAGGCTACTGGTGGTTAATGAAATCAACCCGAGTGCCGTTGTGAACGCAGCCAACGTGCATGGGAACCAACTGTGCTGGACCGCTTTTTCGACCGCGAGATCCGGGCCGTCTTCATAGCATGCATCACGATAATAGTTGACGATGTGCACAGCACTCGAAAGCGCCAACACGTAGACCAACGATGGCATCGACATCAAAATCGCGTCCATCGTGAAGCCCGCAAACCACACATAGGAAAGGCTCGAAATCGCGGCCACGCCGCCCACGAAGAATAACATCACAGCAACCCGGACCGAGCCGAAACTGAGATAGGCCAATGTTAATCCGATGATCAATGAAAGGCTCACCAACCGCATGAGCGTCGCGGTTCCCTCTTCATCGATCGCCACGTTGTCGCTTGGCGGCCCACCAATTCGCAGGTTTTCCGGCTCAATTCCGCATTCGGCAGTCGCCAATTCCAGGATCCGCCCACGAGACTTACCCAACATCGGTCGGCCCACGGCACGAGCCAACTCTTTGAGCACGGTATCGTTCAAGGTCACGACAATGCATGTCTGCCGAGCCGGTGGATCAAGTTTTAGCTGGTACCACAGGTTGTACCAAAGCTCCAACTGCTCGGAGCTCTTGGCATTTCGAAGCTTGTCGATGTCATCGTCAAAGTCTTCGCTGACCTTGCTCGAGACGAATTCGTTAAATATTTCTTTGTAGTTTGGCGCCGAACGAAGAGTTTTTTGCTGCGACTCATCTACGCTGCTGAGCAATGACTCGAACGTCCAGATAAATGATTTCACGGGAGTCGGACCGAACAAGGCGCCGGTCAGCCGTTTGTGAGCTTCGATTTTCGCGTCAAACGTACTTTTGTCGTCCTCGCCAAAACCGCCAACGATCAGCGAACCGTTGGGGCCCGCCATCTGCTCGAACACATCGGGACCGGAAATGACGGACTTAAACGGACGACAAAAAAGCTTCTCCGGGGACTCGTAGTAAGAATTAGTAATCCCACTTTCATCATCCGGTGGGGCACCGAACCTTCTCACAAAGGTTCCATGAGCCACGTTGTTTCCGTTGACTGTCTTTTCAGCAAAACGCTTAGCACCTTCGACGATATTGTTCTGGCCATCCCATTCAAACAGATCGCCATCTCGCTCCAGAAAATACCATTGGCCATTTTTTCCCTTGAGCCATTTTTCGCGATTTCGGCCCCAGTCCTCATGGTAGTCGCCGGCAAACATCAACCCAAGCTCATCGCCTTTTTTGTGGGCCGCGATTTCTTCTTCGTTGTTGCCTTCTCGCAGGACTTTTTCGTACTCCAACGATTCTTCCCGCAGCTTGCTCAATAGTAGCTTATAGCGCGGATCGCCCTCTTTACACCACGGGCCACTGACACAGACGAATTGATCTCCGCCATAGAAGTACTTTTGAAACTCCGCCAGTTCTTTGGTCTCGGTATAGTCATCTGGCAACCAGTCAGCGACATTATTCTGCATGTCGTTGAGGCCAAGCCGAGCTCCCCGCAGAGAAAACGGCAGCAGAAAGAACACGGTGCAGAGTAGCACCATGGCAACGCTGCCAAAGACAGGCACATGGATAGAGAAGAAGCGTTTGACCATAGCTACGATTTCGGAACCAAGCCCGTTCCCTTTTGATCCTTGAATTTACCGCAATATCGCTTCAGGTTACTGGGATTCCGAACCTGCGTCCATGTCAAAGGCCTGCAAAACCCACTCGTTTCAAGCCAATAACAGGCATGTCAGTCAAGGTTTTACGATCATTTCGTCTGGAATAGGTGCATAGTAATTCAGGCGATCTACCCGGCGAGACTTTGGCTTGATTGGCAAACCCGCCTCAGAAGAGCCATCGATTCAAAATGCCAGACAAAAGCTCACTTCACGATTGGCTGGCAGTCGACGGCCACAAACGCAGGGCGTTGGGAGGCGAAAGTGGACGACCATGGAAGCCCAGGGGCCACCGAAGGCTCATCAAAGGCTGTTTATCCTTCGGCAAAGAATCCAGAATAGATAAACGTGTAGGCCCCGGACGCGCCACCAATGAGCAACGAGGCCAACAAAATAATCGTGGGCACGATCATCGATTTCCCTTGCAAGAACCCGAACACGATGCACCACAGAAAAGCGGTACAAACACACGCCACTCCATGCGTTTTATTGCTGAGGAAACCCACGATCGTAATCCAAGTTCCCATGCAAACATAAAGTCCAAT
>JBLINZ010000490.1:0-4538 GCA_047639375.1 Mariniblastus sp. | reverse complement strand
GGCATTCAAGTATCCCCATCATTTCAAAATCGACGTTTGTCCAAACGAATCTAAGCCCTGGCTCTCTTCGCTGGAGTTGGCTCAGCGTGGAAGTCTTCGATCCAAGCGGATTCTTCGCTCGGTCGCTTCTCGATTGATGCCAAAACACTTGGCCGTCAGGCCAAAAATGAGCTTCCCAACCCCCTTACCGACTTGGTTGGATCGAAAATGGAACGCTTGGATTTCGGACAAACTTATAAACAGTCCGTTTGCCAAAGAGCTGTTTCAGCCCAGTTCGCTTCGCGAATTCACGCGTCTTCCTAGCTCTCTCGCGATGTGGAAATGGCCGATTCTCAATACGGTCTTGTGGGGCGACCAATGTTTCCAATAGACAAACGTCCAGGATTCTCACGCCCAACCCCCGCCTCATCCGGCACGACCCCTTCAAGCCGGTAAAGATAGGCCGATTGACGAGACTTTTACGCCGCAAGCGGCAAGAAGAGCACGTCAGCCTTCGATGACCTTAGTGCATCCGCTGAGCAACCAAGCCTTGGGCTGCGAATACGCAGGCTCAGCTTGGCTAATACGACGGCAAATCACACTACGGATTTCCAATGCCAGTATCCAACAGACGATTGAATCCATTTCGACTTCTCAGCCGCCAAGCGAGGTCGGCGATGGTTCATAATTCCGCAACGAACGGGAATGATAAAGTGACGGAAACTAGTTTCTCCCCACCTCGGCAACTGGCCAAGATCCTGATCGACAAAGCCCGCTCACTCCAAGTCCTTCCTGACGTCGCCATTAAAGCGATTGCCATCGCAGAAGATCCCGACTCGCGAGTCAAAAGTCTCGTGAACGTGGTGGCCCAGGACGTTAAACTTACCACGGATATAGTTTCGCTCTCTAACAGCAGCATGTTTGGTGTGGGACAGCCCATCGCTGGACTGCAACAAGCCATTACGCGAGTTGGTTTCCGGCAAACCAAAAACATGATCTTGGCGTCAAGTATCGCCAGCATGATGCAAAAAATGGATTGGCACGAAATCCGCGTTCGAGATCTATTGTGTCACCATAGTTTTCTGACCGCCGTTCTCAATTCACGATTGAACAGCTTGTTCAAGCTGGAACTGCAGGGTGACGAGTTCACCGCGGGATTGGTTCACGACATCGGTCGAACCTTATTGGCGATTTCGATTCCAACTGATTTCGACTCGTTTGACAAAATGAATTTTAATGAATCGCACGACATCAATCGAGCTGAACTGGAAGTCATCGGAACGTCTCATTCGGAAGTTGGTGCCTGGTTCATGGAGCGCAATCATTTACCGGAATCTCTAATCACCGTGGCACGATTCCATCACAATCCACAAGACGCCACCCAGTTCAAACGACTGGTCGCCGTCACCGCCATCGCCGACGACATGGCAAATTTCTTGCAACGCCAATCATCGGATGCTGAATTTGATTGCACCGCTAACGATCATCTATCCATCCTCGAAGACTTAGGCGTCAAAAATGCCACCGAGTTGCTGAGACCAGCGACGGCCGAAATTCTTATGAGCGCCTGCATGGAAGTCAAACAGCTTTTACGAATTTGAACGCGAACGCTTCTCTTAAAATCGATTTAAAAACAGCGAGCCTCACTCGTAGACAATGACTTGAGCTGACCAACTGAATATAACTTTCGCCCCGACTTCTAATTTCACATTCCACCCACTTCAAAAATCGGCCTATCGTGATTCAAACCGACTTTAAATCCGAACTCGCTACCGCCAAGGTTAAACTGCATACCCAGCTCGATGAGCTCGTCCAACTCCGGCCCTTGCCGGCAACGGCCATGCAAATCATGAAGGCCTGTCGCGAGCAGAAAACAAACGTGCATGATGTTGTGCAGCTGGTCGAATGCGATGCCGCCATTTCCACTCGGATCCTCTCCGTCGTCAATAGTTCCGTGTACGGATACTCTCGCGACGTGACTTCGATCAACCAAGCAGTGGTCGTACTGGGGTTCAACAACCTCTCTCAGCTGGCCGTCACCATTGCGTCGGAACAAGTGTTTTCCGAAGGAGACACCGCCGTTCAACCCCGCATGGAACTCTATGAACATTCACTGGGCTGCGCATCAACCGCGCGGCTAATCTCCAAACACATGGAAACTGCGGTCGACCCTGGCTCGGCGTTTTTGGCCGGAATGCTTCATGACATTGGCAAGCTTGTGCTCTTCGACATCGCTCCCAACTTCTATTCAACCCTTCAGTCCAAGCATCAACCGGATGCACCCTTGGATCAAGAAAATGTTGCCTTCGGCCTCAATCATGCAGACATTGGTGCCAAGTTCGGTGCGATCTGGGAGCTACCCCACGAGATCAACTCAGCCATTGCGAACCACCATAACTTGGAACAAAAGTGCGAGCCACTTCTCGAAGTCACCGCCATCTCCAATGAACTAGCCAAACACTGGGGGATCGGGCAAGTCCAACTTGAAACGGAATGCATGCGGACGCGGACGTGGATCGCTGACTTGAGCGAAGAACAATGCGAAGAATTCCAAGTCCAAGCGACGGAACAGTTTGGCGAACTCAAATCTTTGCTGATGAGCTAACATGAACTCAACCGCCACCCACCTCACGCAACCTTCATCGTTCGCCAACCCGATGGTGATGCGCATTTTCAAATGCACGATCTTGCTGTTTGGCATCCTGATCGTAGGTACGTTCGGGTACATGATGATCGAGGGCTGGAACACCGAAGACGGGTTCTACATGACGGTCATTACGCTCGCGACGGTTGGCTACGGAGAGACCCAGGAGCTTTCCGGAGGCGGACGACTATTCACAATTTTATTGATTTTCACTTCGATTATTTGCTTGTCATGTTGGACGGCATGTCTGACAAGTTTGTTTGTTGAAGGAGATTTATCCGGTGCGTTCAACCAGAAGAAAGCGAAAAAAATGGCGCGACAGTTAAGCAATCATTCGATCATTTGTGGCTCGGGCACGATGGCGTTGACGGTCCTCGATATCCTGAGCCGAAAGCAAACCGATGTTGTTTTGATCGATAACGATGTCGAACAATTAAAAATCATTCGACGACGATATCCAGACTTGCCAATTATTGAAAGCTCGGCGATCGATGAAATGTCGCTCGCCAACGCAAATATCTTGGAGGCTGCCTGCGTGATCGCTTCGCTCGATTCTGATTTCGATAACTTGATGATCGCCATGACCTGCAAAGACCTCGGGACCGACGTCAAAATCATTGCCCGCTCAGATGACATGCACGTCGCCAGCCGTTTGATGAAACTGGGTGTCGACAAAGTCATCTGCCCGTTTCAAATCAGCGGCGTCGAAGCCGCTGAGTTTGCGATGCAAAAATAGCCCTCAATTCCAGCTTCGATTCGATTGCCGCCTAGGTGCCAGAATCGAAGTCACAAAATTCCGACGGAGCCTCTCGCGAGGCAACATTCGGCTTCGACGATCATTCGTCGAAGCCGTTTTTTTTCGATTGCCAGCCTGTGAGCGGTTTTGGCGCTAGCCACCGGTTGCTTACGATCGAGCTCTGCCCAATAAAACCCGCGGCTAGCGCCAAAGCGGCTCACTGGCGGATGACTCTTGCAATCTAAACTAAGTACCATTCGCCTCACGGCTCACTAAATCGACAAGCCGTTGACGGCATTCGCTACCTAAGGATTTATGTTTTGACGTAACGGCTCATGTCATTCAAACCAACCCGACTTGACCCACGGCACATCAAATTCGTGACTTAGCCGCAGCCGTAAACTTAATTGGGCAGCGTGATGTTGAATGTGCCGGATATTGTAAACATGGACTTCACCCATCGAGCCGTGAATCCAATCGAAACCTGAGGGTTCGGCCAGACTCTCGGCAGTCATTTCGCCAATCACACGCTCACATTTGTCGCGGCAATGTTGAAGATAGGCCTCCAAAAACGGTCGCTCGTATTCGTTCTCGGGAGCCCGGTTTTCCATTTCTTCGTATCCGGAAAATACGCGATTGTGTTCCGTATGAAACGCTTGATGCTCGATGGATTCTGGATTGGGACCGAGATAAAGGTCAGCAAAAAACAACGTGTGAAAAACGACTTGATTGATCTGTTGATTGCATACAAGCTGCGACCACGCATCATTCGTGCAACCGTCGAGGCAATGTTTTAGCGTTCGAAAGACGGCATCATATTGGTTTTGAATGAGCGAAAGATAGACGTCAAGCATGTTCCATGACCTGATGGGTAAAGGACCTGATGGGTAAAGGACCTGATGGGTAAATGTACGCAACAATGGGTACTTCAACCTAGCCGAGCAATAGTTTGTCCGAATGCACAAACACTTCGTGCCTGCCACCGATGCCTGCCAGCTAATCGCAATACGAATTCTCCTCAATATTCGGGGACAATCTCCGCAGCAGACGATACCCCACCCCACCCAAAGCCCCCACGCTCCGTAGGGACTTGGAATTCCTCCTGATGCCATTTGTTCGATCGTCAGAGGAGATTGACGGGCGTCGCCGGCATCGACGACTTCGATCCCGCCCACAGCG
>JBLINZ010000489.1:0-4542 GCA_047639375.1 Mariniblastus sp. | reverse complement strand
CAAGACTTTCAGCACATCACTCGTCGCCAAACAGCTTGATTCCGACCCTAACGCCGACCGAACCTCTCGACGAGTTGCGCTACGACTAATTCGAGTCTTTGACGTTCATGGGGCCGCTATTTTTTGTCCAGCCGGTTCAAAGCTTTTTTGAAGTATTCGGATTCGGCCGCTAACTTATGCGTTTCGCAGAACACGATCAGTTTCTTGAACCTAGCGACTGGTTCGGCACCAGTCGCGAATAGGATTTTCGCATGGCACTCGGGACACAATGCAAGCGGTTGCTGGTCGGATTCGGGGAGACTATTACTGCCTTGCATATTGCAAGCGAATTTGATGCAGTGCTGAATCGAGAACATATGTCCCGTCTCATGGGTCGCAACTTTCAGCGTTCTCAATAGACATTTTTTGAATTCAGCGGGGCCGGCTTCCGGATCACCAAACCGATGCAATGACCAGACGCCCACGCGATCCCGAAACGACGCGTAGCCAAATACGAAATTCCAGCCGTCGCCGGGCCACAAGTCCGATGATGTGAATGCGATCGTTGCAAACGCGTCGGAGGGTAATTCCGGAGCCAATATTTTCTCGAGAATATGGGAGGTGAGAAGCTGATGGTCACCCCAAGTCGGATGAGTTCTTTGCGCCGATTCCGGAATGCCCGATTCGTCTTGGGTTTCCAAAATCTTGACCGAACAGTTGTAGTAGATCGCAAGATACTCGGCGCTGAGCTCAATCAGTTTGGTCTGTTGTGCAGAGAATTTCCCAATCGGCTGGACGTACAGTCGGTTTCGTTCGCGTGTGAGTGTGTTGGGCTGGATGCGAACGTACTGGGCATAGGTTTGGCCTTTTTCATTATGCGAAGACAACCAGTCACCCGCCTCAGGCTTGCCAAGTTTCGAGTGGATCGGTTTAAGTTGATTGATCGTCTTCTTGATGGCAGGGCCATTGAGCGGACGTTGCGGCGAACGCCGGTCAACCTGGGCTGACGCTTCCGTTTCGCCAAGGCAGGCCATTGCCAACATGAAAACAACGAGCCAAAACCCCGGGCGTCCGAAAAAGCTGGCTAGGATTGAAGTACGTCGGTTCATGTTGTTTCTCCTCAAAAATTGTAGCAGAGACAACCGCCTGTTCGAATCTGCCACGAAGATTCGAACAGGCAACGGTTAGTATGGCTCATTGTTTGCGAATCTAGCGAAGGCTCACCTACTGGAGTTGAAGCAGCATGAATGCCTTCACTCTGCGCATAAAAAAACGCCAGCAATATTATTGCTGCCGTTTCAGTATAAATTTACATCGCTCGGGCGAGAAGACTAAGCGTTTTGAAGGGCTTCTTTAGCCTTACGTCGCTCGGCCATGATTTCTTCTTGGATGTTCCGCGGAGCCGGTCGGTAGCCGCGAAGTTCCATGGTGAATGTCGCTTGTCCCTGTGACATGGAGCGAAGATCCGTCGCGTAACCAAAGGTCTCGGCCAGCGGAATTTCACAGCAGATCAAGACTGAACCGTCAGGACTAATGTCGGTCGATTCCATGATTCCACGACGAGAAGTCAAGTCACCCACGATGGGTCCCTGAGATACCTCCGGGCATTCGATTTCGCAATACATGACTGGCTCTAGAATCTGAGGTTTTGTCTTGGGCATGTACTCGCGGAACATGCCGCGAGCAGCCGCCTGGAACGCCATCTCAGAACTATCGACGTCGTGATAAGAACCGTCTGCTAAGAACGCACGCATGCCGACTACGGGGTACTCAGCCAGCGTCCCTTTGACGATCGACTGACGTAGTCCTTTTTCGACTGCAGGAATGAACTGCTTGGGAATACGACCGCTGACGATTTTATCTTCGAAGATAAAGCTGTTGACGACAGCTGGATTGTCTTCGTCTTTCGCGTAGGCTTCTTCATCGAACGGCTCAAGGTAGCCTTTGATGTGAGCGAACTGACCAGAACCACCCGACTGCTTCTTGTGCTTGTAATCGAATTCGGCTTTTTGAGTCGGCTGTTCACGGTAGCTAACTTTAGGAGCACCGACTTCCACTTCAAGTCCATACTCACGGCGGATACGCTCAACGTAAACGTCGAGGTGAAGCTCGCCCATTCCTGAAATGATGACTTCTGAGGTCTCTTCGTCGGTGGCGACGCGGAACGTTGGATCTTCCTTGCGGAAACGCTGAAGGGCTTTGCCCAATTTCTCGCTGAGACTACGATCGGCTGGCGCGACGGCCACGGAGATCACAGGTTCAGGCACGAACATGTTTTCCAAAGAGCAATACTTAGTCGTGTCCGAGTAAGTATCACCAGAGGCACAATCGATTCCCATCACAGCGACAATGTCACCTGCGAATGCCTCGTCGATCTCTTCTCGTTTATTGGAGTGCATCCGCACAATTCGGCTGAATCGTTCTTTGCGACTGGTACGCTGATTGAAGTACGTACCGCCTTTTTTGATCGTGCCTTGGTAAATTCTCATGAACGTCAATTGACCGAAGGGATCTTCGACAATCTTGAACGCCATTCCGACAAGTGGCTGAGTTCGATCCGGCTCAAGTGGGAAATCTTCTTCTGGATTGTCCCATTGCTTGGCCGAAATATTACGCTCTACCGGTGAAGGCAAGTATCGAACGACGGCGTCGATCAGCGGCTGGACGGATATGTTTTTGTACGCGGTGCCCATGAACATCGGTGTAAAGCTTTGGGCTTTGATCGCCGCGGCGGCTGTTTTGTAGATCAAGTCATTGGAGACTTCTTCTTCTGAGAGAAGAAGTTCCATCATTTCGTCGCTGTACATCGACAGGCCTTCCAACAATTCCTGACGATACTTTTTGGCATCGTCCATCATGTCGGCTGGAATCTCTTCGGTGACAATTTCCTCGCCTTTGTCGCCAGCGTTTCGATAAGCCTTCATCTCGATCAGATCGACAACGCCAGCAAAGTCTTCGCCCAAGCCAATTGGAAGCTGGAAGAGGAGGACTTCGACGCCAAGCTTCTCTCGCATTTGGTCGGCGACTTTGAAAGGATCGGCACCGGTACGGTCCATCTTGTTGACAAACGCCAAACGTGGAATTCCGTAGCGTTTCATCTGACGGTCAACCGTCAACGATTGAGCTTGAACGCCACCGACGGCACACAGAACCAAAACAGCACCGTCAAGCACGCGAAGTGATCGCTCGACTTCAACGGTGAAGTCGACGTGGCCAGGCGTATCGATCAGGTTGATCGTGTGCTTGTCCCAAGTCACCTGCGTGGCGGCACTGGTGATTGTGATCCCACGCTCTTTTTCGAGCTCCATGTGGTCCATTGTTGCGCCATCACCACCGCCGCGAACGTCCTCAATTTTGTGGATTCGACCGCAGTAAAAAAGGATTCGCTCACTGAGGGTAGTTTTACCCGAGTCAATGTGAGCTGAAATTCCGATGTTCCGATAGTTCTTCAGGTTCATCAATGCACCGTCAACAAATACGTTTGTCCGTAATAGTAAAATCCTGGGGAGGCCCCCAAGAAATTTGGGCCAATGCCCAACTGAATGAGGCAACACACCTCGTGCTTCCTAGCAAAAAAATGCCCATGGAAGCTCAGCTAAAAAAATCCTGTCGTTTTCGTCTAGATTCCAAATGGTTGATTGGCCAGTTAGTGAAAATCTGATTTAGCCTAGACAAACACACAGTTCAATAACTGTGTGTGAACAACGATCTGACTGGTTCACCGAAGTGCTAATCGGCGATTGTTTCGATCGAGCGATACGTTGCATCGGCAGCAAAAAATCCGACACCGGAATTTTAAGCCGTTTCCAGTCAAAGGCAAGAATTCTGCCATCGCGTAATCTTAGTTGATCTCTAACTCGGCGAAAGGCCACTTTTTGCTTTTTCGCCCCCAAAATTCACGGCCAAATACGCAGCCACTTTCTTATCGACCATCAGTTTTTAACCAATCCAGTCGTTCTTGAAAATCAATTACTTGCCAAGCTCACTCAACGTAGGCCTAGAGATCATTAACCGGGCCTTACGGGGCAAGCCATGCAGCGAATGGACGGTCTTTTCGATTCTTGGCCCAGGAATACCTATCTTCACAGGTTATCTAGATAGTGGACTTAGAATTTAAAGAACTCATGTCATACTAGGTGGTTCAAAATCTAGCGTTGAAAATAAAACTTGGGTCGGAGAAGCCAAAATCGTGAATCTGGAAACTAAAGCTGCTCGATATCCGTTTTGCTCGTTCTCGGTTGTGCTGGCCTGTTTGCTATTCGGGGGAAGCAGTTTCGCCCAAGACAGCCAACCACCTGTAATCGAAACGCCGGCCCCCCAAGCTCCAGCCATTGAAAAAGCGAGCAATGAAGGAAAAGCGGCGATCGCCCAGTTCAAGTATCCCGAGGGAATCGACTGCGAACTGTTTGCTGCCGAACCTGGCGTTGCCAACATCGTGGCTTTTCACCGCGACTATCAAGGCAACGTTTACGTCTGCGAAACGTTTCGCCAGGAAAAGGGCGTTGAGGACAATCGCGGGCACGCCCATTGGATGGACGACGAGTTGGCCGCCGAAACGGTTCA
>JBLINZ010000488.1:0-4555 GCA_047639375.1 Mariniblastus sp. | reverse complement strand
TTTACAGCTTGAGAAGATCCCATTTTCGATCTCAAGACCTGGCTTTTTAAGTAAGCCTTTGACGAAATGAAGCTGGCGTCCTAGTCGCTCGTTTTGTGGAGTTCTCGGGTTTGAATTCCCGGTTTGCTTTAATTTGGCTAATCGGCATCTTGAAATTCACAATCCCTTCCCAATCGGCTGAATTTATTGAGGATTTCTGAATCCGTAATTCACCTTCTCCCCACAAATTTGGAGTAGGCTCGATCAAATGGCAAACCGATCTCATCCGAATTTGCGGGGAGAAGTGGGCTAGTTTTTTGAGCTGGCATGATTTTTCGTGAGTCGATAGAAAGCACTTGCCACGCAGAAACAGCAGGTTCATTTCGTTGCGGGCATCCTAAGCAAGAAAGATCGACGGAGCCATCAATCGAAAATTGGCCAGCAAGAGCGTCTACAAGTTCAATAAAACGTTGTCCGTCATGATTGCCGGACGTGCCAAAGCTTTGGCTCCTCAAAATGTCAAAGGTGCTTTTTTGGATTACATCGCTTATGGATTGATGCTAGGCGGAGTTGAAGAGATCTATAAGAACATTGAAGTCTTCATTGGGAAGTAGATTGAGTGGAACCTGCATCCATCTATTCGAAGACCAACGCTGTGTTCTCGTTTGTCCGGTCATACCTTGCATGCCTAGTTTCGCAACTGCGAAATGAGCTGCGTCCCCTTACTTTCGTCCTTACTTTCGTCGAGTTAATCCTTGATTCGAGGGGCTGGCATTTTTTGGCCATTTTGATGCAGCGTGACTTTCTTGGCCGGTCCTTTGTTGGGCAGGTCGAATCGGAGTTGGGCCTCCACGTCGGTATAATTCCAGACGGTATCGCTTTCAGGGACCACCTTAAGGAAAGTTTGGCCGGTGAGTTTGACAGTCAAGCGTCCTTTGTTGGCGACGACTTCGATGATGACTTGCGGTGCCAGTTCGTATTTCCCAGCCAGACGGTCTAGGACTTTCTGGTCGACCGAGACTGCTTTGTTGAATTTCTTTGGCTTCGGATTCATTCCGACGACGGCTTGGAAAATGGATTCAGCTAATCCATCGATGTCCGAACCGGCGGTGTTTGAGAGTAGTACCACTCCGGCCTTGAGTTTTCGATTGACAAGCATCATCGATTGATAGCCGCCAGTTCGACCGTTGTGCCAACGCGTTGAGTCGTCGCCGGAGAAGTGCCAGCCAAGTCCCATCGCTGGACGCCCCGTTTTTTTCGTGAGTTGTTTTTCCCAAGCAAGATTGATCGCTTGGCCGACGTCGCCAGTCGGTGGGTTGATATTCATTTTCATGAACTTGATCATGTCGCGGGTGGTGCTTCGAATCGCGCCAGCTCCTGCCATGGCATCGAAATCCCAAGCATGGTCTGCAACGAGGGCCGAGTTGTGGGGAGGGGCAAATCGAGTCTCTTGGTCAGCTGACAACTTAAGAGCGGTGTCGCTCATCCCGAACGGTGACAACAAGCGATCATTCAATAGGGCCTCATAGGATGACTTGGATTGGGCAGCCAACAAATCTCCCAGGAGTCCGGCACCGAGATTTGAGTAGGCGTAATTCTCGCCAACCGGTTTGGGAGCGTCCACAGATTTCATAAACTCAGTCAATTTCGCTCGATCGTATCCATCAAACGGATTGTTGGGATCCTTGGGCCGGAGATTGGATGGCATTCTTGGCAGCCCGGACGTATGCGTTGATAAATGCTTCAGCGTAATTGAATTCCCAAGCTCCGAATCCTTGATCGCCGGCATCAGTTCGCCAATCGACGTGGTTAGCTTAACGTCCCCTTTTGCAACAGCATCGGCTAAGAGGATCGCGGTGAAGACTTTACTGATCGAGCCAATTTCATAAATCGTATCCCCCGTGGGTGGCTTGGATTGGCCGTCGGAAAGCTGGCCAAAGTTCCCGATCCAGACTTGGTCGCCAATCACGACGCCGACGGAGGCTGAGTTGAATTTATTGGCCTTCAAATAGGGCTTCACGAGCGCATTGATTTTCGCCTCATGTTGGAAACCTTCTTGGGCTACGGTTATGGGTATTACTACGGTGGAGGCGAGGCAGAACAGAAGCGGACACAGAACACAGGAACGAATAGACATGCGCATATTTCCTATTTAGCTATCAATGGACAAAACCACGCACACACGATTAGGTCGTTATTTGCTATAATTTGCAAAGTTCCGTGGTAATCTTGACAAATCGAGATTCAGTATGCGGAGGGCATTTTAGGAGGTCGAAGACAATTTAGGTGGTATTCGAAGCGAATAATCTGAATATTTGCGGCTGTCTGCCCAATATACGGCGGCGTTGTGCGACAACGCGTTGTCAATCGGTTGAAGGGGGTTATTAGATGGACTTGAATGATTTGCTGGCCAGTTTTGCGAATCGGAATAACGACGGCGATGGCCGTCGCCGAAACGGGGGCGGGCGTCAGGGGCCAAGCGTGACACAAAGCTTTTGGGGCGGGAGCATCCTCGTTTTGATTTTGCTGGTCGGGTTCGCTTGCTATTCCAGTTTCTATCGAGTCGATGCCAGTGAACAAGGGATCGTCTTGCGATTTGGCGAGCATGTTCGCACTGTGGAACCCGGGCTTCAAATTAAACTGCCTTGGCCGATCGAAAAAGTCCATACGGTTCCCGTTCGTCGAGTTCAATCGCTTGAATTTGGGTTCGAGACGATTTCAGCGGGGCGTAAAACTGAATACCGTTCACGAGACGAAAGCCTGGACGATGTCGCTGACATGTTGACCGGTGATTTGAACTTGGCCCACGTCGAATGGATCGTTCAATACAAGATCGAAGACGCGCCTGCCTCGCTATTCAATATTGGTGACGAGAGCAGTTTGATGGGTGAATTCATTCAGAACATGCGTAGCTCCGACATCAATCCTGCCGTGCCTGACGCCATCCGCGACGTTTCCGAAACGGTCATGCGAAAATTGGTTGGCGACCGCAGCGTGGATTCGGTGTTAACCATGGGCCGTGAAGAAATCGCAGCCAAAGCGAAACTTGAGATTCAAGAGATGCTGGCGATCTACGATGCCGGCGTAGAGATCATCACCGTCAAGCTTCAAACGACTGCCCCACCGGACTCGGTCAAAGACGCTTTCCAAGACGTGAATCGGGCTCGTCAAAACAAAGAGAAGGTTGTGAATCAAGCCGAGGGTGAGCGGAACCGCCAGATTCCAGCGGCTCGAGGTAAACGCGATCAGGTGATCTCAGAAGCCGAAGGTTACGCCGAGCGGATCGTGATGGAAACCAAGGGAAAGATCAACGCGTTTAACGCCAAGTTGGCGGAGTATGAAAAGGCCCCGGAGGTTACCAAGCAGCGGCTCTATCTTGAGGCGATGCAGGAGGTGTTGGGTCAAGTCGGCGAGAAAACGATCATCGACGAGTCGGTGAATCAGATGTTGCCCATTTTGAATTTGAACCGTACATCCGAAGGCAATCCACTCCGAGGAGGCAACTAATGAATTCAGCCAAACTATATTTCGTCGTTATTCTTTTAGTGCTCGGCGCGATCGTAACTTACTTCATGACGTACGTGGTGAACGAAGGCAAGCAAGCGGTGATCACGCAATTCGGCAAACCAGTCGCGTTTGTGACCGAGCCAGGGCTTAAGTTCCGGATCCCCTTTATTCAATCGGTCCACAAACTCGAAAAGCGTTTACTGCCTTGGGACGGCGAGCCTGAAAACATGCAGACTCGTGACAAGAAGCGAATCTTCGTGGATTGTTGGGCACGTTGGCGAATCACCGATTTGGAGACATTTTTTACGAATGTTCGTACTGAACAGCGCGGTCAAAAGTTTTTGGACGACACGGTTGATTCAGCGGTCCGAGACGTAATAGCTCGTAACAATCTGATCGATTTGGTTCGTACCTCAAACGACAAACTGGAATACGAAACTGATGAGCTGGAAAGAACGGCGACGGCTCGCGATGTGGTATCGACGGGGCGCGAAGAACTTGAGAAAGAGATTCAACGGGTCGCGAGTGTTGATCTCGAAACACGATATGGAATCGAATTGGTGGCCGTTCACATCAAACGTGTTAAGTACAACGACCGCGTGCGTGACACGGTTTACGAGCGAATGCGAAGTGAACGACAGCGCGTCGCTCAATTGTTTGAGTCGGAGGCTCAGGAAGAAGGCAATCGAATTGTCGGTTTGACTCGTAAGGATTTGGACTCGATCGAAGGAGCGATGCAGCAAAAATCGTCCGAGATCATGGGTTTGGCTGACGCGGAGGTCATTCGAATGACGGCGGAGGCGTACAGCGAGAGCCCCGAGTTTTTCCAGTTCATGCAACAACTGGAAATGTACAAAGCCGCTTTGGGGAAAGACACCAACTTGATTCTCTCCACCAACAGCGACATGTTTCGTTTGTTGAAAACATCAAGAACGAGGGCAGAGGATGAGGCAGCTACTCGTGCGGTTGAAGCTGCCGCTGAAAAACGTTCGGCGGAGGCTGAGCCAGAATCAAAGGAGTAGCCGGTAGTTTCGCTCAAGTCCCGGTTGGCGTTTGCGATCTTTTCAGG
>JBLINZ010000487.1:0-4567 GCA_047639375.1 Mariniblastus sp. | reverse complement strand
TCCCTCGCTTACGCCGGGCTACCACCGTTACCGCCCAACCTGCCTTGAAATCAACAAGCCCCAGCGCGTCGGGTTTCCATCCTCGCCTTCGGCTCGACATGTTTGAAAAAGTCACATCCTCGACGCTCAGGCACGCTAGCAAGAATCGTCTAGGCGCCGGACCTCGGTTTATCTACGCTCCGTCGAGTTGTATAAACCCGTTTGGCACCCAACTTGGCTTTGTTGATGAATAGTTCAAACCGAAATACCTACACGAATTATGCTCTTGGTTTTTGTTGGCATCCATGCCTCTCGGGAGCCGTCATTTTGGCATTCGCGCTGTTCGTCAGCGGAACCGCTGTGGCCCAGGAATTTCGAATCGAATCGTCTGTCTACGACGATTCTTCCAAACTGCCGATTTCCCAAACCACCACTCTATTTTCTCAGTCGGTCGTTTATGATTTCCAATTATCCAACGATGCGCAGCCTAGAGTTTTGGAAATTGCGATCTACGATTCACGTCGACAGATGATGATTTTGCTGGACACCCAACGTCGCATGAAACTGGAACTGTCCGATCTAAGGCTGCTGAAGATTGAAGATGCCATGCGGCGGCAAACATTGGAAGACAACCGATCCAGTTTTCTGGTCAAAGACGAATTCGAGCAGGACATCGATTGGTCGACCAATTGGGTCACGCTGACGAGTCCACAAATTGAATACCGTTTCAAGGGAGGCCAGCCGGCGAATGTAGCGATCATCCCTGCCTACACTCAATTTCTTGATAACTTTACGCGACTCAATGTTACTGACCCGACGAAATACCCTCCCTTCGCGAGGATGAAGGTCAACCAGTCGATCAAGAGATTGGGCTGGATCCCAGACGAAGTTCGAATTTCGGTCAAACAAAACAGCCTCTTTCGAAAACCATTCTCTGCTAAGTCCAAGCACGTCTTAGTCACTCAGCTTTCCAAGGGTGATCATTCGAGAATCGCAATGGCTAAGCAGCATTGGATGCAATTCGAGAGCGTCGACTTGACCGAATACCGTGGTCTTCCGGAAAATCCACGATTCAAATTGCCCAAAGTCTCAGTGGCGTCGCACGAAGAACCAATCCAGGGCAATAATAGTTCAAGGAAACGCAACTAGTTCTCTATCAGACTGACCTAGTCGACTACGACAACACGATCGCTAACACGAACGAGCCGACAGCCCCCGCGGCTGAAGCGATCGAAAACCAAAACAAGTTGGCGGCTGTAAGTTTGCTCAGCAGCCCGACCAATCCCGTGGTCACAATCGCCAATCGGGCCGCTGCCACGCCAGCCATCTTGAACCCAACCGCGTCGTAAAAAATTCGCTCCAGCGGGACCCACAGTAATCCGATTCCGATCGCGGTCATCACACAAGTCGGAACGATCCAACCCTGCGGGGCAAGTCGTCGCATCACAATGCCGGTCCCAACCGCGATCAGCAGTGGCACAATAAAAAGATGGCTGGCTCCCACCGAAATAGCTGACGTCACGATTGCAAGTGCCCCCCAGAGCAAGCAAGTTGCCAGCCAAACTCCCGCCGAAGAGATTCGTTGACTGCTCAACGTGACCAGCGATCCTGCGGTGGCAAATCCCGTTAACCAACAGCCAGCCAGTAACCAGCCAGGCTGGGCGGGCCACGGGTGACTCATCCTGGGATCGAGTCTGGCCAAATTCAAAATCCCAATTCCCACAAGGAAAACAACCACCGAAATCGCAACCACGATTCCCACCTGAACGATCAATTGCTTAAAGAATCCGGTTGGACCGGCACGATCCGCCTTATCAGGTTGCGAGCTTTGTCGCCGAACATCGAATACTAAAACGGCGATCAACAACCATGCAAGGCTCGTGAGCCACCACGACCAAGCTTGCGGCCACCATACCAGCCATTTGCCAAATACATCAAAATAGACCGCTTCATCTCGCCGCTCTGCTGACGCCGCCAACAAATCTTTGGTCTCAGGCGATCGCAACAATTCCCGCAGCACCCCAAGTGCATTTTCTCCGTGATGCTGGAGGGAGCCGCGATCAACGTTTTCCAAGTTGTCGGCCGTTGTATGGTAGTGCCGGACGTCGCCAATGAAAGCAAAATTGAAACCCAGGATTCCCGCTTGATTGAAAACTGAAAAGTCCGTGTCGTTGGGCATCCGTCGATAGATTTCATAGAACAACGAAGACGCAAACTTCTTGTCCCCAACGCGGGCGAACAGCGGAATCAAGATTCGGCTCAACCGGCTCGTCTCAAACATGCAACTCGGACCTGTGGTTCCTCTCGCTTCAAGATTAACCACCACGCCAATCTGCTTGGCCAACGGGTGCTCGTCAACAAACAGCTTTGCCCCGAGCAGCCCCATTTCCTCGCCATCAGTGATCAGGAACACAACGTCTTGATCGGGCGCAGGTTCATTCGCCATCATTCTGGCAACTTCCAACACGGCCGCCGTCGCGACACCGTCGTCGCTGGCCCCGGGCCCCGTTGGCACCGAATCGTAATGTGAAACCAGCATCAATTTTGGCTGGCTCTCGGGCCGCTGGGATTTTCGAATCGCGATAATATTGCTGAGTTCAACCTCATCCTTGTCCGGGCTCCGATGCTTGACCTTCTCGTTCACCTTGCCGATGCCGGTTTGGATCTCGACGGCGTAACCGAACGACTCTAGGTTCGCAATGATCTTGCTCCGCACGACAGCATTTTGCTGACTTCCCGCCGGATGGGGAATCGAGTCTCCCACCAATTCCTCCAAAAATATTTCGGCTCGAGCAGAGGAGAACTGAGATTCAGAGATCGAATTGGGTTGAGGTTCGACGGGACGGTAGGCCCAATGGCTGAGCAGAAAAAACAAACCCCAGATGCCGAGTACGAGTACGAGGGCGAGCGGAACCTTCTCAAGACTATCGTGTTTCTGAAGTTTAATGCTCGCCTCCGATTTCGCGTTGATTCAAATAGTTCGTCATGATAGTTCTCCTCGGCCTCGCGCGAAACCACAGCTCAGCGTCCTAAAAAGACACTTTTTCGAAAAATGAATTCGTCCCGTGACCTAACGTGTCAATCGCTTCGATTCTTCTATAATGGAGACACCTCAACATCACCTCTGTCAGGGATTTGACACCCGTGCCCGATTCAGCAACACCACCGCCCCCCAATTTGCTCCACGATAGCCGCGTTTTTCTGGGGCTTGAACAGCCACCTCTGGTCTCCGCGACGCAATGGCTGATCGATGAATACTCGACTCCGGGCAGCCGAGTGGGTACTTTGGACTTGTCTCGTTTCATCGTCGTCTTGCCTACGTTGCGAGGCCAACAACGGCTCCTGCAACTACTGGTCGAATCAGCAGAACGACAACAAATCCTCCTCACCCCGCCCGTGATCACTTCGTTGGGCCACCTGCCAGAACACCTCTACGTCGCGGCTAAGCAATTGGCGACTGATTTGGCTCAGCAATTGGCTTGGTCGAAAGCCCTTGAGCAAACTCCGCTCGACGAAATCCAGTGCTTGACCGGTCGAACAGAAGTCGAGGAGCTTCAGGACTGGCGGCCGTTGGCGACACTGATTTCCAAACTTCACACCCGCCTCGCCAACGACATCTGGAGTTTTAGTAGCGTTGCTCGCGAAGTCAAAAGCGTCAAAGGATTCCTTCAAGAAGAATCGGCTCGCTGGGATGCGTTGGATCAAATCCAAAAACGTTACTACAAAATTTTGTACGAAGTCGACCTGTGGGACAAACAAGCCGCCAGAAACTACGCGGCGGCTGGATTGATGAAGGCCAATGAAATCCGATGTGCCACCGACAAGCAATTGATTCTTGTCGGCACGGCTGACTTGAATCGTTCAATTTCGGAAATGCTGCGGCAAATCGCGGCCTCGGATCGCGATCAAGTCCGAGTGCTGGTCGCGGCCCCCAAATCGATGGCGGATCGGTTTGACGAGTTTGGAAGTTTAATCACGTCGCAATGGCGCGAACAACGACTCGATCTCGACGATTCGCAAATTCTCTATGTTGATCAACCAGCGGATCAAGCCGACGCGGCGGCCCACTACATTAGCTCGCTCAACCCCTCGTTCGCTGCGGATGAAATTACGATTGGTGTCCCGGACGCCACGATCATTCCGCAAATCGAGCGTAGCCTGAATGCAATCGGGGTCGAGCATCGAGACCTAGGAGGACGTGCACTTTCTGAAACCGGGCCCGTCCGGTTGATGGCCGCTTGTCGTGATTATCTGGAGTCCCAGACGTTCGACGATTTTGCCGCCCTCGTCAGGCACCCGGACATGTTCCAATGGCTTTCCGAAGAATCAGATTCGAATGCTTGGCTGACTTCATTGGATGTTTACCAAAATAACTATCTGCCTGGCCAATTGTATTCGAATGCTAAGCATCCGTTTGGTAATCCCCAGCATCTATCAGCTGATTTTGATCCAGAAGATGATGGCTCCCAACGCCGGGCGACGAAACTAGCTCAGTCAGCTGAACTGCTGAACCAACTTCATCGACTCGTCGGAGAACTGTTGGCTCCGCTACACGGTACGCCGCCTGGGACACCCAAACCGATCGCTC
>JBLINZ010000486.1:0-4569 GCA_047639375.1 Mariniblastus sp. | reverse complement strand
CTGACAAGCGCAGCTACCAAAATTTACATTCTGACGGCAAGTCGTTCGTTGTCATTTCCGCAAGCGTGTCTGAACAATTGGAATACGCGAAACCGCCGAACTAAATTGGTGCACTTAGCGTCAAACAAAACCCGCCAGTTCTGGAGGCGTCGTTTCACAAACGCGAAACAAAAGCCTAAATTCGATGCAAGCGAGAGCTTACAATGCGTGAAACAAGCGTCTCGCTCGTTTGCCAACACCAAACTGCACGACGTTCTCAGGGATTCGTAAATTCCAAGCCAGTCAGTTTGGCTACGGATGAATGGGTTACCTACCAGCCAAGCTGGTTTTTCTGCTGCCAAAAACAGCCATTCTGGATTTTAAGCCAAGTTCGCTTACTGCCAGAAGTTCGTTAAGCTAGACGTAAATCGCTGCTCATTGATGGCCATTTCGGTAAGTCGAGGTGTTGGCATGCGATATGCAATCGGTTGAATCAACGAGATCAATCTTGATAACCAAGTCAAAAGAACTTTCCATGTTGAGTTTAGTCGCCGTGTTTGGACGCCTGTGGTGCAATCACTGTGGTGGTTAGCATTGATTCATTGAATGTTTGTCAATCCGATTATTTGAACGCGTTTGGAGATGCATTCCAGGTTCCATATTATCGTTCGCGTCTTGCTGCGAAACTTAAACTACTGAATGAAGTAAATATCGTGACAAACAAAGATAAGACTCCCGCCGAAGGCGACTCAGGCAATCTTGATAGCGGATTTGAACTGGTTGACTTGGAGTTTTCACTCAGTCGATTGGGCGGCGACAGCGAGCTACTGAGCGAGATCGTTCAAATATTTTTCGAGGACTCACCGGAGTTATTGCAGGAACTTGTCATTGCCGTCAATGCATCCGACGCCGCCAACACCATGCGGACGGCTCATATTTTGAAGGGGTTGGTTTCGAATTTTGGTGAAAACGAAGCTGTTGATCTTGTCAGAAATATTGAGTTGGCTGCGAGGGAAGGAGATATGGATTCCGCGCGACAACATCTCGATGGTTTTCTGAGCAACTACAAAGCTCTGAATCGCGAGCTTGCCGAATTAGTTAACTGAGGCAGGCTAAGGTAACCATATTTTAATAAGGGGCGTTTTTGGAAAGTGACAGTCCCAATTCGAACGGTAGTAAGCCAGGTGGATCATCGCGTTTTGAACTATCCAGACTGGCCCGAATTCCATGCTGTCGGTCGAATCCTAGGTCTGTTCAAACTTAAATACCAAGTTTTCAAATTGGTATCAGCTGCCAAGGAATCACTACGGCAGTTACAGGTACCAGCAAGTCAGCCAATCAGGTTGCAAATATCTTTCTGAGTGAGTTTCTACCGTGACCGGCGTTGGCCGTGCAGGTTGCTGGGAATATCAGGAATGCAGTTCAATTCGTGACTGACTCGATTCTCCGTCGCCATCGTTGATTGCCCTCGCGTTGAGTGTAATAACTGGAGACTTTGCTGTGCGAACCACCGCTTCAGAAACGCTTCCCATCAACAAGCGAGTCAATCCCGTGTTTCCGTGGGTCGTCATCACAATTGAGTAAATTCCGGCGCTATCACCGCGTCATCATTTCCCTCGTTTTTAGAATTAAAACTCAAAGGAGTTTGAAATTTCTATCGTCAACGAATCAAAGTCCAATCAAAAATCTGAATCCAATGCCTGCAACACCATCGCTGGATTGCAACAAGCGTATTCGATGGAGTCGGAAACCGTTGCCAACTATCTTGCTGATAGCATCAACCTTGACGGAATTCGTTCCGATGTGATTAAAACTTCACTCGCGGCGGATGTTCAGGTAGGGTTTGGGCATCCAACAAAAATTGCTGAGCGAATCAAACAGCTCGAGGGGCATGTTCCCGGCTCAAGTTCATTAGCATTCGATCACTCGCATATTGAGAAACGGGATGAAACGACTGACGTTGTCGGCGTCATCGAGGCCGTTATTGAAGACGAAAAGTCCGCGATTAAGCGCGACAAGCAAATGACTCGCGATACCGATGGAAAAGATTATGTGACGCAGTAATTTTGTGTTCGGCTCTTGGCTGATGAGGAAGAACACTTGACTAAGTTTCGTGGTTTCCTGAAAGAGTATCAAACAATCTAGGGCTGGGTGTTCTGTGGCGTCACGAATCTGTCAAACCTCTTTCGTTCAATTTTTCAACGATTCTTCAGCCAAATCTTCCGTCTAGATTTACCCATGTTTTTTTAACTCTCATTCGTGATGGAGAAGCGGAATTAGGAGAATCTACGTTTCACGACGATCTGAGGACTGTAGCCACTTTTCTAACTTATCAACATCGATAGGTTTGACGATGTGATGGTGGAAACCTGCTTTGGAAGTTTCGTCATGGTTGTCGCGTCCGGTGGCGGCGATGAATTTAGTGGAAGCAAACGAAGAATTTTCACGGAGTTGCTTAAGGACTTCGAAACCTGTCATGTCGGGTAAACCTAAGTCGATTAACACAACTTCCGGCCCGAATGATTTGGCCAATTCGATTCCCGATTCGCCATCATTCGCGGTCCGCACGTCGTGGCCATTCAAAGACAGTAAAATGGACACAGCGTCAGCGGCTTGGTGGGCGTCGTCGATGATCAAGATCTTCTTGGTGGATGAATCTGACGGTGTATTTATTGATTTCTTTGAGAGATAGCCTTGAAGCAACTGAGTAAAACGCGGCCCATCCAGAGGCTTGGAGATATAGTCGGTGCAGCCAGCTTTCAAACACTCTTCGCGATCGCCTTCCATTGCGTGTGCAGTCAAGGCGATGATAGGTTTTTCAAAACCGGCAGCCCGCAGACGCCTGGTCGCTTCGTAGCCGTCTAGAATGGGCATCTGCATGTCGATGACGAGCAAGTCGAATGGCATTCCTGCGGATTCCGCTTTTTCAATTGCGTCGATCGCTTCTTGCCCGTTTTCGCCTGTTGCAACCGTACCGCCTGCATCCTCGATGAAATGCTGAGCAATGAATCGAATTTCACGCCGGTCATCAACCACCAAAAAAAGGCCGTCTAAACAGGGAGTTTCCGTAAGTCTCTTTTGAAGAGCCGGTGCTGTTGGATCCCAAGTTTGGTTGTCAATCATTGGAACGTTTTGCAAATCCCCAATGGAAATCGTCAATGAGAATGTGCTGCCGATACCGAGTTCGCTTTTGATCGTGATTTCGCCACCCAACATGTGCGCCAATCGCTGGCTGATCGCCAATCCTAAACCCGTGCCACCGAACTTGCGATCGACGGAAGCGTCGGCTTGCGTGAATGGCTGGAAAACCTTCTTTTGTTGGGCTTCGGTCATCCCGATACCAGTATCAGAGATGTCAAATCGAATCTTTGGTCGTGGCCCACTTGCCAGATAACGGACGACAATCTTCACCGAACCCGACTCGGTAAACTTAATGGCGTTACCGATGAGGTTGACAAGAATCTGCTTCAACCGCTTCGAGTCACTTTTGATTTGTTTGGGGATCTGCCCGTCAAGTTCAACAGACAATTCCAAGAGCTTTTCCACTGCTCGCACATGCATTAACGAACGCACATCGGCGACCAACCGTCCCACGCGAAATGTCATTGGGACGATTTCAAACTTGCCGGCTTCTATCTTTGAAATGTCTAGAATGTCGCCCATGATTTCCAGCAAGAAATTCCCGTTGTCGCGTATGATTGAAACGCAATTCAAATCGTCTGGATCCTTTAAGTGTCGTGCCAAGATGTCTGAGTACCCAATGATTGCACTCATCGGCGTTCGGATTTCGTGACTCATATTCGCCAGAAATTCAGACTTTGATTCGCTGGCGGAAACGGCGGCACGTTCGCTTGCTCGTAATCGCTCCGCAGTGACGTGCTCCTCTGTCGAATCCCAATTCAATCCATATACATTTTTAACTTGGCCGTTTTGGTTCCGGACGACTTCGCCGACGCCGACCATCCAGCGAACTTCTCCAGTGGGGCGGATGATTCGAAATTCGTGATAGTAGGTGTCTTCGCCGCCGGTGGCCCTTGCCCAGACTTCCTTCAATTCGTCAACGTCTTCGGCGTGGACAAAAGAAAAGAACAAATCTGATGAAGCCATTTGTTTCGGAATCCCCAGCATTCGGAAAACGTCTTCTGTCCAAACGCTGCCGTCCGGAGTCCACTCCCACGCTGCCATATCACCAGACTTAAGTGCCATCGCGAGCCGTTTCGAGTGATCGCTGGCTTGTTTTTCCATTTTGGCCAACCTGATCTCCCATTCCTTTCGCTCCGTGATGTCGATTTCGACTCCGGCCATTTTGGAAAATCCACTTTCCTTTTGGTCAATTCCGTGTGCCATCGACAGCACCCAGCGATACGAGCCATCTGTCCGCTTGAATCGAAACTCTTGGCGAAACGGTTCGCCATCTTGGATGCAGCGATTCATGCTGGATTCCACCGCGATTCGATCTTCCCTATGAACCATGCTCAGGAATTCTTCGACCGTACCGATCTCAGCCTCAGATTCAATGTCGGCGGACTCATGAATCTGGTTTGACCAAATGATTCGGTTGTGCTTCGTATCCCAAGTCCAAAGCCCAAG
>JBLINZ010000485.1:0-4570 GCA_047639375.1 Mariniblastus sp. | reverse complement strand
GGTCCATCCAACTTGAGATGTTTGAGTTTCCGTCGAATCCGTTTGTTCTTGTCCAACGCGATGCGTAGCTAATCGCCACGTCGTTGTTTACTGAGCCTGCGTCGAGCGTGTTGCTGAAGAAACTGACGTTCCAGTTCTAATCGACTATCCGAGGAGACAATGATCTGAGCAAGACTTCAATACTGAGGTCAATGAACCGCGCTCGAATTTCTACAATCTTAAACTTTTTATCCAACCCCATTTGCATACCTGACCTAGAGTTCAGACGGCAGTGGGATAATTCGGTTGAAAGGCAGGTTGAAACGGGTGTCAAATACAAGAAAAAACAGACGGTGGCGGATGTTTGCCGACACACGGATTCAAGGCGGATTGTGCTTTCGTGTGGTTCTCTACTGGATTCTTTGCCAAATTGCGATGTTGGGGACCTTGGCATTCATGGGGTTCATTCGAGGTGATATAGGGATCATTCAATCGATTGCTGTTCCAGCCTTCATCGTGTCCACACTTTTTCTACCGCTGGCGATTTACGATATCGTCAGGTTCAGTGGGCGATTTGCTGGTCCGATGGTCAATTTCAAAGGTCGACTCAAGGAAGCCAATGAAAACAATGAACGATTGAGAGTGCACATTCGGAGCGGCGACTTTTATCGCGAAGTTTTTGATGCGCTCAACGAAATTCAAAAACGACATGAAGCCCGAGCAATTCAGCCCAGCAGTCGATTGTCGAGTTCCTCCCATCAAGAGGAGCCTATCCATGCGTAAGTCTCTTCGAAACGCGAGACGAGAAACTCACTCCCGAAAGGGAGTCGCAACGGTTGAAATGGCGATGGTTGCTCCTGTGATATTTTTGATGATTTTTGGCTCCGTCGAATTCGCTAGAATGATGATGGTCCGCCAAGCCCTGACCAACGCAGCCCGCGAGGGATGCCGCAGCGCATGCTTGGCGACCACCAACAACGATAGTAAGCCAGAGCTGGCAGTCCGGGATGCACTCTTGTCGGTCGTCAAAAACTCAGTTGACAACCCGGCAATTCGCGTGACGATCGACCCGCCCATGACCTCGACCATCCAATCTGGGACCGCGGTCTCGGTATCTGTGGAAGTGAACTGTTCTGACGTTTCATGGCTCCCGCCATTTTTTACTGCTGGTGCAAAAATACGCGGCTCTTCGGAAATGAGAAAAGAATGAAAAACCGACACAAGAAAAGACACTCATTTCGCGGTGGTGCCGCCGCGGTCGAGGCTGCCTTGATGCTTCCGTTACTGGTCTTGACTACGTTTGGCTCGATTGACGTTGCTCAGTACATTAATACGGGGCAAGTCGTCAGCAACGCGTCTCGGGTTGGAGCTCGCGTGGCCATCCGCAATCAAACGACCTCGGAAGAATCCGTTCGGTCCGCCGTCGTCGCCTATCTCAAGGAAACGTATCCGCGAATGGACGAGAGTGCTTTGACAGAGGCGTTGTCGATTACAGTACGCCAGCATGGAGTCCAAGAATCGGACTCAGCAGCATTGAACAGCTTGTCATCCGTAGAATCTGGAAGCACACTCAACGTTTTGGTTGAGTTTGAATTCGAGAGTATTCGCTGGCTCCCAGGGCCAAGGCTATTCAACAAGCTATCGAACAACAATTATTGTCGCCGAGAATAGGCCTCTGTCATCTCAATCGAATCACACCAATAGAATCAACTTTGGGAGCAACCATGAAAACTTTCAATTCAAAAAACCGAACTGGCTCCGCGGCGCTGTTGGTTATCGTGTTGATGGTTCCACTCTTGGGACTACTTGCGTTTTCAATTGACTACGGATTTCTGTTGTTTGTGCAAACGGACCTTCAGCGGACAGCCGATCAAGCGGCGTTGGCAGCTGTGCGTGAACTTACTCCAGATCAGTACGGCAATCAGGACTTGGCCAAAGTCCGCGCCACCGTCCGCGAGTACGTTCAGCTTAATCTTGGGGATGATTTCGTAGTTCAAGACTCAGATATTGAAATCGGACGTTACGACTCGCCAAAAATTTACGACGAGCTAGTAATCCTGAACACTGGAATTTTTGACACGGTCCGAATCAGCTTGCGACGAGATGAGGAAGCCAATCATTCGGTCGTCTTGTATTTTGCAAAGTTAATCGATCATGATGCGGCTGGCGTATCTGTACAAGCCGCCGCTGTCTTGCAACGCGCGAGATACATTGGCCCGGGAGCGGATGTGTTTCCATTTGCAATCGAACAAAAGGCCTGGAATGTACTTGGCCAAGGCGAGACACTCGCGATCTATGGCGACGGTCGAATTGAAGATGAATTCGGACAGCAAATCCCGGGCAACTGGGGGACTGTTGACATCGGAAGTGCGTCGAACAGCGCGAGCAGCCTATCGAATCAAATTTTGAGTGGATTGACGCAAGACGACCTGGACTCCCTCTACAATCAAAATCGAATTTCAACGACCGAATATATCGATTCGGGGTTGGTAATCAAACTAAATGGCGACACGGGGCTTTCCGCCGGCCTGAAATTCGCCGTGCGAGATGTCGAAACCCAAATGAGAATTGCCCCTGTCTATAGAGAAATGATCGGACAAGGCGGCAATCTAGAATTCGAGATCATTGAGTGGGTTGCCATCGAAGTTGTCAATTCATCATGGCATGGAAGCCAGAATTCTAGTATTGAAGTCAGGAAATCCTACATCTACGACCAGAATCTCTTTCCAGTTAATGATCTCAGTGACCTGACTGAGACAATCGGGGGTGCCTATACGGTGGCTGTATTGGTCGAGTAACTTGATTTGCTCAAACACCCTGTCAATTTTAAGATTCTGGAGAATCTAAAGGCCCATTTCGTCAACTGCGATTGGACTCGCGACTAACAAATTAGGGCGTCCTATTTGCAGTTGGATCTATCGTAAACAGACATCATCTGGCTTAGAATTTGTCACGAGTTTAAAGGAATAATGCAGGAGTTTCCGGTGATCGAGTGCGGATTGGGATCGAGGCACCGTCGATTAGGCCTATTTTTTGATTGAAATTGGATCCATCAGAACACGATGGAATTTCCCAAGCGAAGATGAGCTAAACACGTTAACACAAATCGGTGTAAAGCGCAGTAAGTCGCAGCCCTGTAGCGGATTGCGGCCGAACGTTTTTGGGAGAGTTGAGACCTAGTGGCAGCCATTTAATCGGCTGCTTTTTTTTATGGAGGATCGTTTCAACCAGAAAAACCCCATCGGCTTGGTTCCGATTCGTTGTTCTCCTGCAACATTCTTCCTGCACGATCGTTACAGGGGGATAAGCTTGGGCGACCTGCAAACGTTGACATCAAAGCCAAAGCTGCGTGGAGCATCCATTCATGAAAATCGACCCACCGTCAACAGACGTATCTCGGCGCGCGATTACATGTGCCATGGTGATGCCGTATCTGATGGCTATCTGGTGTTGTCTTGCCATTTTGCAGGGTAGCCGAACAAACATTCCTCCGTTGGCTGTGCTCTTCAAGACTATCGGAATCGTTTTGGTTGTCGTGGGACTATTTCATGCTTTCTTAGTTGTGGTAATTAGAAAGACCCCCGCACGCGAGTTAATTCTGTTCGGCTTGGTCAGCTTATTTGGCCTGTATGGCGGATTTGGTGTGATCGCCAGCCAGTATATCGGCTGGTCTCTATTCACAGCAGCGTGGGTCATTTTGCATCTTGCTGCTATCGTTTATGCATATCGGTTGGGGGACGACAAACGAACTGCGATTTTCGTTCCAGTTGCCACAATGGCCGTGGGTTTAACACTTTGTTTTCAGATTTTCGGGATTGGAATGCCAGTCGCGGGTGATTCAATTCACGTCGCTCAACTTATGAGTAATCTGGCTGCTAAGGATGCGACGTTGAGCGAGCAGGCGTCCAGCACCCGTGATCGGCCTGACATTTACTACATCATCGTCGACGCTTACGCGGGTGAAAGCGTCCTGAAAGAAGTTTACGGATTCGACAATCGGCCATTTGTCACTTCACTGAAGAAACGAGGGTTCTTTGTTGCTGACGACAGTCGCTCCAACTACCACCTCACGGAGCTTTCGCTTGCCAGTTCATTGAACATGACTCACCTACACGAGCTGGAGCTGGAAAAATTCAAAACGCGAATCCCGATTCGCAAGATGATCGCGAATAGTTCAGTAGTCAGATACTTAGCGCAAAGCGGCTATCAAACGATTGCATTTGAATCGGGAAAATCCGATACGCAGTGCGAGCAATTCGATCAATACATGCCCATCGGCAACGCGCTCAATGATTACCAGGACGTCCTTTATCACGGTTCCCTGCTCCCTTCACTGTTTGAGTTCACTGGAATTCCGCATCGAAGTGCCGCGCGTCGACACGGTGACCGAACCATTGAGACGCTGGATTCAATTCCAACAGCCGTCCAAGCTGGCTCAAAACCGTCGTTCGTATTTTCCCATCTGCTCGCACCGCATCCACCGTTCGTCAATGACGAACTAGGCAAGGCGGTTGATTTTCACGGGCACTACCTGCTGGCCGATGCAGGGCATTTTACCGCTTGTTACGACTACGACATGGAAATCTATCGC
>JBLINZ010000484.1:0-4614 GCA_047639375.1 Mariniblastus sp. | reverse complement strand
GGCGTTCAATCTACAAGGCCAAGCCGCCACATTCGGCGACCTGCGTGTCGGAGACAACATTCAGTTAAAGCATGATTCACCGGATACCTCAGAGCCTGTGTTGAACTCGTTAGAGGCAACTCGACCTGTTAACAAAAACCGATGGGCTATTTTGATCGGCAATCAAGCTTTCGAATCAACTTCGTTGCCCGCTTTACCATTAGCCATCGATCAATTGAATTCAATTAAGCAGCAAATGATTGACCGGTTCGCGGTTTCAGAGAATCAAATCACGGTTTTCGAAAACGCCAACCGTGCTCGAATCGAAAACGAGTTACCCGCACTACTCAGTCGCCTTGATCGAAACGACGAACTCTACGTATTCGCAGTCACGCATGGGTTCAATGACAATGACCGGAACGCCTACCTCGCAGCGCGAGATTTCAATCGAGATGACGTGGCTCAGACAGGCATCGCCGTTGATTGGTTAATCGACCAGATCGACTCCACCGCCAACGCCAAAAAATTGCTTATCCTCGATTGTCATTCGATTCCAAATATTGAAGACTCGCTATCTTCGGATAAGATGCTCGAAATCGTTCAAGGAAATCAACGAGGTGGATTCCCCCGTTCAACTTACGTCCTCACAAACCATGACTCCAATTCAGTGGAATCCACGGCGGGACCGCTCGGTTTGATCGGCGAAAGTTTTACCAAGGCGCTTTCAGGCGAAGCCGACACCGAAAAAGACTTGGATCTAAAAATCACCGAGCTAACAACCTACATCAGGCGTGACGTAATCGATCAAGCGAAGGCTCGAGGCGTGATACAAACGCCGAACCTAATTGAACCTGACGATCGACCGGCTCGAATTTCATTGAAAGCCAAGGCTGCAATCAATGACTTACTGGCCAAACTAGGAAAGAAGGACTGGGAGCCCGGGCAAATCATGTCTGAGGCGCAAAGTGCGTCTTCAGCCGCCTCAGGCGAACCGGAGCCGATGCTTGCTGGTGGTTTACTCTTGATCAGAACTGGCAAGATCACGGAGGCCTTGGCTGAACTGGAGAAACTCCGTCTTGCCCATCCAAATTCATTGATCTGCCATCAAGCCGTTATTTGGATTCACTTTTATAAAAAACACTACAAACTCGGGACGTCCAAACTGTTGGTGATGCTCAATAGTATTCACCAACCGGAGAAAGAAGACGAGTCATTTTCGACGGACGATCTCAACCGAATCGAATGGGCAGGTCGCCTGCGTGAATTGGCCGTGGCCGCTGATTGGACAAATCGAATTCCTGAACCAACGGTCCTGGCCAGCATCGATCAAACCGTGTCTGCGATGAGACCCGTTGCGGGCGAACGATTCGAAAAAGGCCGCCAACACACACGGAATGTTATCGCAAATTTTGATTCCCAGTTAACGGACGAGAACAAGTCGGCCTTGGCACTCCAGCGACAGAGAATAAATTTCTACGTGCCGAACATTGCTAGTCCGGAAACCGTAAGGGAGGTCCAACAAGGGTTGGACAAATAGCGACCCTCCGGAACGTAAAGCGGTTATCGTTTGCGATCTTCTCTGAATCGAAAGAGTCACCTTCTACTCCGAGGCTCACATCCTATTTTGATTTTTGCATAGCGGAAAATGGTAACCCGACTCGCATCAATTGGTGTTTAAGATGCGAGACGATAGATCGTTTAACGATTGGCCGGCAGGCGACAGTGCCAAACGCAGAGCGTTTGTAGGCGTGGACGCTTGCCCATTGACGGCAAGCCACCCAAGAGGGCTCTTCCTCGCCATAAATGAGTCTGGACTCGCCAACAACACGTCCCAGACGGGCAGGTGAGGGACTCTTACGGGTTAGGGGAGATAAGCAACTTCAAACGGCGAATTGACCGACTGAACCAATTTCAAATTTTTGATTTCTTGTTTCCCAAGGCTGCTTTCGATATTGCACCCAAATAGCGGACTCGTTGATGCAAAATCCGGCACGAAATGCATTTTTCGTCCAAGAATCCGCGTCAAAAATGCTTACCCCCGTTTTTCCAATTCCTTGCGTTTTGGTATTCTTGTAGACTAACCCAGTTGGCCCTGCTCTCGTGGCAGGGACCGTTTGGAATCCTGAAAGAAAAGCCAGGGCTTACCCCCTGATCGACCAAACATAATGGCAAAACGACAAGTTGCAGTAACCGGCTTTGGCATCAACAGTGCACTTGGCAACGGCGTCGAGGTTAATAGAACCGCGATTCAAGCAGGTACTTCCGGCATTATTTCTACCCGACCGCTGTGGGTGAAACACAAATTCAAATCCCAAGTCGCTGGAAACATTTCGACGGAGGGACTCAAAGATTTATTCGATCGAAAACTTAATCGTTTTTTGGGCGAACCAGCTTTGCTTGCCGCAGCCGCGATGAAAGACGCGATCACACATTCTGGATTGACGGACGCAGAAGTCCAGTCTTCTGATACGGGGATTATTGTTGGCACGGGAGCCGGTGCGAGTATCACCGACGTTTTGTTCATGTGCCAACGGCTTGAAAAACGTGGAGCCGCAAAAGTCGGTGCGTATCACGTTCCCTTGATTATGGGTTCATCGCTTTCAGCAAACCTCGGCAGCATCTTTCAGATTCACGGCCATTCGTACACGATTACATCCGCTTGTGCGACCTCAGCACACGCCATCATGTTAGGCGTCGACACCATTCGGCTGGGCCGCCAAAACCGAGTGTTTGTCGGTGGTTCGGAAGACGTCAATATTTATTCGGCCGGCTCATTTGACGGCATGAATGCGTTGTCATCCGCGTATAACGATGAACCCCAGCGGGCTTCACGTCCATTGGATAAAAACCGAGATGGATTCGTGTTTTCCGGTGGCGCCGGAATTCTTGTGCTTGAGGACCTGGAAACCGCTCAAGCCCGTGGCGCGACCATCCATGCCGTCATCGCGGGTGCCGCAGCCTCTTGCGATGGGGACCAAATGGTTGTTCCCAACGGTGTTGGAGCCCAGCAAGCAATGGAAGCCGCGATTGTCGACGCAGAAGTCGCCAAATCCGACATCGATTATGTCAATTTACATGGGACCTCGACACCGGTTGGCGACATCGCTGAACTCAAAGGCGTTGTGAATGTATTTGGCGGCAAGGTCCCTGCATTTTCATCGACCAAATCGATGACAGGCCATGCCCTTGGAGCGGCGGGTTCTCAAGAAGCGATTTTCTGCATCATGATGATGCAGGGTGGTTTCATTGCACCCAACATCAACCTCGAGGATCCGGATGAGCTCGTCGGCGACTTGCCGATTATCAGCAAACCAACGAAAGCTGATGTCAAGATCGCGTTGAGCAACTCGTTTGGATTTGGCGGCACGAACTGCAGTTTGGTGATTGCAAAAGAACCGTTTTAAGACCGGCCATTCCAACCATGAAGATCGCCACTGAAATCGTAGCCAGTGTACGTCGCGAATCCCTGAGCTCTCGTGAGGTTGGGCTTCAATTCAGGAGCCTGACCGAATCCGGCGGAAAGGTGGTTGCCGACGGCATTGCCAAGCGACAACCTGAATTGCTTGCTGGTAGACGGTTTTCCCCTCAACACAAGATTTGCCTCTTTGAGGCTCAGTTCTACTTGACTGACATTTTTCAAATGCCAGAGTTGCGGTTCTTCGTGGCCTACGTGGTGCTGCCCAACCGCTCGCGTCGACGGCAAATTTTCCCGCGGATTTGGTACAAGGATCTTTCCTTGTCGTGGCGATCCGCATCGCATTTCGCTTTCGAGACAGATGGTTCACTGTGGATTGGCAAAGGATCGGTTCAAGTCAGATTTGAAGACGGCCATGAAATCGGCGAATCAATGGAGTCGACGACCGACCTACCGCTCGAGATGCAAACCGGAATTGACGCGATTCTCGATGTCTCCAAGTCCCACTACAAAGCGAATACGGATATTCTCAAATGGGTCCTGAAGCAAGGCGGCCCGAACCGCGTTCGTCCCTTCAGCGATTTTGAAAAACCTCGGACCATCGCCGCTGGCTTCAAAACCAACCTGATCAATCGCGGGCGCTCCATTGCAAAATTCAGATCCCAACATGACCCTGAATCGCTGGTCATCACACCGGGGTTCGAGCCGGATTTTTCCAGAGGCGTCATCGAACAGGCCCAATCGAAGAGCACACTGTATGGTGGCAAACTTCAACGTTTTAGGATTTTATCCAGCAATCGAAAAATCCAATATTACTTTATCGCAGGTCCAAAACAGGTTTGGATCATTCCTCCCCAAGCATTGACGATGGAATTGTCGAGTTACGGCGTGCGAACCATTGACGTGATCGCGGACGACGATCTGTTCATTCCCGGCTACGAATACCACCATACCGTGGAAACCCAAAACGGCGTGGAGCTGTACAGCCAAATACCACCAGGTTTCGCCGGCGAAAAATGCCCTTTTGACGAAGCCAAAGCGGATGCGTCGCCATGGCTTGACAATATCCCCGTCATTCGGGAATTTCGTCGAATAATTTTGAATTGAAAAATTCAGATTTAAAGGGCTTTCCGATGCCTAATTCGTCAATCAGAATTAGTATTAGAACAACGCGATCAACACGCATGAGCGACCTGACAGACTGACTAATTTTATGAATA
>JBLINZ010000483.1:0-4615 GCA_047639375.1 Mariniblastus sp. | reverse complement strand
CGTTGACGGCAAGCCACCAACGAGGGCTCTACCTCGCTTACTCGTCGGGTTACCATGGCTGCCTATCAACCGGCCAATCGTTCCCGTCTGAATTTGCGGGGAGAAAGAAGCTGCGACTTCTCTTCTATTGCGGGAATCTAAACTGGCACCAAAGACAACTCACTGAGACATGCGAAGAGCCTTTTTTTGTAAGCTGATGTCGGTTGCCACGCTAAGTTCCAACCGGCCATCGCCGACAATAATTTTTAAAACGAGTGGTTGAACTCATGAGCAAATCAAAAATCTTGATCCAGTTTGATTCGGACGCCCATGCCAGCACATTTGACTCGGTCGTGGCGATCGATTCTGGCATCGACCATCTGATTACTCAGGCCAATGTCGGCCCTGACCAAATCACATCGCTCGTGCACGGAGCGATGTTTACACGCGGCCCGGCTGACCTCAAGCACACGGCGTTGTTTTTTGGTGGAAGCGATGTAGTCGAGACGGAGGCAATTTTTGAGGCTGCCAAGAAATGCTTCTTTGGTCCCTTACGCGTCTCGATGATGGCTGACCCAAACGGCAGTAACACGACCGCGGCTGCAGCTGTCATCTCAGCGCAAAATCACATTTCCTTGGACGGAAAAACCATCGCGATTTTGGCTGGAACCGGCCCCGTTGGACAGAAAATTGCGAGGCTCATTGCTGGCCCGGCCAGCAGTGACAACAAACCGCCGATCATTCGGGTTTGTTCGCGAAGGCTCGAAAAAGCGAAATTGGCCTGCAGCCAGTTGGCTAAACAAGTCGCTGGTGAATTTGTGCCCTTTCAGACGAGCGATCTCGCGGATGCTTTGGCTGCCGTGGCAGGCGCCGACATTGTGTTCGCGGCCGGGGCTGCAGGAATCGAACTTCTCAATCAAGACTGGATGAGCCAACGGAATCCGGCCTCCGTAGCAGTCGACATCAACGCCGTTCCGCCAGCCGGTATTTTTGGGATCGACGTGATGGATAGCGGGGCCAAGCGAGGTGAGACAACTTGCTACGGAGCGATTGGAGTGGGAACTCTGAAAATGAAAATCCACAAACAAGCCCTGAAAATGCTGTTTGAATCCAATGATCAAGTGCTTGAAGTCGAACAGATTTTCAAGATTGGGCTTGGCATGGATAAGTAACGAACGCTTTCTCTCGTTTATTTAGAACCGTCGCAATTGAGTGTGGCATTGTTCCACAAGCACACGGCAGTTAGCGGAATGCCGTTGCTCTGATGATTGGTGGTTCGCGTAGAATCGTGACTGGGTGATCGAGTCCGTTAATTCTATGCTATCGAAAACTGCGGTAGCTCATGAGCGACGGCTGCACGCTTCGCCGATTGAGGAGCGTCCCCGGGGCAAGCTATGTTGATTTGCGAGAGGATGTGTAGTCAACCACTGTCATTAGTTTCTTGGTATTAGGATTGGGCCCTCCCGCTTTGGCGTTCAAATCAGATGTTTGCTCAGAGTGGCGGCAAGCCGAATGTTTATCAGGTATGATGGTTGGCTATCCGTCCGAGCTCACCAATGCACCTACCCAGGCCCTCAAGCGAATCGAACAATATGACGTCTCCCAATTTGGAATCCGAAATCACCAACGAAGTCCGGACTGCGTTCGAATCACTCGCTGACGCGGCACAAGCCCTCGACGTGGAACGCTACCTGGCTTTTTTTGATGAACAACGATACAGCGGACTCAATGAAGACGGATCCGTATCACATTCGCTGGCCGAATTCGCGCCCATCATCGAACAACAGTTTCCCGAACTCGAGAAATACTTGGCGCTTGAATTCTCTCGCGTCAAAATTACCGTGATCAATTCGACGACGGCCATTCTCGTCAACGAATATTCAGCGTCGGTGCTGCTGAAGTCGGGCGATGAAGCATCCGCTGAAGGGGGCGGATCACAAGTTTGGTCGAAAGACAATGGATCCTGGCAGCTGGTTTGCGTTTCCAGTGCTGGGTTTGGATAACCACTTGATCACTGCTCGCATGACTAAATGAACACCTTGAACACCTTGAACACCTTGAACACCTTGAACACCTTGAACACCTTGAACACCTTGAACACCTTGAACACCTTGAACACCAACGATCTCGAAAGACTCGCTCGCCGATGGGCGAAAGGCAACAACCCCCGAGACATGATCGCCCAACAGCTCGTCGCCAAAGGATTGGCTGACCCGCAGGAACTCAATCGAATCTTAAATTCCGCGTTCAGTATTACGGCCCGCGACAGAAAACGCATGGGGATTCTTTACGTTGCGTTTGGGGGACTGCTCTTCGCCGCTATGATCGCCTTGGGCCTCCAACTGCAATCATGGCAAGGCGCCGCAATGCTGGGCGTTATGGGAGCTGTTTCGGTCATCAGCGGGATTGGGCTGGCACGTCAAGCGGACGGAATTCGCGCCCGGAATGTCAGGGATCAGCCAAATTAGATCGTCAGTTTGATTCGATTAAATCGTTTGCTTTGAATTCAAAGCCACGACTTCCATCGCGAGTTGCTTGCTGCGCGAAACAATGATTGGTCGACTTGCGAATGGATCGACTGGTCCCCCTTCGGGGGTCAGGAACACGCCTCCCGCTTCTTCCATGATGATTTGGGGAGCCGCAATATCCCAAGACGCCTGTTTTGTATTGCTTGGATTGTTGTCGTGGACTGCAACCGCCAACGAGCTTTCGCCCGCCGCGATTCGCATCGCGACCCCCGAGTACGGCACATTCGAGGTTACCAACTGGCAGCCAGAGCGAGAACGAAGCTGGGACCTGAGTCGCGTAAAGAAGGGCGTCTCATACTCAGCGTCTCCATACTGATTCATCTCAACCCAGACATCCGACAGGGATTCGTTGGAATCACAAACCAGTCGTTTCCCATCTTGCCAAGCACCTCGCCCTCGCTTGGCGTAAAACCATTCGCCTGTCAGCGGGAAATATGTCACGCCGACGGTCGTCTGTCCACCTTGTCGAAGTGCGATCAAAACAGCGGGGTAACTCGGTCCGGCCGACATCAAGAATGCACTTGATGCATCCAACGGGTCCACGATCCACATGTCATCAGAAATGTTCTGCTGAGCATTTAATTCTTCCGACAGAATCGGCAGATCGCTGGTCTCACTGAGCACTTGGCAAGCAACACGGTCGGCCTCTCGATCAACTTCTGAAACGAGGTCGCCAACGCCCTTGCGCTCGATGACCGCCAAATCATTCGCCCCGGCTTGGATCACAGTGCCCGCAGCCTGGGCCGCCATAACAGCGAGTTCTAAAGTGGGACAAATCGAACCAGCATGCGTTTGGGGACAAATTTCGTTCACCGAAGTCTCACTCCAAGGAATTGATTTTTCAAGACTTTCATTTTCCAGCAGTTAGCTCTCATCGGAAATCAACGTTCATTGAAAACCGGTAACTCACTGGATGACATCCGCGCGTTCTGAACTAGTTGAGGCACTGAATCCACTGGAATCGAGGCGTCCAATCTTGAGATCAGACGGAATTATTCCGCGCAGCGATGTTCACCATAACTTGAATTCGTCTTCGAGCGATGCGGCTATCCAAGGATTTGCTGGTCTGATTGGAGAAACTAGCCGTAAAATCTACCGAAGGGGGGATTCATGACGTTTCAGCCGCTTAACAGTGGCCAAAACAACCTTCGGTATTGCCTTTATCTGGTATTTTTTCGCTTGAGGAATCGAATAATCCCGAAAAAGACACGTCAGTCGGAATGCATTGATTTTTCCGCTGCTCTATCGGCAACGGTGTCATGCACTGACGTTCCCCATGGCACGCGGGTTTACCCCCGTTCGACTTGAATCGAGCCTTCGCCTGCTTTTTTTCCGACGTCATCCCGTTTTACGTCGAAAGCTAGTGTAGTCGAACTCTGCGTCTTCAATGATGTTCACGATCTATCCACTTTAGCGAATGCAAACGATGCCATCCAAACTAACTCAGTTTTGTTACGCCTTTCTGGCCGCAAGTTTTGTTTTCGTTGGCTCGGCAACCGTGGCGGCGGACATTGTCGATTCTGCTCAGACCGATGGCTTTCAAACCGCATCGGACGCGATAGAATTTTCTGCGGCCAGTTCTTTTCAATTCGGACTTGCCGGCGCTTTCAATTCAGAGAATGCAGCAAGCAATTCGTTTGACTACGATTCGATCGAACTTGAGACGAGCGAAATTACTGCCATTCCTGAGCCCAACATGATGTTCATCGCCGGCATTGGGACTCTGATGGTTGGGCTTCGTCGTCGAAGAAGAAAAATCATCGTTAGCTAAGGGTTCAACTGCTAAATTGATTTCTCGAACTAGCCTCTCCTTCGTTCGTTCTTTGGGTTCAGCTAGAAATTTGTTCAACTGATCCGCCGCGCATAGATAATGCGATTCATGGGCGTGATCGCTGCGGGAATCTCCGCCCACCTAACCTGATAGCCGGCTGCTTCAAGCCGATAGGTGCGGTCAACGTCAAAAGCTTTCGCGAGCCCCAAAGCGTTTTGCAACGCCAAAGGCGCCTCGCAGGCTGACTTGGGATAGCAACAGGGCAAAATCGCTATCGGCCCGCCGCTTTTGATGGCAATCTCAATACAAAGATCTGACAAGATTCCACAGGCATGCG
>JBLINZ010000482.1:0-4635 GCA_047639375.1 Mariniblastus sp. | reverse complement strand
GGCAACTCAGCCAAATCTGTGGTCAAAGAGATCCTGGCCTCTACCGACAAAGACTCCGTTGTCAGCCATCTTAAAGACGAGATTCGCAAGAAACTCGACTGGAATCGACACGCAAAAAAATAAGCGATTGAGTAGCCAAAAGCGAAGCGTTGCGTCCAATGCAGGATGGCACATTACCCGCCTAGAGCACTTTGAACTGCCGCTCAAGCAAGCAACGAGCATGAACGCTGAGCCGCAAGCGGCATCGAGCATTCTACAATTCAATCCGATCCGGCCCCAATGACGCTTGAACGCTCCGTAGCCAACAAACCATTTTCGATGCACCACGCAAAACCCGAACAATCGCTGTTTCCCAACTCATAGAGAGGTTTGATGGGCTGTCAACCGAGAATTGGAAGAGCCAAAGCGTTCCATGACGTAAGATTTTTTATCAAACTTTCCCCCACAACCCCACAACAACGCTCGATCACTATGCTAAACCGAATTGCCAAACTCGGAATATCAATCTATCGCGAGGAAGAAGCTGCGACCACAGTTGAGTATGCTTTAATGATAGCACTCATTTTGGTCTTTAGCATCGGTGCTGTTCTTAGCACCGGCGATTTCCAAAAAGCAGTCTGGACCGACACGTCTGCCGAAATTCAAATCATTGGCCAATAGACATCCTCTCAGTTTACTTTCCCGCCTTCGGCTCGACGCGTTTGCCTACGTCAACCCAGACCATCCGGTGATCGGTAGCCAAGACCAAGTCGGCACCGGGCTCACCTGGTCGCGGCCAGAAAACACCTGACGCTTTGATGGTCAGAGTCTTGGAGGGCAAACAATAATCCAGATGTAGATTCCCGACTTTGAAATCATTGAAATCCCCAGTGTCCGATTCGGCTGGGCCCTGATGTTTCAAATTCGCTCGCCCTTGTGATTTTGAATAGTGCACACCACCATCACTGCTGGGCACCAACTGGTGATTGATCAGCGGATGCTTAGTCAGCAATCTCGCCGCCCCCATCGTGCTGTCACCATCGAACTCGTCCGCATTCATGTCGCCAGCGATTACAAAATTCACTCCCTCGCTTAGCCCACCCTTGTTCCCTTGATCATCGTAGAGGTAACCCGATTTGTCCGGGCTGATGTAGTCCGAGAATAAACGAATCTCATCATGATTCCGACGACCATTGCGGTCTTCATCGCCATCAAAAACCGGTGGTGTTGGGTGGGCCGTTAGAAAATGAATCGTTTCATCCCCAATCTTGATTGGCACGTCCCAGTGACTTTTGGATGACAGCCTGAACGACTGCTTGATCGTATCGTTGTAATAAGGCAACTTGGTTTCCGGATCCACGGGCCATAATCCATCAGGCATGTCCGCCCAGAGGAACTTCTGAAACGTCCTAACCGACGATTTATCAATTTCAAATTTCGATAGCACCACCATTCCATATTGCCCAGCAAACGCCCCATACCCAAACGCATCATTGGCCGTCCCCAGCACTCCGTCAGAATTCAAATCCAACGCTGAATCGACGCCCGTGTTAACGGGAGCGAAATAGACATACTCATACGCGATCGGCGATTCACCATTTTGAGAAACGGACAAGTAATTAGTGGCGAATCCAGCGATGCCTTTTCCTTCGGCGTCATAATCAAACTCGTTGAGCAACAACACGTCCGGCCGAACACGCTGAATGACTTCCGCGATTTGCCGCGGAGCAAGCGACTCTCCTGCCGAGAACTCATCTTTCAACTGCCCCAATCTTGGCCGGTTGAATGAAACATTAAACGTCGCGAATCGAATCGACGAATCAGATTTCAAGCGATGAGTTGCCTGAGTACCGTCAGCCGTTAGTGCATCCGTTTGAGCTTCGACACAAGCGCTTAACAAACTGCATATCAAAAACATCAAATAAAAACCAAAGATTTGAATTCGCGAAATTTGAATTCGCGAAACTTGAATTCGCGAAACTAAATATCTTCTCATGCCTCAACTCCAAGCAAAACTGAAGATGTATATACTGGGTTCGCCGGATGGCCACATTTGCCGTCCGAGCATGCAGAACTCCTCAACGCAAGATCCTGCAACGATCACAAAACAAGCCAAAAACCGGCCTTATAAGCAAGGCTTCTCCCCAGCCAACTCCGACACAATTCGCGGGCAAGCCGCCTCGATCATGTCGAGTACGTATTCGAATCCAGCCGCCCCACCATAGTATGGGTCCGGAACGTCTGACGGCCAAGAATCATCCAGGTAATCGCTTAGCAGTTTAATGTCAGCCGCTGGGGCAGGGTGGATATGCTTGATGTCCGCCAAGTTCTCTCGATCCATCGCAATCACAACGTCAAACGTCTCGAGATCCGAATAAATGATCTTCCGAGATCTGCTTTGCAGATCAAAACCGCGTCGGCGAGCTGTTTCCATCATGCGTGCATCCGCCGGATTGCCAGCGTGGTGCCCGATCGTCCCCGCCGAATCGACTTGGATCACGTCACTCAAATCTAATTCCTCGAGTACGCTCAACAAGACCGCCTCTCCCGTCGGCGAACGGCAGATATTGCCCAGACAAACAAACAACACGGACTTCGAAGGGGCGGTCATGGGGAGTCAAATCGATGGCTTGAACGAACAAAGTGATTTAGCACGGCTCGGCACGGCGTGACTAGAAACGAAAACAGAAAGCGTGTTGATGCTATGTAACGCAGCCCGCGAAATACCGATTTCTAATAGTCGTCCGAAATGATCTCGCCATCAGAGCGGCCAGCCAATTGAATCAAGACATTGGCGTGGACGTCTTCAGAAATCGAATGGATGGATCCATCAGCGAACGCCCAATTGTTCAGGTCGCCCGTGTGCTCGGAAGCAAACACCCACCAAGCGCCCTTGTAATCGGGATACGGATTGCCCAACAGGTTCTTGGTGTTCCAGTGAACAATTTGCGGAGTGGTGGTCCAAGCGAAGCAACGATTACTGCCAACGCCGGTGACTTCACCAAACGCAATGGTATTCGAAGTCCCATCGGTAATTTGACTGAGGCGAATCCCCCGTCCCCAATTTCCATAAACGCCACGATAAGGGTCAATTCGAACATCGGAACCGCCCGAGATTTGTGCCCCGGACTGCATGAATCGCCCCCCGCAACCAACGTAGTTCGTGACATGATGCAAACTCGTGCGTGGCCCAACTTGATCATCGTTCATCAACCAACCGTCGCCATCGCAAGTCGCATACAACATCGAAAACCCACTCTCCGCACCCACTCTCCGTCTCGACTCAGCGTCATCGGAAGGACACAAAAATGTATCGATGCGTTGCGAAGCTGCGTTGTCGTTAATGGATTCCGATTTCCAATAGGCATCATTCGCGTTGCCATCTTTGAAATATCGGTAAACGTTATCCTGCTCAATGAAGGGGAGAATCGAAACCAGCGGGCCTCCAAATTGATAGCCCGTCCGGGTCCCATTTCGCTCGAACGCTCGTCTCGTTTCACGATAGGTAAGCGGACCGTTGTACCCTTTGGGCAGACGCTTGTGGCCCGACTCGTAATTCAAACTGGCCAACGAAATTTGGCGAAGCTTGTTCATGCAAGCGACTCGCCGGGCAGCTTCACGGACTTGCTGTACGGCCGGAAGCAACATCCCAATAAGAATTCCAATGATGGCAATCACGACGAGTAATTCCACCAGCGTGAAACCTGACTCGCGTTTTTTCATAGATCGCTCGAACAAATGAAACCAAGAATCGTGTCCGTAATCTGAAACCCCACTTTAAGCAGGCGTGCTCAGATCAGCTCAAGCATTGTACGGGTTCTATCCAAGATTTTCACGTAACGCTCCTGATTTTATTGATTCAACTTGAAAATCGGCCAAAAACGGAAGTTTTCCCGCGAAAATCTTGCCTGACCAGAAATCTCCCCTCCGCTCCAGTTTAGACAGTTGAAATCTAGCCGCCGAAACTCGTTGCACTGGCCATCCCAAAACGCAGGACCTCCATGAACAAGATAGTCGCTTTTCGCTTCGAGGCTGTTTTTAGATATCGCAAAGTGGGAATTGAGAACCCACAACGCAGCCTCCCATCCGTAAAGCTCTAGGACACCGTTTCCATCTTGGCTTTCTCAATCCAAGGATCCAAATCCTCAAAGATTTTACCCGGCGCTCCATCAAAGACTCGACCGATCAAAAGATTTGTCACGTTCTCGCCGTGCTCGGGGAACTCCTTCATGAACGCCCCGAAGCTAAACTCCTTGGTGTAGAACGCTCGCACGAGTTTGCGAATCCATTTGACGCCAGAATTATACTCTCGTGTCCATTTACCAAGCTGCTTGGCCGAGGTGTCACCGGCAAACAAGCCTTCTGCAACGGCTTCGCCCGCCATCACACCCGATTTCAACGCCAAGAAAACGCCAGACGAATAGATCGGATCGATGAACCCGCCGGCATCCCCGACCAGCACCCAACCGTTACCAGCTTGCTCTTTGACTTCGTAGGAGAATTCCTTGGCGACGTTGAATTTGCCTCGCAGCGTTCCATCGATTAACCGTCGTTGAATTCCTTTGCAGTTCTTAACCTCTGCCTCAAATGTTTTTTGTGGTGATCCGCCTCGCTTAAGCAAGAAATCGTTGTCGCCAACCAATCCGACGCTGACCG
>JBLINZ010000481.1:0-4645 GCA_047639375.1 Mariniblastus sp. | reverse complement strand
AGATCGATGGCCAGACCTATTTGAATTTTTGCAGCAACGACTATTTGGGCTTGGCCAACGACGCACGTGTCAATTCAGTCGTCGCCGAGGCAGTGCTGACAGCAGGAACGGGCAGCGGCGCGTCCCATTTGGTTTGTGGCCATTCGTCCCAGCATCATGAGTTGGAACTGCAGTTGGCTTCGTTTGTGGACGCTGAAAAAGCGGTTGTGTTTTCGACCGGCTACATGGCGAATCTCGCGATCCCACAAACATTTCTCAAACGCGGCGACCTGGTTTTGCAAGACAAACTGAACCACGCTTCCCTGATTGATGCAGGCCGGTATTGTGAAGCCACGATGAAACGGTATCCGCATTCGGACGTCGAGCGAGTGGACACGCTCCTGGCCAAATTAGACGCCGACAAAAAAATGGTGATCACCGATGGCGTGTTCAGTATGGATGGCGATAGTGCAGAGATCGAACGTTTACAAACGATCACGTCGCGACACGGAGCGGTGCTGGTCGTTGACGATGCTCATGGGTTTGGTGTCTTGGGCGAAACGGGAGCCGGTTCCCTGGAGGCCGCAAAGATTCGGCCCAGCCAAAACGTATTGATGGTCGGAACATTTGGAAAATCCGTTGGTGGAATGGGAGCGTTTGTCGCGGGCGACGCGTGCTATATCGAGTCGTTGGTGCAACACGCGAGATCGTATATCTACACGACTGCGTTGCCGCCCGGTGTCGTGGCTGGCGTCTCCGAATCCGTCAGGATCATTGAGGAAGAGCCACAACGGCGTTTAGATTTAATTCGAAACATCAGTCATTTCCGCAATTGGATCTGCGAGTTGGGATTGCCCTTGAGTGACTCTCGATCGCCCATACAGCCCTTGGTTTTGGGATCCGCCTCGGCGGCACTCAAGGCTAGTCAGACTTTACGAGAGCAGGGAATCTGGGTGACTGCAATTCGTCCCCCGACCGTGCCCGCTGGAAGTGCGCGACTCAGAATTACGCTGACTTCCAAACATCGGCTGGAAGATATTGACCAGCTGGCGAGTGTATTGGGGTCGGAAGCCATTCGAGAATCGATCAAGGAGGCACCATGAAAATCCCCCTCGTGTTGGTTCATGGTTGGGGCATCGGTTCGAAAATATGGCAACCAATCTTGAGTTCGCTTTCCAGCCAGTTCGACGTGACCTTGGTCGATCTGCCCGGCTATGGAGAGGACGCTGAATACGATGGAGATTATTCCATTCCAGTTGTGGTCGAGCGGGTGCTCGCACAAGCCCCGGATGGGAAAGCGATTTGGGTGGGATGGTCGTTGGGCGCCACGATTGTGATGACCGCTGCGTTGGCTCAGCCCGCAAGGTTTCTCGGGCTTCAGTTGATTTCAGCGACCCCGCGGTTTCTTAACACCCATGAAGCAGGGTCCGAATGGTTCTGGGGGACCGATCTGGAGCCCTTCGAGAAATTGGCTGAGCTATTCGAACAGAACCACGCCAAAGCCATGAAGAGGTTTTTGCTATTACAAGCCGACACACACGACCGGGCTGCGATCACGGCGGCCAAGACGTGGGTCCGAGAGCTGGGCCAACTAATTCTTAAGTCACCAACCCCCACGACACACACACTTTTTAGTGGCCTGGAGATTCTGGCGAAGGTGGATTTGCGAACGAAATTAGGAGATCTATCGGTTCCCACACAAGTCGTCGCGGGAACCCACGACCAGGTGGTTCCAGCGGCGGCCAGCCGTTACTTGGCGAGCCAGTTGGCACACGAGGGGGACAGGACTCTTGAGTATTTTGAGTTCCCAACGGGGCATCTCCCTTTTATCGAGTCACCCGCCAAGTACCTTGAGTTGCTCACCTCATTTGCGAACGCCAACCGATGAAACTTGTCAAAGAACAAATTGCCCGCCAGTTTAGCCGCGCCGCTGCGACTTACGATCAGGCTGCCACGTTGCAATTTGAAATGGCCTTGAGGTTGATCCAGTCGCTGACTCCACTCGCTGGCGGGACGGTGGTTGACTTGGGCTGTGGAACCGGCGGAACGCTAGAGCAGTTGGCTGGGCAAACTATTGTGAGTGAGTCGATTGAGTTGATTGGAATCGATTTGGCTCCGGGGATGATCGAACTTGCCCAACAGCGAGTTCCTCGTGCGACGTTCCATTGTTGCGACTTGGAATCGACTCCACTTGGGAATGCATCCGTCGCGGCAGTGGTTTCAAATGCGGCGATTCAGTGGTGCGACACCGCGGCGGCGCTCAACGAGATTGATCGAATTTGTCAGCCCGGGGCCTCGATTCGGCTCTCTACATTTGGCCCCGAAACAATGCACGAAGTCCGTTCGGCGTGGCTGGAAGCGAACGACCCTGCCGAGCGAGTTCACGTTTTTGAATCAGCCAAGCGCTTGGAGCAGAGAATAACTCACATGCGTTGGCTCGACCTATCAATTATCAGCGAGTTGAAGGTTCAGCCTTTCGATTCCGTTGACGCTCTGCTCAAAAACATCAAACAGGTAGGAGCCACGAACGCGTCGCTCTCGCGCCCCGCTGGCCTACTCGGCCCCGCTCGGTATCGGAAATTTCGCAATGTACTCGAGCAACGATTGGCACGAGATGGCCAACTTAATCTGACCTATGATTGCATCTATGCCTTTGCGAAAACACGCGAGGACGCCCCTTAACGATTGGCCGGCAGGCGTCGGTCACGAGGCGGAGCAATGCCTCACCAATGCATGAAGCCACCTAGTCAGCTTGCTTGACAATGAAATTTAAGCCCTGAAATTAATGCTAGCAATATTTGAGGCTTGAAAATACAGGTTCAGGCCCTGCGCCATTCTCAACATTGCTTGATCCCATGCATGCATCTAAAATCCACGCTGGGCGGTGGATCAATCCCAGTGAACAGACTCCTTTGGCGTGCGTAAATGAAACTCGATCAGCGGATGCAGCAAATTCGACTTATTCTTTCTGACGTAGATGGCGTGTTGACTGACGGCAGTATTACGTTTGACAACCAAGGGATCGAGTCAAAAACATTTCACGTCCGAGATGGATTGGGGATTAAGCTTTGGCAACGTTCAGGAGGGCGGTTCGGAATCATCACTGCTCGGTCGTCGCACATCGTCAAAGTCCGGATGGCTGAATTAGGAGTCGACGTGGTACGGCAAGGTTCCGAAAAGAAGCTTCCCGTCGGCCGCCAATTGATTGAGGAAATGGGTCTGGAGCCAGAACAGGTTTGTTATGTCGGCGACGACTTGTCGGATTTAAATCTGCTGGCTCATGTCGGCCTCGCGGTCACCGTGGCCGATGGCGTACCGGAAGCCAAGGACCTTGCCCATTTCACCACTCATTCAAATGGCGGCAAAGGTGCAATGCGAGAATTGATTGAGGCGATCTTGAAGAGTCAAAAACGCTGGCAAGAACTATTGCAAGCGTACCGAGGATAGTGAAAACCTTGCGGCTGTGGCGATCAGGTCGATTGCGTCGCGAGATGGATAGAAAAGGAATTCGAATTTTGTCAGTCGAGCCAGCCAAAGCGATTCGCGCGAAACCACGCATGAACGCGATGGCTCAATATATGCTGTCATTGGCGGCCGTAATCGCCTGTTATTCAGCTTATGTACAGTTCGCTGTGCCATTGATCGAAGGTCCACCGAATCAAATCGTCCAGCGCGCAGCGGCGCCCTTGAATCGCATTTCGCCTCGTGAAGAAAAAAACTACTTTGCTCATCTACTCCCGGAGGACGCCTGGGAGTTAACCGATTGCAAAACATTGCTGATCGATGCAGGAACAATCTTGTTCAAGGAACTGGAACAAAACAAAGACGGTTCCTTGAGCGTGGTTCCCTTCACACTAATCACAGGACTAAAAACGGAAGCCGAACTGGCGTTGACCGGCGAAAAATCCGGCACGCCGATGGTTTTGCGATGCGTCTCCGGGGCGAATCTAAAGTTCAATCGACGGATCCAAGAAGTCCTAAGTGGAAAAGCGAAACTTGAGTCGGCGCGTCTGACCGGGGTCGTCAACATCTATCGACCGCCATCGGCAATCGACAAAGACGATGCACTCAACGTCTTGACGAGCAACATTCAAATTGACAAACGACGAGTGTTCACGCTGGATCAAGTTGAGTTTTGGTTTGGCCAAAACCATGGACTTGGCCGCAACATGATCATTGACTTGGAGCATGACACTCAATCGTCGTCGATCGTTGATTTCGCCAACGTCAAAGGAATCCGGCGTCTAGAATTGGCGTTTCTAGATTCACTCCGAATCGTACCTCCAGCCAAGAAAGATCAGACTTTGGTCGCGGACCCCAAATTAAATTCTGATGAAAAATCGCTATTTTCCAACAACAAAAGCCCGATCGAGGTGACTTGCCAAGGACCGTTTGTATTTGATTTTCTCAATCGATCGGCGACGTTTAAAAAACAAGTCGTGGCTAAACAAGTCGATGCCTTTCAAGATCAAATCAATTGTGAAGTTTTAACGCTGACGTTTGCCAATGACAAGAAATCTAAACGCAAGTCCGCGGCATCTGCCAATCTCCGCGTGGGCACCAAAGATCCAGCAAGTTCACACTTTGGCGATTTACGACTCAGTCGGTTGGTGGCCGAGGGCGTTCCAGCGGTGATCATCTCACACTCACAATCGGCTCGCGTTTC
>JBLINZ010000480.1:0-4647 GCA_047639375.1 Mariniblastus sp. | reverse complement strand
TCGTCTTGCCTTCGACGACCTCTTCCGGGTTGTACCAACGGAAGGCCAGTGGATTGCTGGAATCAGGCCCCTCGTACTTGATTTTTTCGATCTCTGGAAAGGCTGGCGCTGCGAACTGGCTCATAGAAAACTTCCTCATGTTTTTGGTTGGTGATCTCAGTATTGTTCCCTTTCACAGCGGCGTTGCCAGTAGATCATGCGCTAACTATCATAGATATTTCACCAGCTAAGTGATGACCAACCCCAACAATTGCTGTCAAACTGAACAACTGTCAATTATCCTCGGACAGATTTAACGAATCCGACGATTACTTTCACCCTTCGTCCACATGCAACGTTCGCCCATGGAAACGCCCTCCCTCGTAAAAAAGCGTCGTTCGGTCGCTTTACTGGTCGAGACCTCCAACGCGTACTCGCGTGGCCTGCTGGAGGGCGTGCTCGATTATGTCAAGCAGCATTCGAATTGGTCGATGTTTGTGAACGAGCAAGAGCGCGGAGCAGCCCCCCCTAAGTGGCTGAATCACTGGCAGGGTGACGGCCTGATCGCCAGGATCGAAACCGACAACATTGCGACTGCGATCAAGAAAATTGGCCTGCCCGTCGTCGACCTCAGCGCTGCCCGTCACTTGCCCGGGATCCCTTGGGCTGACACGGACGATCGCGCGATCGCTCAATTGGCCATCGAACATTTTGTTGAACGTGGCTTCAAGCACCTGGCCTATTGTGGCGACCCGGCGTTCCAATGGTCCCAAACGCGGGCCCAATCCTTCGCCAAAATTATCGCTGAAGAAAACCAAACCCATGGCGACTTGACTTTCCATGCATACCAATCCATTGCGCGTTACGACTCAAAATTCACGCTTGACCGAGAAAAGAAACGCATTGCGAATTGGCTTACCCAGCTTCCTCGCCCCGTCGCCATCATGGGCTGCTACGACTACAAAGCCCAGCAGGTGCTTGACGTATGTCGTGAACTTGAGATTGCAGTTCCCGAAGAGATCGCCGTCTTGGGAGTCGACAACGACCACTTGCTGTGCGAGTTTGCCAGCCCGCCTTTGTCGAGCATCATTCCTGACACGCGACGAACAGGATTCGAAGCCGCCGAACTGCTGGACCGGATGATGTCTGGCGAATCGGTTTCGACGTCGCCATTGATCACAAAACCGCTTGGCATTCACACCCGAGAATCCACCGACATCCTGGCAATCGACGACCAAGAGATTGCGGTAGCCTTGAAGTACATTCGCGAACATGCGAACCACAACATCCGCGTTTCCGATGTTCTCAAGAGCGTGCCTATGTCGCGCCGGGTGTTTGAAAGTCGATTTCAAAAAGTCGTTGGGCGCTCGCCCCATTCAGAAATCCAACGCGTCCGCACGAACCGGATCAAGCAGCTGCTCACCGAGACAACGCTCTCGATCCATGACATCGCAGAGCTGTGCGGGTTTGAACACGCGGAATACATGGCAGCGGTTTTTAAACGAGACTTCGATGTCTCACCAAGCGATTTTCGGAAACGGGTGAACCGAACGTAAGTGGCGACAATTCACTAGAATACTGACACTCGTTCGGGCCGACGCGCGAACCTTGTTAGTCAAAAATGTGTCGGGCGAATGTTCATGGCTTCCCTTTTGGGCTGAAGCCGGAGGAACAGACACCTAGAATAATCAAGTGCAAACAACCCGCTTCCTAACACATGATCGTCAAACTCCATGACTCAATTTGAATTGCGTGATCTTGGCTGGCAACCTCATTTTGATCAACAAGTCCAACACGCTGAGCTCAGCGAATGCCTGATTGGGCGAGTCAGTGCCCATTTCGGCAGCCACGTTTTAATGATTACACAGGACGAAGAGATTTCAGTTCCTTCGTCCCTCGTTGAAATCTTTAATGAGTCAGGTAACAAAGATACGCTGGCGATCGGCGACTGGGTCTTACTGACCCCAGACGAGCATCGACTCGTCCGTCGCCTAGAACGTAAGACAATCATTGCTCGCAAAGCAGCCGGTGAACTGATTCGTCCTCAATTGATCGCCGCCAATGTGGATACGGTCTTCATCGTCAGTTCCTGCAATCAAGACTTCAATCCCTCTCGTCTCGAGCGGTACCTCGCTCTGGTTTTGGAATCGGAAGCCCAACCCGTCGTTGTCTTGACCAAATCTGACTTACATGACGACCCGGATTCGCTCCGACAAATCGCCGAATCGTTACACCCAGGCTTGATCGTGGTGACCCTGGACGCGCGTCAGAAGAACCAAGCCGACACATTGAACGATTGGTGCGGCGCGGGAAAAACGGTGGCCTTACTAGGCAGTTCCGGCGTCGGAAAATCGACATTGGCCAATTCCATGTGCGGCGTTCAAAACGAAACGAGTGGGATTCGAGAAGACGACGCCAAAGGCCGACACACCACTACCGCTCGCTCGATGCATCGTCTTGAAGTAGGCGGGTGGCTAATCGACAATCCCGGGATGCGAGAACTGCAGCTTGCTGACTGCGAACAAGGAGTAGCCGACCTCTTCGACGACGTGCTGCAAATCGCTCAACATTGCAAGTTTGGAAATTGCAGTCACCAAGGCGATGCGGGTTGCGCACTCGCAGCCGCAGTTGAATCCGGCGATTTGGATCCACGTCGATTTCAAAATTACCTCAAACTTCAAACAGAGCAATCACGAAACTCGGCGTCATTGGCCGAACGACACGAAAAGGATCGCAAGCTGGGAAAATTTTACAAGCAAGTCATCTCGGAAAAGCAAAACCGCAAACGTTGATCGATTGTTTCGCCGGCCTAGCGCCTCAACAAATTGGAAGCAACACGACCTTTTGGAAGCTCTTGGCGGAAATTAGTAACGATTGGCCACAATCGCCGAGAAACACGTGCCCCACGCTGTTGGCATCTCCGCATGAAATGGTAGCCCGCCCCGTGAGCGAAAACGACAGGTCGTTCAGGGACGATTGAAAAACAAAACCCATGTTGACGAAATCTCAAAACGAAAAAACACCACCGCATTCGACCATCAGGTGCCACTCCCTCATCCCCAGCCTACAAGACTCCGGCGAAACGGATATAACTAACCCCATATCCAACCCACTCCCCGCCTTAAAACCAGCCTTGGTTTGACCGCATCATGAAAGACGCCCGTTGAAATCGATCGACTTTTTTGGCATCGCGTTTTTGATCCTGTGTCTGGGATTCTGTAGTTTTGGACTTTCGAAACTACAGACCAACACCGAAGACGTGTTGCAATGGCTTCCGGATCAATCCGAAGCCCGCACCAAGTACGACTATTTCGAATCAAAGTTCGGATCAGACGACACGCTGATCGTGACTTGGCAGGGTTGCACAATCAACGACGATCGCTTGGTGGCATTTGCCCAACGCATTCGCCAACGAGATGGCGGGATACTGTTTCAGCGAATTTCAACGGGGACGGAAACGATCACCCGCTTGGCCAAGCAATTCAAGCTTTCCCGCCCCCAAGTCCAAGCGATGTTGCGGGGAATTTTCTTCGGATTGGAAAACCCTGATCACACCTGCGCCTTGTTGGAACTTTCGAATACCGGCGGTGCCAATCGTACGGAAACCGTCAAAGCGGTCTGGGAAGCGCTCGATCATCTCGAAATTGATCGGAGCAAAGTCACGATCGGGGGCTATCCCTATATCGCGACCTTTATCGACGAACAATTGAAGAATTCGTTTCGAGGGTTTCTGTTCCCATCCGTTTTCTTTTCGACCGTGCTCGCACTGCTGTGTTTACGCAGCCTTAAGTTGACATTAATCGTGTTCATCACCGCGGCGGGAGCGACAGTCACCAGCGTCTCCTTCATTCCGATTTGCAACATGAAGTATGGCGGGCTGATGTCGATCATTCCGGCCTTGGTATTTATTCTAGCCATCTCAGGCAGCATCCACTTGATCCGATACAGTCTCAATGCGATCGGCGACACCCGAAAACTGTTAGCAATCGGCTGGCGTCCGTGTGCCGTCTCTGCGGCGACAACCTCGATCGGAATGCTTTCGCTAATGCGAAGTGACTTTCCAGCGATTCGAAACTTCGGGCTGTTTTGCGCGACCGGAGTCGGGTTCGCTTTTCTGTTTCAAATGACCATGGTTCCGTGGTTGCTGGGGCGATTCGGAACGAGTGGCCTACAAAAAATGGCCACCCGAAACCAAAGTTCAAGATCATGGCAGCAATTGGCCACGCTCGTCCAACGATACCGATTTCCAATCAGCCTTGGATTCACGCTGATCGCAATCACCGGTGGAATCAGCCTGACGCAATTGAAGGCCGAGGTAGAAGTCGAAAAATTGTTCCAGCCAGATTCAGAAATTCTCGTCTCGATCGCAAACCTCGAAACTCAAATGGGGCCCATGGAACAAACCGAGTTGCTGGTTGTGTTCGAGAACGATGGAACGCCAGAATTTGTCGATCGGTTTCCAGAGCGTGTCAAGTTCATCCGGCGTCTCCAAGCTTCCGTTGCGAAGGCCCCGGGCGTCGATGTGATCTATTCATTGATCAATTTCTTCCCGGACGAGCCCGCCAAAACCAACGCCAGAAGTTTTTTCCAGCGCGCGACTTACAGAAACCTGCTGCGTCGCGAACGTCAATCCATGGCCAACGGCAACCTGCTTCACTGCGACAAACA
>JBLINZ010000479.1:0-4691 GCA_047639375.1 Mariniblastus sp. | reverse complement strand
TTGCGTGCTCCGGGCCATTATTTGGGGTGCTGAAAAAATAGTCCAATCAGAACTTTCCGCTTGACGTTGAATGGGGCTCAGCTGACAATTAAACACTTGAAACCGGTTTCAAGGCGGTAGTTTTCAAGTTAATCGACTTCTAGCGTATGACTCACGTTATCGGTTTCGTTGGCCATTTGCTTGTCGGCCGTTGAGCAGTCACCCACACCACCCCAGAGGATCGCGTCATGTTACTTATTCATCGAACAGTACTTAGTTTGCTTTGTTTAGCCATTGTGTCAGCCAGTGCATCAGCGGATGAATTTGCCGTCAACGGCGATTTCGAGACCGGCGATACGACAGGTTGGACAGAATTCATTGGGAGCGGTCAGACGTTTGCGGCCACCAGCGACGCCGAATCCGGTTCATTTGGGGGGGAAATTAACAATACCAACCAGGCGTCTGCGGCCGTCATCAAGCAAGCGAATCTTGGGGTTGGCGTGATCACTGCGGGCGAAGCCATTACGATCTCTTTTTCGGCCAAGGGTGAATTTGCGGCGGGTGGCGTTGCGTTTGCTGAGTTTTTCTCGGAGCTCTCAGGCGGTGGCGTTTCGAAATCAGAAATCTTAAGCGGTGCACCGTTGTCGTTGACCAGTGCCTGGCAAGATTTCAGTTTCGACACCACGGCCGGTACTGATGTGAGCGGGGGCGTGACGCTTCAGTTCAACGCTGCAACAGGAGCCAACTCTGGTAGTACGGCTCAGTTGTTCCTTGACAACGTTTCCGTGTCGACTGCCTCGGCTGTTCCTGAGCCGGGTTCACTTGCATTGATCGGTCTTGGTTCGCTGGGACTGTTGATTCGTCGTCGTCGCTAATTCATCACGAGGACGAGTTGAAAAACAACAAAACCCCAGCCAGAAATTGGCTGGGCTTTTTTTGCTAAATGAGCATCGCAGGTTGCCAGCTAGGCTGACTTTCGGCCTGCTTTTCTGGAGACGGCCGTCTACAACCAACTCATTGGGTAGGTTGGGTCATCCAATTCCATGGCGTGTTTGGTCATGAACAGAGGTCGGTCGGTGTCGAACATAACGGCCATTTCGTTGGTGAATTTCACGTCCATACTTTTCATGATCGTGCCTGGATGAGGTCCGTGAGGGATCCCACCGGGGTGCAGTGTGAGGCTCCCGATTTCAACGCCTTTTCGCGAACCAAATTCGCCTTCGACATAGAACAAGACCTCGTCGGCTTCGACGTTGCTGTGTACGTAGGGGACTTTGACAGATTTTGGGTGGTGGTCCAAATGTCGTGGAGCGAAGGTGCAAATCACAAACCCACGCATCTCAAACGTTTGTTGGTACGGCGGCGGGAGATGGAGTGTTCCGGTCAAGGGCTCGAAATCCCAAGCGTTGAACGTGTAAGGATAAAGCCAGCCGTCCCAGCCGACGACGTCGAACGGATTGTTGGCCATCAGGACGCGGGTCAGTCGATTCTTGTCCTTGATGAGAATCGACGTCTCGACGTCCTCGTTGATCGAGTGCAGATCAGCGGGGCTGTGAAAATCTCGCTCGCTGTAGGGCGTCCCGAGCAGCATTTGTCCGTCTTCGTTGAGGTACTGTTTGGGAATCCGAACAGGCCCGTGGCTTTCGAGGATCAGGTGATCTTCTTGGGTGATGTCGTCGCTAACAATGATGTAGTTGCAAGTTCGAGGGATCACGCAGTAGTCACCACGGCGATAGGGCAGACGGCCATAGGTCGTTTGGATGTAGCCGCTGCCTTGTTGGATAAAGATGACTTCGTCTGCGGCAGCATTCCGGTAGATCTCAGATTGCTGTTGGTCAGGGCGAACGCGGAATGCGGTCAGATCCTCATTGAACATCATTGGCAGCCGGTTAAGAATCGGATCACCGCCACGTTTCAGCTCTCCAGATTTCGTGTGGTGGTGACGAAGTTCTTGGTTGGGAATCGCTTTTAGCTCGAGGTTCCCAACGGTCTCGGTTGAAATCACACGTGTTGGCGGACGCCGGTGATAAAGGATGCTGTAGGTTCGATCGAAACCTTGGGTCGTGACGACGTGTTCGTAAAACAGTCCTTCTCCCAAGTAACTTTCGCCCGAATTCTCAAATTGCATATGTCGTTTGGGAGGAAGCTCACCAAGGCGGCGGTAACTGGGCATTATTAACTACCAATTGAATTTAGTTTGTCTGTGGTTGTGCGATTGGCCAGTGCCAAGCGGCGGCACTTGCCATCTCCCTGCAATGTGCTTGGCCAACGTCCCTGTCTCTAATAAAGTTTTATTCCCAGCGACCGCAATTGGCAATTGGATTTGTGGTCGGTAAGGTAAAAGCCCTCATCTAATTTTTGAATTTGATCCAAGACGTGGAAATCCATTTTATGGAACAGGAATCAACCTCTCGCCCTGTTTGTTTGGTTACCGGTGGAAGCAGCGGAATCGGTCTCGCGACGGCTCAGTTGTTTGCCAGCCAGGGTTATGATATTTCGATTTGTGGTCGTCGCGAGTCGAAACTCAACGAAGCAAAAAAACTAATCCGAATTGCTAACTCCGAGGTCGAGTGTTTGGCGCTTCAGTCAAACCTAACTGACGTTCGGCAAGCTCGGAGTGTGGCCGAGCAAACGATTGAGCGGTTTGGCCGCGTCGACGTGTTGGTCAACAACGCTGCCACGTCGCCGTTGTCGGCGTTTCATGAGATTACGGAAGAGACGTTCGAGGCGGCGATCAACACCAATATCCGCAGTCTGTTCTATGTGACGCAAATCGTGTGGAAGCAAATGCTGGAACAAGGGGGGGGCGTTGTTGTGAATATCTCGTCGCTCTCTGCGGTTGACCCGTTCCCTGGGTTCTCCCTGTATGGGGCTTGCAAGGCTTGGATGGATTTGATGACCCATGCTTTGGCGGGCGAAGGAAAAGAGACGGGTTTGCGAGTTTGTTCGATTCGACCGGGGGCCGTCGAGACCCCGATGCTGCGAGGGCTGTTCCCTGATTTTCCGGCGGAGCAATGCGTGCAGCCTGCGGACATTGCAGAAGCCGTCTGGGGCTGCGTTGATGACGAGGAGGATTTCCCTAGTGGCATGGCGTTCGAGGTTACCAAGCAGCCTTGATCTGGTTCGTCGATGACGTGATTCGAATCGCCGCAGGATTGAGCGGCGAGACCAGATCGTCGTGACGACTGGATCTGCTAAAATTCGACTGACTTCTATTCACTTCATCGAAAGTAGCCTCGATGATTGACCCCACTGAATTAACGAGATCCCATGCGACTTTCGCGAGAAATTCGATTCGCTTTGCTTGTCCCAGACGAATCCTCAAGCGGTCCGTCCAAGAATTCATGGGCCGGCTCGCCTTCTACGAATTACGTTGTTCCGCAGCTGGTGCTTCGATGTGAATTTGATGGCGAGATCGATCCACGAACTGGTTTCTTGTGCAACATTACTGTGATCGACCAGTTGTTGCGGACGGTGATCGCAAATATCCGGGCTGATCACGTCGAGCAGCCTCCGTTGGCAGAGCACTTGTTGGGCGAGGCGTACCGCGAAGTCAATAATTTGTGGGATCTGAACGCGACGTTGGTTTCGGTTTCGCTGGCTGTTTCTCCGTATCTCTGCTATTCCATTTCGGCACGAGCCGACGAACAGGAACCAAAATCGATGTCTACAGCCCCCCATGTCGCGTCGCCCGAGTCATCCAGTTCGATCGTCCGAGTTCAGTTAACCGAGCAGTTTGAATTCTCGGCCGCCCATCGGTTGCACAGCCATGAACTGTCCGACGAGGAAAATCGTCAGGTTTTCGGGAAATGCAACAACGCCTGGGGTCACGGTCACAATTACGTGATAGAGGTCACGGTTGGGCGCGAGGTTGAATCCAGCTCGGTCGACCCGAGGAAATCCCAAGTCATTGGGATGCAGGAATTTGAATCGACGGTCAAGCGATTGGTGATCGATCGCTTGGATCATAAGCATCTTAACCATGACCTCGACGCGTTCGCGGATCGTAATCCGACGGTTGAGAATATTGTGGTCACGATTTTCGAGTGGCTAGACGGAAGCTTTGCGGAGGCAAAGCTTGATAAGGTCCGGCTTTATGAAACACCAAAGACCTGGGCAGAGTTTAGTAGTTAGTAGTGAAGTATTGGTGTTTTAGTTTGGGATTTCTGTTCGAGATTTAGGCTGAGTTGCTTGCTCCGCGTGCCGACTCGCTCGGGTAAAAGTAAGTGCCCAAGCTTCGGCTTTCGATAGCAACTCGATGGTTGGACTACGATCCTTGTGGCAATTTCTGGCGAAGATCGGGAATGATCTCTTGGGGGACGAATCTCGCCAGCTGTTCATCGTCGGCCAGGGGCGTGACCTGCTTGATCAAGGTGCTGGAGACATGGGCGAACTGCCCGTCGGCCATCAGGAAGACGGTTTCCAGTTCGACGTTTAAGGCCCGGTTGGCCATCATCATCGTGAATTCGGCAGCGATATCGGTCAGCGGCCTGAAGCCACGAATCATGACCTTGGCGTCACATTTCTTGACAAAGTTCACTGCCAGTCCTTCGAACGTTTGGACTTCGACATTGTCGAGATGAGCCGTAACTCGTCGGACGAGGTCGAGGCGTTCGTCCGGTTCAAACAGTCCGGTTTTTTCAATATTCACGCCGATTCCGATAATGAGTTGGTCGACCAGCCGGCAGCTGCGTTCGATAACATTCAGATGT
>JBLINZ010000478.1:0-4725 GCA_047639375.1 Mariniblastus sp. | reverse complement strand
GGGCTGATGATGGGCTGCAAGTCGGTCAGTACGACTCTCGTTCCTTGGCGGCGACCGGCAAGCCGAATCTCGTGTTTATCATCGCGGACGATTGTACGTTTCGTGATATTGGATGTTACGGAGGGCAGGCTCAGACTCCGAACATCGATCAGCTTGCGACCGAGGGCATGAAGTTCGAACGTTGCTTTCAGGCGGCTCCGATGTGCTCACCGACTCGGCATAATATTTATACTGGCCTTTATCCCGTCAAAAGTGGCGCCTATCCCAATCACACATTCGCACATGAGCATGTCAAAAGTATCGTGCACTATCTCCAGCCGTTGGGATATCGCGTTGCCCAATCTGGTAAAAAGCACATTGCTCCGGAATCCGTATTTCCATTTGAAAAAATCGGGAATGGCAAGAATCCAGATATGCGAAAAATTGATGAGCTGTTCAAGCAGTCGGCTGAGACCCAGTCGCCATTTTGCTTATTCGCTTGTTCGAATGAGCCGCATTCTCCTTGGAATAAGGGGGACGCCTCCAAATATCCACCGGCGAAAATCAAACTGCCTCCGTATATTGTCGATACGCCGGAAGTCCGAAATGATTTCAGCAAGTATCTGGCGGAGGTCACTTATTTTGATGATCAAGTCGGGCAGATCGTGGCCATGCTTGACCGGCATGAGCTGGCCCAAAACACTTTGTTGATGGTCGTTTCCGAACAAGGGAACGCGTTCCCGTTCGCGAAATGGACATGCTATGACCACGGACTTCAATCCGCGATGATTGTTCGCTGGCCTGGCTCAGTGAAACCTGGCAGCGTCACCGATGCGATGGTCGAGTATGTTGATGTCACTCCCACGTTGGTGGATGCGGCGGGCGGGGGTCCGATTGCTGGGTTAGATGGCAAGAGCTTCACCTCGGTTTTGAAGGGAGAGGCGAACAAGCACAAGGAGTTTGTCTACGGCATCATGACGACGCGAGGAATCATTAATGGAAGTGACGCTTTTGCGATCCGCTCGATCCGCGACGCTGACAATCACAAGCTCATTCTGAACTTGAATCACGAGACCATGTTCACTAACGCATGTACGAAAACAAAAATGTTTGAATCGATGGTCAAGAAAGCGAACGGCGGCGACGCCACGGCAAGGCGGCTGGTCAATGCTTATCATCACCGGCCGGCTCTAGAATATTTCGATTGCAATAGCGATCCGCTGGAGCTCAACAACCTCGCTGGCGATCCGGCTCATGCGGAAACCATTCGTCGGCTGACGCAAGAATTGCATCAATGGATGGAAGAGCAGGGCGATCTGGGAGTTGCAACCGAGTTAGCGGCTCGTGAACGTCAAGGATCCGGCAATAAAAAGAAGAAAAAGTAACGTCAGTGTTGGTGGCGGTTGGGCGGCCCGATCAACACTGTCGTTTGGCTTTGTTGCTGTTACTCTTTCAGTGACTTGATCCACGCGCGAAGCAAGTCGGCTGCTTCCTCGTGCACGATGTTACTTCCGATGTTCGGCATCCTTCCGGCGTTTTTTGTTTCAATTCGATGCAGCAACATGGATCGCTCTGGATCACCGGATGCAACGATTCGGGCGTCGTCAATTCCGAAGTGGCCTTGCGCTGGTTGGATGTCAATCGTCTTGGTCGATTTCAGATCCGTGGCGAATTGTAGATCGATGTTGGCATTGCCGGGGCCGTTGGGTTGGTGGCACATCGCGCAATTGACATCTAGGTAGACACGGGCACGCGTCTCAAGATCGGCGTCTTGATCGAAGGGTGAGCAGAATTGGGGCGCCTGGGATAAATCCAGATCAGCAGGGATCTTTAAAAGGCCTTGCTTAGCCCATTGGGTGATTTGATTCGAGCCGTTGGATTCGCGGTTGAGCTGGGCGGTATTCAAGCCCAAGACATACCCAGCGGCATCGACATGGCAAGCTGCACATTCGGACGACGAGGGGGCATGCCAGGATTGGACTCCCTGAGAGTTGCGGTACTCGAATTGCTTACCACCAATCAGCAATTCTGCTTCGGTGAGTTGGCGGTTCCAAACGTAAGTTGCCGACTCCCAGCCCGCATCGGTTCGCTTGATCAAGCGCGTTTCGATGGTTCTGGCCCAATTGTTGCGGCCGTTAGGAATGGCAAAATTCTTGACGATTGTCGCGCCCACGGGAACCGTCCAGGTGCCTTGGTCGCGATAGGTCAGCGATTCACCTGAGGGCAAGACAAAGTAGCGTTGTTTCGAAGCGTTGTCTGACCAAAACGGCGCGTTGACTTCGTAAGCGACCAAGTTGTCAGCTGGGGTTTGTTTTTTCATGTCGACAAACAGGCCGGTTTCCGAAAGCTTGCTGGGCCAGTCTTGGAATGTGTTTTCCGGGTTTTCTGTGGGGACGATTCGGTAGATTCTCCCATCGAAGCTCAGTAGGTATAGTTCGCCGTGATCGTCTTCGCCAAACGAAGCGATGCTTCGACCCGTTCTGCGAATCAGTTCAGTCAGGTACTCACCCGATTCGTTTTTCCGTGTTCGCCAGAGGTTCCCTGTCATGTAGTCGCCAAAGAAATAGGAACCGTCGAGCTCGGGGAATTGTTTGCCGCGATAGACGTTGCCACCGGTGATTGAGCCACCCCATTCGTGGCCATACCAAGCGATGGGTTTGTCGTGTCGCTCGATGGCAAGTTGGGTTTCCTTGGTGAAATCATCGTTGGCTTCGAATCGGTTCCAGCCGTAGTTCCCACCTCGTTGAATCAGGTTGACTTCTTCGATCAAGTTTTGCCCAACGTCGGCTGCCCATAGTTCACCGGTTTTCCGGTCAAACGAAAATCGCCAGACGTTTCTGAGTCCGATGGCATACAGCTCCGGGGCGGCGCCAGCGGTATCAACGAAGGGGTTATCCGCGGGAATCGAATAGGGTTGAGCGGCTGATTCCTGATCTACATCAATTCGGTTGATTGCCCCGAGCATCGTTTTCAGATTCTGGCCGTTGCCTTGAGGGTCATCACGGAACCCGCCGTCCCCCAACGAGAAATATAGATAACCATCTTGGCCAAATATCATCGCTCCCCCGTTATGGTTGGCAAACGGTTGCGGGACGGTCAGCAGAATTTTTTCCGAGTTGATGTCGACGAGATTTGGATCATCTAAGATTTTGAATCGAGAGATGATGTTGGACGAGATCTTGTTTTCGCCTGTCCGAGTTTTGTCGGAAGAGTAATGGCAGTAGACGAATCCGTTGTCTTTGAATTTGGGATGAAACGCAAATCCGAGCAAGCCTTCTTCATTGCCGTTGCGGCTAACTAAGTCGCTGATATCAAGAAACACCTTGGCGGTTGGGTTTTCTTCGTTTTGATTGAACCAGCGAACGACGCCACCTTGCTCCGCGACAAATACACGCCCGCTTCCATCGCCGGCCCCCGTTAAATAGATCGGGCGATCAAAACGTAGCTGTGAATAAGCGAGCTCGATTCCAACATGCTGGCCGCTTTCATTAGCAGGTTTGACCTCGCCCGGGGTGCCAGGGACCTGGGCCGAAGACAATGAACAAATGCCAAGTGCAATCGCCACGGAGTAGAGGGGCAATATGTTTTTGAAGAGCATGGATTGTCTTGCGAAGAAAAGTCTTAGGGTCGAGGTGGAATCCTAATTGTATTTGAAGTCGGCATGGATTTTAAGCCGGGCAGGATGGTCGAGTTTCGCTCCGCCGAAAGAGTGTGTTATGGGCGGTGATTCTTGTTGGACTCACGTTACTTAATTGTTCGTGCCTCGAGAAACTTTCGTCGTCCGAATTCGGATGGGTGAGGGGTTATTGATTCGTGAATGACTTTGACCGCGGGCTAACTAGTGAGTTGTACCGGCGAGTTGCCGCGTTGTTAGGCACTCTTTCGGCGGAGCGAAAGGCGACACTTGATCCCGTTGGGATCGCGGACGATCCTGTTGGGATCGCGGACGATCCTGTTGGGATCGCGGACGATCGACGGTGTTTGAGCGAGAGGCGATGTCTTTTGGTAGGCCGAATGCGTTTGCGAGGGAGAGCGCTCGTGGGTGGCTTGCCGTTAAGGCCAATCTCCCAAGCCTGCAAACGCTCTGCGTTTGTCACTGTCGTCTGCCGGCTAATCGTTAAACGATCTATCGTCTCGCATTTTGAATCAACAAGCCATTAAGCCCGCGACGCGTGTCGTTGCTGGGCTGAGGGCGTTGGCGGGGAACAAAGACGCAAATCGAAATGCGATGATATTGGTTCGGTCGACGCTGCTTGATCGACGCAAAACTAGAAAGGACCTCGACTTTTACCGAATGTGGCTTTACACTGCGGTTCACCGCAGTGTTCCGTTTTCACTACGTCGATTCGAATCAATCTCTCGACAAGTGACGGAAGCTATGAGTTGCCCCCTCTTTCGGGTGTGATAGGGTAAGTGTCGTCAGGAAAGTGCGATGACTGGAAAAAACAAAAAGTCTTCGAAGAACAAATCTGCTTTGCGGAGCAAGAGTGCGTCTCAGTCTGCCAACAGCGAGGAAAACTCGCAGCAGAAGGCGAAGTCACCCGATTCTGAAATTCAATTGACGCCATCGGCGGTTGATCAAGTTCCCCCAACCAAGGCAGTCAACAAGCCACCTGGATCTCCTTTCCCAATTGTGGGATTGGGTGCATCGGCTGGGGGGTTGAAAGCGATTGACGAATTCTTTCGTTTCATGCCGATCGACAGTGGTATGGCATTCATAGTGGTTATGCACCAATCTGCCGATCA
>JBLINZ010000477.1:0-4750 GCA_047639375.1 Mariniblastus sp. | reverse complement strand
CTTTAGTTGTCGATGAAGTGTCGTTTCCATGCTGACTTAGGTGAGCCTCTACGAGACAGGCTGATTTTTGGAGCCAATTATCACACCCAGCCTCGTCCACTATTGACGATGTGACACTGGATTGTCTGAATGGAAGTCGGCAGGGACGATCGCGTCCACCCCGATTCAAGCATGGGAGCGTTATCGACTATTCGCAGATTTTCGCCCACCCCAATCGAGAATCTCGCTCGAATCGCAGGCACTCATTTAGGTTCATGAAAGTTTGTGAGGGCTTTTTGTTCGGTTGGACCTGAGGGGTGAGTGGGGGTTTTGAAAGCGGATGGCAGAGGGGCCTTTGCCTGCCGGCAGCGGGGCCTTTGCCTGCTACTTTGTTCTCAATCTAGCGTCTTTCGCGAATTTGGGTTGAATTAGGTGGATTCAGCCGTGAAACCAAAGTTGACCCAAATTTCTTAGCCTTGCTATACTCCGCTTCCGCAGGCGGGCGTTTGGATGTTTTGATTAGACGCGATTCGCTTGCCTGTTGGTTGGTTGGCTCCGGCTACATTGAAATCGATTGAAACCAGGGCACAGGAACAGAGCCGTTCTTGATGGCCGTCGGCCCCTTTGAATACAAAACGCACTTTAGAAAGTTGAACATGGCTTCGTCACAATCTCGCGGAATTATGGAAGAAATCACGCACTGCATTGGCAACACGCCCTTGGTTCGTCTACGTCGAGTCACCGAAGGTTGCGTCGCCAGCGTGATTGCCAAAGTCGAAAACATGAATCCGTTGTGGAGCGTCAAGGATCGAATTGGCCGCGCCATGATCGATGCGGCGGAACGAGATGGAATGATTGATTCGGAAACGACCATCATTGAGCCTACAAGTGGCAATACGGGAATCGCGTTGGCTTATGTTTGTGCCGCCCGTGGCTACAAGATGCAAGTCACGATGCCGGATTCAATGTCGGTCGAGCGGCGTCGTTTGTTGGCGGCGTTAGGAGCCGAAGTAATTCTGACGCCGGGTGCTGAGGGGATGCCCGGTGCAATTCGAAAAGCCACTGAGATCGCCAATTCCGATGGCAACTTTTTCATGCCGCAACAATTCAATAATCCGGCCAATCCCGAGATCCACCGGCAAACGACAGCAGAAGAAATCTGGCGTGATACCGAAGGGCAAGTTGACATCTTCGTGGCCGGGGTCGGGACTGGCGGAACGATTACGGGTTGCAGTGAAAGGTTAAAAGAGAAGAAGCCAGGGCTGATCTCGATCGCGGTTGAGCCGGCCACCAGTCCTGTGATCACGCAGCGCAAAGCTGGTGAAGACTTGAAGCCGGGCAAGCACAAGATCCAGGGAATTGGAGCGGGCTTTATTCCCGGCGTCCTCAATCTCGATGTGATTGATGAAGTCGTTACGGTCATTGATGATGATGCGGTGCAAATGGCCCGCGACATGGCTACCAAGGAAGGCCTCTTCTGCGGGATTAGCTGTGGAGCCGCTGTGACTGCCGCGGTTCAAGTCGCCAAACGCCCAGAGAACGAAGGCAAGATGATTGTCGTCATGTTGCCGGACCTAGGCGAGCGATACCTCTCGACGGACCTCTATCCAAGGGCGGAGTAAGTTCGCCCTGCTTCAAACACGCAGTCGGCTAATCGTTAAACGACCGATGGTCTCGCATGCGCATCGACCTGCCTTACGAGGTCAGTGAATTGAATATGCGACGGATTTCAACCCGATGCCCGTTGACGGCGTCGGTGAGCGATTGGCCATTGGCGTAATGTAAAAGATAAGCCAGCTTTTCCAGCTGCTTGGGTTTCTTAGGAAGGTCGTGCCTGGCGGTGGTATTCATCAACCTCAACCGGGCTTCGACGCTGCGCAGGGCTTGGTAGCCCTCACCCAGTTGCCGGGCATCTAAGTCATTGAGCACTCCCAACGCTTGAAATTTCTCAATCGCGTCTCGAGTTCCGGGAACCAAGACCGACGGATCGTCGACGACGTGTTTGAGCTGGAGCATTTGGGTGGCAAACTCAACATCAACGGTTCCGCCAGCGCCGCGTTTGAGATTTTGTTCGGTGGATCCCTTTTCCATCGCCAGGCGCATTTCCCGGATCTCCTGAACCATGTTGGCTTGCCAAGGTTGCGACTGAATCGCTTGCCGGACCATGCTCATGGCTCGCGCTACCCGATCGTTGGAACCGAAAACTGGCCGGGCTTTGCACAGTGCCTGGCGTTCCCAAAGCTTGCCTTGCTGGGAATTGAAATAGCGTTCAAACTCGGCCATTGAAACGGCCAGTGCTCCGCTCTTGCCTGTTGGGCGTAGGCGGCTATCGACTTCGTAGAGTCGCCCAAATCCCGGCTGGTGGGACAAGAATTTTGTGATTTCCGCAGCGAGTTCGCTGAAGAAAAACTGGCTTGTGATTCCATCAGCCAAGCGGTCTGCAAAAGGCTGGCCGTCAGTTTGGATCGGATCGTACAAGAAAATCACATCGAGGTCGCTGTGATAATTGGGTTCTCGGCCGCCAAGTTTTCCCAGTCCTAGGATCACGAGCGGGCAATCCATGGCTTGTTTCGTTGCCGCGACGAATTGACCCGCGGGCTTGGCATCACTTGGAGCCGGAGTTTGAGGAGTCCCGAATTTCTGGAAGAGTCGATCAAATTGCATTCGGGCCGCGGTCTGGATGCAAATTCCCGCTACATCGGAGAGGGCTTGATGCGTGTCCCGAACGTCGTCGCGTCCAAGGATGTCCCGAATTCCAACCCGCATGTGCTGCGTGTTTTTGAAACTGTGGAGGATGGGTGTTAAGTCCGTGGCACCCCGCGTCAATTCGTCGATGTTTGACTCCAGCCAGTGACGACTGGGGAGCCCATCCATTTGGAGTGCATCGACCAACTCGTCGATCATCCCTGGGTTGCTTTTTAAAATGCCGGTCAAATAATCACTCGACGCACACAATCGAACGTAGAGGCTGAGTGTGGGCGGGTTGAAATTAAACAGCTCCCACAACACACCTTTGGCTCCCAAGTGCTCGCTGACCGTCGCCAGCGTTACCAGGGCCTGATCCGGATCAGGCGTGTAGGATAGTTCTTTCAGGAGAGCCGGGGCAACCGACGCCAGGAAATGTTTGCAACGACGGCTGGAAAGAAAACGCGTGGGTTCTTTGGCGAGGTCCATCAGATGTCCGTGTGCGGCGGATGGATTTTGAAATCCATAGGGCCGAAGTACCTGTTCGATCATCGCGTCACCCGGATCCGGGTCGAGGATCAAGTCGACTTCAAGTGGGACTTCGTCGCGGTCAAGTCGATGCTCGCCGCCGCCTGTATTTCGCATCGATCCGAAGGCCATTCCAAACGCCCCGTGCAGCAAGTGATTGAGGATCCTGCGATTGCTTTCGGTGGTTTCGACTAGCGAACTTTTGAATTGTATCAAAGCGGAAAGCCTCGTATCGTCCACGAATCCCATTCGTTTGGCAATCTTATTCAGTTCGATGCGATCCGTTGGAATCGAATGCGTTTGCAGGTCAAACATCATTTGCAGCCGGTGTTCGAGTTTCCGAAGCCAAGCATAATTTTTCGCCAGCACGGTCGATTCGGCCGAGGTTAAGCATTGCTCTTTTTCTAAACGTCGTATCGCGTCCAGGGTATTGGTCGTGCGGACTTGGGGGAGATCGCCTCCGTTGAGCAGTTGTAAAAATTGGATAATGAATTCAACGTCACGGATTCCACCGCGACCGGTTTTGACATTAGTAAGGTTCTCGCCCGTCTCGATCGCCCGGCGTTCGATTTTCCTTTTGAGTGCCTTGATGCCGCTGATGTCTGCCCGACTGAGGTTGCGTCGATAGATCCAGGGGGCAAGTTCTTTGAGGAGTCGTCGGCCTAGCGCTTGATCGCCCGCGATCGGCGCGGCCTTGATCAGGGCTTGACGTTCCCAGGTTCGTCCCTGCAGGTCGTAGTATTGGATCATCGAAGCATATGAGTTGCAGAGTTTTCCGCTGGCTCCGTTGGGGCGGAGCCTGAGGTCGACGCGATAAGTCGTGCCGAGGGCCGTGGTTTCGCCAATCAGTTTGGTGATTAGCTGGCAAAGCCGCTCGAAAAATTCTTGATTGGTGATCCGTTGATGTTGAGCCACGCCGGTAGTCACGCCGGATTCGTCGTAGAGCATCATCAGATCAATGTCGCTGGAATAGTTCAGTTCGTGGCCACCAAGTTTGCCCAGGGCCAGAACGGAAAAGCTTGCGGGGGTCTCGTGGGAGTTCGTCGGCTCACCGTACCGAGACTTCAACTCACGCCGCGCCCAACGGTAACTGGATTCCACGATCGCGTTGGCAACGAACGAAATTTGTGACGTGACTTGGGCGATTCGTTGGTTTTCAACTAGGTCTCCGATCCCGATGCGAAGCGTTTCCCGTTGCTTGAACCGGCGTAGTGTCGCCATGGCGTCGGCTGGAGTCAGATCCGATTCAATTTCAACTGCCAAGCTCTCGGTAAGACTGGATTGAGAAAATTGTTGGCCCCGGTTGGCCCAAAGTTCGCGCCACAGAGAGGTGACGTTTTTTGAGATTCGAATCAGCAAATCGGCCAGCTGTTGACTGGCTGCCAGGAGGTGCAGTAGGTCGGGGATGGAGGCCAATGGCCATCGGGACGCAGCGTTTGTGTTTGCGGTATGCTCGCTCAGCACCAGGCGTTCAAGGTTGTTGAGGGCCCGATCTGGATCGCTAAGCGCCGGAAGATGCCGTGGAAGACACGCGAAAAGCGACTCCAGCCATTTCGGC
>JBLINZ010000476.1:0-4777 GCA_047639375.1 Mariniblastus sp. | reverse complement strand
GCCTCGAAGTGTTCGAACGAGACGATTGCGGAGGCCGTCGGTCCGGATGGGGCGACTTGCTGAACAGGCGGACTCTCGTCCAGCGAAACGCCGGATGTCTCGCAATGGTCAGTGATGATTCCCAAGAACCGCACACCGTAAGTCTCCAGTTTCTGTTGGCCAACTCCGTTGATCAAACGCAGTGCCTCTACTGTCGAAGGGCGTCGCCGAGCCATGTCTCGCAACGAGGCGTCACTGAAAACGACGTAGGCCGGAACCTGCCGTTGTTTGGCTTCGGTTTCCCGCTCGGTTCGAAGCAACTCGAATAGCGTTTTGTCGACGCCTTCCCAAGACGTTGTAGCTGTTTTTTTGGGTCGAGACGGTGTGGCTCGGAGTGGTTGGGTCAAACGAGGTTTCGCTTCGCCTCGCAACAATTCTCGCCCTGCGTCCGTGATCTTGACGATGTTGTATTCACCGGATTTGATCAGGAAATCCTGTCCGATCAACTGCTCAACCCAAGTCCTAACGTCTTGTTTGTTGGCCGTGTCCAGCAGACCGTACGTGCTGACTTGGTCATGCTTGTTTTGAAGAATTCGTTTATCCCGAGACCCGGTTAAGACCTGGGCGACGTAGTCCGCCCCAAATCGCTGATCGACTCGGAACACGCAAGACACAATTTTCTGTGCAAGCGTGAGGGGATCATCTACTAGTTCAAGGTCGTCGAGACAAACATCGCAGGCGTCGCATGACTCGAGCTTGAGGACTTCGTCGAAATGCGCCGCAAGGGCCACGTGTCGACAGATCAATCCGTTACAGAATTTGCTAATCCCATCCAGGGCCGAGATCGCCGCGTCGTATCCAGAGCTATCATTCGAAAGATCGATCAGGCGTTTCCAAGTCACATAGTCACCGCCATTGAAGAACAACCAACACTCGGCATCGAGGCCATCTCGCCCTGCCCTGCCGCTTTCTTGTTGATAAGCTTCCAGTGATTTTGGCATCGACGCATGAACCACAAACCGAACATTAGATTTGTCAATTCCCATTCCAAACGCGACGGTCGCGACAATGATTTTGATGTCTTCATGTAGGAACGCGTCTTGGTTTGACTTGCGTTGGTCCGCCGAGATTCCAGCGTGGTAAGGCAGCGTCGAAAAGCCCAGCGAATTAAGGGCCGCCGAAGTTTTCTCGACGTCTTTGCGACTGATGCAGTAAACGATTCCAGATTCAGATTCGTGTTTTCGCAACACGTCGACGATTTGATCCAGTCCTGGTTGTCGGCGGCGAATTTGGTAATTCAAATTCGAGCGTCGCATCGAACCGACCAGAACCTCTGGGTTCTCGAGCCCCAGCTGTTGCAGGATGTCGCCGCGAACTTGCTCCGTCGCGGTCGCGGTGTAAGCATGAACGGAGGCGGTCGGGAACTCAGTCTTGAGGATCTTTAGGCCGCGGTATTCCGGCCGAAAGTCATGTCCCCATTGGCTCACGCAATGGGCTTCATCGATTGCAAAGAATCGAACGTTGGCTGTTTTTAGCATCGACTTGCAGGACGACGTCAATAAACGCTCGGGGGCGAGATACAGCAGCTGCAGGTTTCCGCTCCGAACGTCTTCCAGAATTTGTGACTCTTCGGCTGACGTCAGCGAACTGTTGAGAAAAGCGGCTTTGATGCCGCAGCTAACCAGCGAATCGACTTGGTCCTTCATCAACGAAATGAGTGGCGAGACGACCACACCCATTCCATCTCGGCAAACGGCGGGAGCTTGGAAGCAAAGTGATTTGCCGCCTCCAGTCGGGAACACGACCAGCGAGTCACGATCCTGCATGACGGCCTGCATGGCTTCGAATTGCAGATCTCGAAAGCTGTCAAATCCCCAATAGTGCCGGAGGGAATCGGCTAATTTGGATTGGACGTCAGCTTGAGAAGTTTGGTCGGGCGCGGTGGGTTGGGTGCTCATGGATATCGTGTTTTCCTGGATTGGTCAGGAGCGAACCTTGGGAACCATGCAGTCGATCCAACGTGAATCGTGCGTTGAGTGTTGTAATGTACACTATTTCGAGTCGTCGTGAAGTGGGCCGCCATGTTTCGCAGAAATCGAGGGCTTTTTAAGCAATTTGCGGAGAGTCAAGTGCCCAATCGCCTGTTGGCGATCAAAGTAGCAGGCACAGGCCCTGTGCCGCCTGTTTTTTAATATTACACAGGACTCTCGCAGGTCTAGCCGGTCACTAGTAGGAATGTGATACACGTTGTTTAACGATTCCTGGTTTTGCGACACGATGTCGAACATGCACCTGTAGTACGACTCAGGCGGACGGATTCGCGGTCCTCCTTTGCGACGCATCCCTTTTGTTCAGCTGAAGAATGTTTTGGAGCAATGATGGTGGCGCAGCCGCGCGGACTCCCTGCTCGGTCTGCCGCGAAGTAGCGCGTTCCTTATTATCGCTTATTGTCGATATTCGCGGGCACTCTTCTCACACGGGACTGCCCGCGAATCACGCTAACGGGCGCGAATTCTGCGAGGTCGGCTGGTACTTTTTTGGAAGGAGACATCTCACTCTGGTTCATCGGGGGTGGTTGCCTAACATGGTTGGTACGTAAGGTCGTGGCTGTCTTTTGGAAAGGTTTTCGGGAGGCAGCGTCAATCGCTTCGGTCGGGTTCCCGCGATTGCAATCCCGCGAACGGCTTCGCTGTTTGTTGAGGGGCATGGGTGTTGGTATAATTTTCTTAGTTCGATGTCGTTCTTTTCCGTTGAGAACGGCGACGTAAAAACCTCCTGTGTGATCTACCGTGGCACTGAATCAAATCCTGCTCTACTTGCTTGCGGCATTCCTCGGTGGTGTGGTCGCAATTGCTGCGCTGCTAATTGCGTTCGCGCTATCAACTCGCTCTAGCGGTGGCCTTCTTTCCGTCCACTTTGGCGGCGGTGGCGGGGTCACGATTTACAAAGATCTTCGATTGCTTGAATCGGGAGTCCGCGACGGCAAGTTGTACGTCAAATACGAGAATGTCGGTGATACCGAGACGACCACGGCCTGTTTCAAGGTCAAGGTTTATACTGATGGCGATCGTTTAATCGGCGAATCTGAGGAGTCGACCTACGACACAACCGCGCCCGGAGCCACCAACGAGAATATCATCGAATCTGAATCTTTATCCGAGCTCCTTGCTGACTCAAGCAATACGACCAAGGTAATGCTGACTTACGGCTACGTCGAATAGTACTTCACTGGTCTTGTATTAGTGATTTTAATTAAGGGCCCTCGGCACGTCTTCGCCGTTTGTTCCCGCCTTGCTGGGGTGGTAAAATTATCTCTTGTTCCAACCGTTACTTGATGTCAGGGGCGGTGACGTAAAAACCTCCAGTAAGCCGCTCCTAGTTAATGGCAAATCCGTACGAATCCCCGAATAGCTCGCTGCAACCTGCTACGGCAGCGCCGTATTGGTACGTTTTGTTCTACCAACTCTATGGTCCTTTGTGGTGGATCGGCACAGCTCTCATTGCCGGTAGCTGGTTCAACATCGTTTCACCAACCATTGGCTGGGTCGGCTTTGGCCTTGCGGGCGCCGCCGCACTTGGTTCGTACGTACTGCCGTCACTTGCTGGCGTCAAACCTGAAGATTGCGTCGTCCTTGACTCTCGCCTCCTGAAATCGAAAGGCGAGGCTTACTCTAGCGCGATGGATCGTTTTTCTGCTGGCGCTACTCTCATGTTCGACGGGGTTGCGTTTGGTTTCCGCCCAGACAACCAGATTGCCTGTGGTGTGGTTGCACAATCGCCCAACATCAATGAGTCCGAAGCGCTCGACATCGCCGACCACGCCCAATCGGTTTTTGATACTCTTACCCAATCGTCGCCAGAATTCGCCACTGCGGTTGCTGGTCAAGCATTTCGCATTTCTATCATGTCTAGCATGGACGCGAATGCCACTGAATTGTATCGCGTGGTGGATGGCACCTTGGAATCGCCGGGCTGACGGGGTGGCTAACATGGTTTTTTCGCAAATTCATTTCGGGATCACTTTCCATGTTTCGTAACGCGGGATTTAATTGGTAAACTGTCTGGCCATTCAGAGTCAGCCGCCTCGTTCACGGCGGTGATGTAAAACCTTCCGTTATAAGCTCTGCCGGATTATCTATGACCACCAACCGAATCGTCGCCGGTATGCTGTCGGCTGTGTTGTTGACGTTACTCGGGTGGTCAGTTTTTGCTGGTGTTGGTGACCTTCGGACTTGGATCATGCTTGGCCTCGGTGCTACGCTCGGAGTAATGTACACTGCATTCGGTCGTATCCCCGATTGGATCGTTGACTACAGTGGCGGCTCCATCACAGGGGACGATGATCCGTCCAACATTTCCCCGTGGATCTACTTGCCTATCCTGTTTGGCGTCATCGCCGTGGCGGTCATCGCATTCGTCGTTGTTCTACGCTTTCTCTAGGAGTGCCGGTCGCACAATAATGTTTTTGCGCATTGTCGTGGCTTCGTTGTTTAGGCGTCGTTTGCGCTGCAACTTCAATATCAACAGCTTTGGTCGGGTTCCCGCGATTGCAATCCCGCAAACGCCATCGCTGTGTGTTGACGGGCATGGGTGTTGGTATAATTTTCTTAGTTAAATGTCGTTCTTTTCCGTTGAGAACGGCGACGCAAAAACCCTCGATGTGCGAACGAAGAATGTCCAAGTCCTCTACGCTCGATTGGCGAGCAATCATCATCGCGTGTCTGGTTTCACTCGTTGGGCTCGTTGTAATTGGATTCGTATGGGGAATCATTGGGTTTGCTCTATACGCTACTGCCGG
>JBLINZ010000475.1:0-4827 GCA_047639375.1 Mariniblastus sp. | reverse complement strand
CCACAGAGTACGATCGCGAACGGGAAAATGATCTTGAGAGTCTTCCAATTCATAGGAACCAGTTCGTATTGAAGGAAAAACAGCTGTGGTAAACCACCACTGATTCCTGAATCGGCGTTTTCTTGGGCGGCAACATCGGTTGATTCTTCGGTCGCGGCCAAATCGTCTGAGGCTTTGTCACTCGTTGAGTCGTCGGTGGAAATCAACGACAAGCTGACTAGGTTGATGTTTGGGTTTTCGGTCCCTGCGACTCCGGCCTTTGCCAGTCCGGAATGAGGCAATGCTTGTTCGGATTCGGAATCCTCGTCTTCAACATGGTGAGCTTGGTCCAAGCCCAGTCGATTGACTTCGTTGCGAGTGTGAAGCATGTCGCCCACGGTAGCGACCTGGTTAGTCTCGGAAGCGGAAAATGTATTGATACCGATCGCCAAAAACGTGACGGTCAAAATGGCGACCAACGAAGCGGGAACTGCACGGGTGAGTTTGGGCAGTCCCCAGATAATGAACATGGTCAAGCCGATCAAGCCAAACATCAGCCACAGTCGCGTTCCGCTGAGGAATACCAATTCGCCATCGGCGACAATTTGGAAGCTACTGAGTTGGGCCAATCCGATCACAATCGCGAGTCCGTTAACGAACCCCAGCATGACCGAGTGCGGGACCATTCGAATGAGTTTACCGAGCCGCCCAACGCCAATCGCAATCTGAAGAATTCCGCAAAGGATAACCGTTGGGAACAGGTATTCAGGACCGTGGATTGAGACGAGGCCGACGATGACAACCGCCATCGCGCCAGTGGCTCCCGAAATCATACCCGGTCGACCACCAAAGATCGCCGTGATGAGGCCGAGAAAAAACGCTGAATACAGCCCGATCAAAGGCGAAACGCCAGCGACAAAGGCAAACGCAATCGCTTCGGGAACTAGGGCCAAAGAAACGGTGACGCCAGAAAGAACGTCTTTTTTGAATGACCCAGATTGTGGGCTGAAAAAGTTAAGCATCTAGATTTCCGTTGTAGTCCTATTCCTCCAGTCCAAACGCACCCGCAGCGCGGATCGGTGAGGTCTGCAAGTCGCGGGTGGTGGCCGCGTGCCGCAAGAATCGGCTGATTTGCCGGTGGGCGAGAGGAGACAAACGCGTTGACGTTCCTTCTCTCGCGGTGGTTACAGGGAATATAGTTCGGAACAAGAAATGGTCAACGCTGATTTCGGGCGATCACTTCATGATGCCATTCAGGTTTGACCCGAATTCTCTCGATGGAAACGAACAAGGGCGTCAATTGTTCGTTAGCGTGGTTTCCGGTTGATCGAGTCCCCGGTAGTCAACGGCCAAATTGCCTTTCAAACTGGCGTTCTGTGGGGCTGCTGGCGAATTTTTTTCAAAATTGACGTGTGGTGGAGCGACTCGTCTCCGAGTCGGTCCTTTTGGAAGAGCGAAATCACGCGTACCATGTTCGGATGATTCGCTACGGACTGACCATATTTTTAAGTGCATTTCTGCTGTTTCAAGTGCAGCCGATGATCGCACGCTTCATTTTGCCTTGGTTTGGCGGAACGGCCGCGGTCTGGACGACTTGCATGATGTTCTTCCAGATCGTGCTTCTATTGGGGTATCTGTACTCCCACCTCCTGCGAAGAATGTGTTCTCCCAAGCAGGCGTGGTTGATTCACTTGTGCCTGCTTGTCACCGCGTCGTTGTTGACTTCCGCTAGTCCCAGCGAAAGCTTGCAACCGGATGGCAGCGAGAACCTAACGTGGGCCATCGTTGGGGTTTTGGCATTTAGCATTGGCTTGCCGTATTTCGCTTTGTCTTCGACGGGGCCCCTCATTCAGGCTTGGCAAAGCAGTTCGCATGCTCGGCTGTCGCCTTATCGGCTGTATGCTCTCTCAAATCTCGGCTCGATGTTGGCCTTGGTGAGCTATCCATTTCTGATTGAGCCGACTTTTCCATTGGCAGTTCAAGCCAAGTATTGGACGATCGGTTTTTTCCTGTTTGCGCTGGCAAGTTGTTGGTCCGGTTGGCAAACCGTGCGACGAAATTCTTGGGCGGAGCCGAAATCTGAGACGAATTCCGACAGCACGTCACAGACGTTCATCGCGGGTCCAACGCTCGCCAACCGGTTGCTTTGGTTCATCTTGGCGGCCGCTGCGTCAATCGTCCTGTTGGCAACCACCAATTTGCTCTGTCAGGAGGTCGCCTCGATTCCATTCCTATGGATCTTGCCATTGGGATTGTATCTGTTGTCGTTCATTATTTGTTTCGACCGCCCTGCTCTTTACCGGCGTAGAGTTTTTGTGCCGTTGTTGGTTGGTGGCACGATCGCGGCGATTAGTTTAGTGCACTTGAACGTGTATGCCGGATTGTTGTTGCAAGTGGTAGGACTTGCCGGTGTTTGTTTTGCGGCGAGCATGTTGTGCCATGGCGAATTGGAGCGGATGAAGCCGCTGCCAAGCTATTTGACCGAATTCTATTTGTGGATTTCATTTGGCGGTGCGGCCGGCGGGGTATTTGTTTGCATCATCGCACCCGCGATCTTTACCAGTTTCCTCGAGTTTCATGTGGGGCTGTTGATTTGTTTAGCCGTTGCGATCGGGGCGATCTACGCTCCGAAATCTTCAGCGATTAAAAACCGTGAGCAGTCAGAGCCTGCGCCCGGTGTGAATCCACCCCGCGGCATGGGTGGAATCGTAACAACTGGCTTGGTGATGGTCGTGATCGTGGCCGGGTCGCTCGTTGTATCTAGCATGGTCTATTTTCTAGATCCAAGCTATCAACAAGGGTTGGTGTTTCGAGGGCGGAATGAATACGGCTTGGCGTCCGTGGTTGAGATGGATGGATACCGAAAATTTATCAATGGGCGCGTCGAGCATGGTGGCCAGCGAATGGAGCCTGGCCATGAAATGGAGCACATCAGCTACTACGTTCCAGGCAGTGGCGTTGGCGTCGCGTTTGCGGGGTACCGCGCTACAGCTGCCCTCGATTCGAACCTCGATGTCGCAGTCATTGGGCTCGGTGCCGGCGCCATGGCGACGTGGTTGGAGGCTGGTGATTCAGCGGTGTTTTACGAGATCAATCCGATGGTCGCTGATATTGCCAGCGAGCATTTCACATTTTTAAAGAACTCAGCTGGCGACTGTCGCGTCAAGCTCGGCGATGGACGTATGCAGTTGCTCAATGAATCACGGCATGCGGACAGTCCCCGATACGATCTGCTCTTCATGGATGCGTTTTCAAGTGACTCAATTCCCATCCATTTGTTGACGTCCGAATGCATCGAGCTGTATTTACGACGGTTGAAGCCCGAAGGCGTCTTGATCGCTCATATCACGAACCGATTCATTGATCTGCTGCCAGTGATTCAGCAGCATGCCCAAGATCACGGGCTCGAACCGATCTTGATTGAATATCAATCGGATGACAAGAAAATTGAGACACGGTGGGTTTTGCTGACAAAGAACCAAGCGTTCCTCCAATCAACGGCGGTGATCAAGCACCGAATCCCGTGGCCTGAAACGTTGAGTTCGGTAAAATGGACGGATGATTTTTCAAGTGTCGCGCCGCTTCTCGATTGGTCGGCGGGTGTCGATTGGAGAAAAATGCAGCAACAATTGAAAATGGATCGAGCAACCAAAGAGACTACAGTCGAAAATCGAGACGAGTGACTCAACAAGTTTGTGATTTGCATGTTAATTCGTAACGTTAGCCAAGTGAGCACGGAATCCAATTCTGCCTTGTTCACGCGTCGGGCTTCCATCACGACTTTCGGCAGGCAAAGTCGTCATGAGTTTGCCTGTTGTTCACAACTCGGGTCATGCCGTTAATCCCAATTCCAGCGAAAGTGTCGTGGCACGTGCCCAACTCATCCAAGAGCGAAAAACAGCTGACCATCGAGCGTGTAACCCACGATGGTCGCCAGCATGAACCTGACGTCGTAGCGGCGGAAGAGCCGTTAGAGATTCGTGTTGTGTTTGGACCACGTGAGCGACGTCGGAGTAAGAGTTTGTCGATCACGATGCGAACGCCGGGGCACGACGAGGAGTTGGCGGCTGGTTTCTTGCTTTCAGAAAATATTCTCAGCGATCCGCAGCAAATCGATTCGTTTGAGCACGTTGGCCCCGCGCCCGAAGGCGGTGCCCATGGAAACACATTGATGGTGGAATTGGCGGTTGGCGTCGAGTTGGAGATTGAGAAACTGCAACGACATTTTTACACGACCTCCAGTTGCGGGATTTGCGGCAAAGCATCGTTGGACGCCGTTCGAAACCAAGGCATGACGGAACTCGACGATTCGTTTTCACTTGATTCTGGCATGTTGTTTGGTCTGCCAGATGCGATTCGCGCCCAGCAGGATGTGTTTGAGCGGACTGGAGGCCTGCATGGCGCCGGACTTTTCGCAGCAGATGGGAATTTGGTCGCAATCCGAGAAGATGTCGGACGACACAACGCCGTCGATAAGCTTGTCGGTTCGCAAATGATCGCGTGCTCGAATTCGATCTCAACGGCTAGGTTTGCGTTGAGCGCTCACGTCATGGTGGTAAGTGGCAGAGCCAGTTTTGAGTTAGTTCAAAAGGCGCTCATGGCCCGGATTCCGATGATGGTCGCGGTCGGCGCGCCGTCCAGTCTTGCGGTTGAACTTGCAAGAGAGTTCAATATGACTTTGATCGGATTTGCGTCACAGAAACGCTTTAATATTTACAGCGGCGGCCAACGGGTTGAGTCACAGTAGGCAATTGCCCACGCCTACCAAAGCTAGGCGTTTGACACGGTCGCTTGCCGGCTAATCGTTAAACGGTCTATCGTCTTGCATTTAAAATCAATTAACCGTTA
>JBLINZ010000474.1:0-4839 GCA_047639375.1 Mariniblastus sp. | reverse complement strand
CAAACCGATCGGCTGTATGTGGTGAGCGACCGCGGGATGATTCAATGCATCCGAGAAATCGGCAGCACGATTCCATATTTTCATTCCAACGAATATGTCGCCCAGACCGTTGATCCTAATCAGCCCAAGGCCGATGATGCCACGCCGACCAATCCTGCTGGTGGCGGAACGGATCTGGACAACCCCTTCGGGGCGTCTGATGATCCATTCGGTGGCGGCGCCAAAAGTGGAGCGGCTGTCCCCAGCAATCCGTTTGGTGGTGGAGCCAAAACGGCCAAGCCTTCGAGTATCGAGGACCCTTTTAAGTAACCGACCACGAAGCTACCAAAGTGTCTTGTTTTGACACGCGAATCGGTTTCGTCATTCTGCTTCAGCCAAGGGCTTTTCTCACGTAGTTGAGAAAAGCCCTTTTGTTTTGGTGCGTGAGCATGCCAAAATGGTTGCTTGGGTTGTCAGACCTTCGTCGTAGGTGTGAAATGAAATTGCAAAGGAAGATTCCGATGGATAACACCCGGACCGTAGTGTTTGGCGACGTTCAGGACGCCGCCCAGCGGATAGCGAGTCACGCCCATCGAACGCCCGTTGTGACATGTCGGACCATTGATGACTTGGTCGGGGCGTGCGTGTTTTTCAAGTGTGAAAACTTTCAGAAGTCGGGCGCGTTTAAGTTTCGAGGAGCGGTCAACGCTATTTCGAATTTGTCAGCGGAGGAATTGTCCCGAGGCGTCGTGACTCATAGTTCAGGCAACCACGCCGGTGCGTTGGCCTTGGCGGCCAAGGTCTTTGGGACGCGGGCTTATATTGTGATGCCAAGCAACTCTTCGGCAGTCAAACAGGCTGCCGTACGCACTTATGGTGGCTTGATTACCGAATGCGAACCAACGTTGGAGTCGCGTTTAAACGTTGCTGAGCGTCTCCAAGAAGAGACGGGAGCCGTCATGATTCCTCCCTTCAATCACCCGCATGTGATCGCCGGCCAAGCCACTGCGGCCTTGGAATTGTTGGACCAGGTCAATGATTTGGAGATGATCGTGGCGCCTGTTGGCGGTGGCGGATTGATGTCAGGAACCTGCGTTGCCGTTCGCTCTCTCCAGCCGGAAGTAACTGTCTGGGGTGCTGAGCCGACGGGAGCCGACGATGCCTTCGCGTCCAAGCAAGCTGGGCAATTGATTCCCCAATTGTCGCCCGACACCGTGGCGGACGGGCTCCGGACCAGCCTCGGAGATTTGACTTGGCCGTATATTCGAGACGAGGTTGACGAGATCGTGACCGTGACCGATCAAGAAACGATCACGGCGATGAAGATGTTTTGGGAACGCACCAAGATGATTATCGAGCCAAGTTCAGCGGTGCCATTGGCGGCTTTGATCAAGCGATTTGGGGAATCCGTCTCGGACTCGATTCGTCGACCAAGCAAGATCGGAATCATTCTCAGTGGTGGGAATGTCGACTTGGCAAATTTGCCGTGGTGATTCAACGGTTCGGATGCGGAAAAGCGGGTGTTTCGGGAAACCCAGCAGGGAGGCAAAGAAGAGCCTCATTCGTAGCGCAAGTCGTCAAGACTTTGGGCCTTGTGAGCTGCCGAAACTCTTGACGAGTTTCGCTACCGCGGATTGTCTCAAGTGTCTCGGCAGGCGGGGACTCGGTTCGCCAGGGTCTCGCGGGCCGCGGCCTGCTTGGTTAATCGTTAAGCGGGCTGCCTCACTCTCGATTTCAATCGCCTAGTAAACTGTACATGATCACGTTGGTGCTGATTCTTAGTGCATCGTCGTGCGAATAGCCTGTGCATTGAGATTTGGCAGAATTCTCGAGAGCACAGCTTAGATCGATTGGCGAAAAGATGACCGCCCAACGGCCGTCGAGTTGAGCGCCTTCGAGTTGTGGAGAAGTGGCTATGTCTTGGAAGCTCCCACCTTTGGTTTTAGTACGCATCGTCACTTGTTTGATCACGTAGCCATACTGGTCGGTCCACAAGGGGCTGTCTGAGGGGATCGAGTTCAGCCGCGTTCCCATCTTTCTCAAGATAATATTCATCTCGGATCGAAATGAATCGGTAAACGCTTGAGAAGCACAAATCGAGTCCGCGAAAATAAGTCCGCCATACTCAAGGTGTTTCATAATCGCTTCACGTTCTTTGTTTGAGAAAGTGAATTTGTTGCGTCCATGCATGAACACAAATGGATAGTCGGCAAGCGATTCCGTGGTGGCGGCAATCATTTTCTTGTCCGTTTTGATTTCCAGGCCTAGGTTCGTTTGGACATTCCTTAACACGTTGGACCAGGCATTGGGAGCGTCGTCGGCTCCTCCGCTGTGCTGGAGTTTGGGCATGATCAAGACCCTCTCGGCCAATAGTTCATGTCCCTTTTCAGCGATTTTTGGCGTCTCGCCTTTTTCCCGCAACCGAGCGCGGTCTGTCGCATAGGCAACTACATTGACGCCGATTTTGATACATTGCTCAACACGCTGTTTCAGCTTGATGCTGACGTTGTTGGCGTCAAGAATCGACGGCCGATCCAACTCCCAGTAACAACTGAGATTTTTCGGGCAGTAAACGACGCTCGTTCGGCAGCAGGCTTGAAGTCCCAGCAACGGGCGTTCGGCCATGGCTGCGGGTCCGCCAAGTAAAGAGTAGTGGGAGGTCCAAATCGGATGATTGATTGGGAGTGGTTCCAGTCGGCTGTCCGGGAAGATTTCGGCCATCAGTGCTCGAAATGCCTTGTCATATTTCACGTTGTCGCCGCAGCCATCGCCTTGGCAGGCTTCGGCGAATAGGAATCCGCCGTTCTCAAGGTACTCTTTTAAGTTCTCCTTTTCGGTTGGTTTGAGGTCGAGGAACTCCTTGCCGGACATGAATAGAACCGGTGCGGCCAGAAGGTCGTCGGTAGTGGAGTTCTTGGCTTGCACGGTTTGCCAATTGAGTTTGACGCCATCCCAGGCTTGCTCCAATCGACGCGTTAAATAATGAACGCCTTTGGGGTGTAGGTCCCAGTCTTCAGCGCCGTGATCGTATTTCCCGATCACGACTGGACGTTTTCCTTTCGAGAGAAACAGGAGGGCGAACGACGTTCCGATGAGTGGGTTGCCTTCTCCGGTACCACTTGCACTTCCGGCCGATGACCAGAAGTCATTCAGCGGGTGTTGTTCGTTGAGCAATTCTTTCGCACCGTCTCGGTACCAGTCGTTTTCACCGACGAAACGTCGCCCCGCAAATCGGCCTGCCCGTTCCAGACCGTACAGAAAATAGAGTTTGGTATTTCGGTCTTGTCTTCGGTCATGAGGGTTGGCTCGGACAGTGTAATGATCTGCTAGCCAGCCAAACGATTTATCTATTTGTACTTTGAGTTCATCCAAGCGGCAGCAGTTGGCGAAATCGCCATTAACAAGCTGGCCGGCGCCAATCAAATTCTCCTGAGTGATGAGCAGCGATGCGATTCCGGCGCAGGTCATGCTGCCTCGAGCCACGGTGTCGTTGACGACGTAGTAGGAGAATCCTCCTTTTCGCTCGGACCTCAACCAATAACTTTGTGCCAATTCCCAAGTTTTTTGAGGGACTTTGATCCCAGCTTTGCTGGCTTCGTGAAGTCCGAGTAACGCGAATTGAGTGTTTGAGGCATCGCCTCGTCCGACGGTTCCGTAGTGCCAGCCGCCTGCAGAGGGCGCGTCTGGTCCGACTTGTGTTTTAATCAGCCAGTCAACATCGGCTTGAACTTGCCGGCCGAACTTTTTTAGTTGCGGGTCTGCCGTGGTCATGGCCATGATCCGTAGCGAAACGACATAGGTTCCTGTGGCTTCGAGACTGCTCAGGTGCTCCATCGCTCGCCGTATCGTGGGGTCGTTGATGAAGGGATCTTTGGGGAGGTCAGCCGCATTGAGCAGCGCCAATGTGCACAATGCAGAGGTTCCACCGTCGTGAATGTCTTTCCAAGAGCCGTCCTGTTGTTGATTGTCGATCAAGTAACGGACCCCGCGTTGAATCGCTTTGCGGACTTTGGCTGCATTCAAAGGCGTTTTGTCGGCCCGTTGAGTGCCGAATCTTCGCCGAGGACCATCCTGTTGAATCAACGCGGAGGAAATGATGGGACCGGTCACAACCGATTGTCGGATCGGATCCTGCTCATGCTGATTGTCGTCGATAGCTGACAATTGAAGGGGAAACGCCAAAATGACCAGGAGCCAGACGTAGGATCGGGTTTTCTTTTTTGTCATTCTTATCCCTTGATGATGAACGCGAACCCAAGAATAGCCCGTCGGAATCGCCTAGCATTTGATTCTAGATATCTGGGCGATCCAAAGCAACGGAACACTCGCGTTGCTGCTAACGGCGTGCCGTCCTACAATTCACTTTGGCAGAAAAATTAGGACGATTTGCGGTCCGTTGGTGGGGCGAGGAGAGACTCCGAGTCTGCCAGGTGCCAATCGGATTGTCTGGGGTTGATTTGAAAACGATCACTCCCAACAAGAAAATCAACACGATCAAGAGGACAGTGTGACCGGAAAACAACGCAGTCTGGGTGATGTGCTTCAGGAGTTTAGCCAGCACCGAAAAGTAATGGAGCAGGAACTTCATAAGGTGATCGTCGGGCAGGAAGAGGTGATCGAGCAAGTTTTTGCAGCGATCTTCACGCGTGGGCATTGTCTGCTCGAAGGCGTGCCCGGCCTAGCCAAGACGTTGATGGTCAGCACGATCGCCAGGATCCTTGATGTGAATTTCAAGCGGATCCAGTTCACGCCGGACTTGATGCCGTCTGATATCACCGGAACCAACGTTTTGGATGAGGATGAAAACGGCAAGCGGCAGTTCCGATTTGTGGAGGGGCCGATCTTCACAAACATCCTTTT
>JBLINZ010000473.1:0-4843 GCA_047639375.1 Mariniblastus sp. | reverse complement strand
GAACGGGAAATCGAAGAGCTTCGCGAACTCGACCCAAAACTCGAGCCAAAACCAGAACTCCTAGAAGAACTTCCGCTTGAACTACTGAACATCGACGCCTGGCGTCGACGGCGAGCCGCGGCCGCCTTACGAGCCAATTCCCTTCGATGCCTGGCAACTTGCTGCTTGGCCCGCTCAATCCCGTCTCTGGATTCGCGCTTGGCCAACTTGCTGAACTCGATCGAACCGTCGTAACTGCCACGCGAAAGCTGGCGTCTGGCTTCATCGAGTGAATCTGATCCGGGTCGTCCGATCACTACGATACTGTACGAGCCTCGCCAATTGGCCGCTTCGTAAACCGCATTTGCGGCTTCCGCCATCGTCTCGACTGCCTGTTGGGCCAGCTGCAACTCTTGACGTAGTCGTCCGTTGACGATCCCCAATCGCGAATGCAACTGAGTCGCTTCGCCTCCCACTTGCTTCCAATCGTCGTGGGCGGTCTCCAAACGCTGTGCCACATTTCCAAGATCAGCGTCAAGTTTCGAGATCTCTTGTTGGCACGCCGACACCGTTCGGCTGTCTGGAATCCGATCCTGATGCGACTCCGAGACCAACTGACTAGCCGTCGCCAATTCCGAAGTCGCACCGCCGGCGGCTCGCGAAGCTTCTTCGAACACATGCTGATCCGCTTGAAGTGCCGTCTGTAAATCGACCACACGACTTTCGAAATCGCCAACCGCAATCGCATCCACGAAAGGATCGCGAGGCGTCCCCGTCGACGAGAATACACTTCGAAAATTCCCTAACATATCCTTCAGATCTGCGAACTGCTGGATCGTAGGTCGTTGCGTACGTCGATCCTCAACGTGAGACAAAAGTGCCTTGAGTCGCTCATCGCAGCTGGACAAATTCTTAGAATTGTCGACCGCCAGACGGACCACATGCCCCTGATGCTCGTCAATCTCAGCCAGCATTTCAGTCACGCTGACCAAATCACTTTCAACCAAATGCAGCGAATTGGAAGCCTCGAGAATACGTCCAGCGGCATGGTCAACCTTCAATTGAGCAATCGACGTTTGAAGACTGCCCAACAGCTGACGGCACGCCATCATCACACCTTCAACGTTTGGCGAATCGTCATGGGGCACCAAATCATCCCAAGCCCCGCTTACGAACTCTTCATTACGAATCACCAACGCCGTAGCAGCGTATTTTGACTTGATCCCTCCAATTAAATCATCATGCCGGGGCAAGTCACTTATCAGCGATGCATGGTTTTGGCTTCGATTAGAAAATTCTGACTTGAATACTTGCAGGCACTTCAACGACGTTTCAACCAATTTGTCGGCATGGTTCGCTTCGAGGTGAAAGACTTCCAATGATTCCATGGCCGACTCAACACCCCCATAGTCCAAGGCCGCCTTGGCCGAATTCAATTGCTCTCGCGCCTGCTTAACTTCCAAATCAGGATCATAATGTTGCTCGCGAAGTGATTTGGTTTCGTCGATCTCAAGTGATTTCGCGATCTGTTTTCGAGCCGTTGCAATTCGCTCAACGATAGTATCCAAGCGTGGGTGGAGTTGACTGACGACCACTTCGCCCAATTCGACACTGCGTTTAGCACGCTGTTCCAGGCCCGACAACTCACCTGCAAACTCAGTCGCTTCGTTAGTCACGCTTTGGTCCGCTGCGTCGCTGACCAGTCGATCCGCCAGGTCGCTGAGCGAATCAATTTTTTCTGAAATCCATCGGTTGTCAAAACCCTGTTGCTTCAACTCTGACTCAAACCCTTCAAGTCTGGGAAAACGATTCTCGCGGGCCTCCACGATCGTCTTGGCCAGCAACAACCCGTCATCAATTTTCCGCATTCCGAGCGGAATCACATCGTTCATCGCCCTTACCGGATCGGCGTTGGCCAAGGAACCAGCAAAATCACAATCGGATTGACTGGCCGGGATCAACTTATCAAACAACCCGGGCAATTTAAAAATCCGATCAAGCCGAGCCGCCCGTGAGATTTTGTTCTCTAACGCCGTGGCCGCATCAATCTTGGCTTGTAATTGTTTGACCTCACCCTCAATCTGCGTCTGACAACTGTCAAACACCACTAGCTCATCGACTAGGCCATTTTTTCGTTGATGGACGTCGGAAAAGAACTCATCAAAATTCATCCAGCGGGGCTCAGTGGGAACGCCCGCCGCGTCCAACTCTCCGGGCCCCCGTAATGACTTGCCAACGAGATTGTTGATGCAGTGTTCATAACGCGAGGACGAAAACATATTGGCGGCTTCTGCCAGCAGGCTGGACGGATGCAGCAACGAATCACAAGCATCCATCGCCCGCAGAGCCTCGGAGTTCATGTGCTTGAGCTGAGCAATCTGAAGATGAGCCGAATTGCCGAGCGCAAGCGTCGCTCCTTCGTAGCGAGCGTCGCTGAACGATTCCAGCGTCCCAACGACAGATTCGGATTCCTCCAAAACCGTCGCCACACCAGCCAATTCGAAATCAACCGTCTTGCTTTGTTTCTCAAACAGCGAGTGGGCTCGCCGCAGGGCAGGGCGGCGGCGAACATTGAGAATCCAAAGCACCAACAGAAACGCCGCGCCCAATCCGATCGCCACGAAAATCATCGCGCGGCGAACTGCCTTCTTTTGGTCCGACAACTTTTTCAGCCTGGCTTGTTCCGTCGCGATTGTATGTTCGCCCGCTTTTATCAGTTCTTGGGCTTTGTCGATATTCTGAGCGAACCCTAATTCGCCACGCTCATGACCGGCACGAGCCTGATCAAGCAACGCGTAGGCCTCGACGCTGGGCTCGTTAGCAAGACCGCTCGGGTGGTCGGCGATCGCATCCAAGCGGGCCTCGACGCTGTACATCATGTCGTCGAATGCGTGATGAGCTGCATAGGAATCCAAATGCCGATTGATTTCCGTGCGTACTTGGGCAACGCCCGTTTGCAACGCGTTAAATTCAGCCGACTTTCGTAAGCCGACGGTCTGGTAAAGCGGATTCTCAACTTCTTGCGAAAATTCATTCAACGCCGTCTTCCAACTTTCTACAGGCGGCTTCGCTAACTCTGATTCCGTGGCCTGGGGATACTTCGTGCGGACCTCGCGAGCCGATGACTCAACCCGTGGAATCATGTCCGTTTGAGTTTCCACAATCAACGTTCGGACGCCGTCTAGCAGTTTCGCACGCTCGTGGATCTCTCGTTGTTTAGCCCGTTCCTTGTCGACCTCTTCCTGTTTGATTTGCCGAGCCAGTTTGCCCTCGACTTGCTTGACTGTATTTCTGACGGCGTCGATGATTCGGCCGCCACTTCGCATCGCTCGTACTGCTTCGCGATCAAGGTTCCCGATCCAACGCGACTGGCCGATGCCTCGGCGGTCATGAACGTCAGAGCTGTAATAGGAAAATTTTCGCTCGACCAAGAACAACACAAAAATCGCACCGCTCGACTCGCCTGTTTTTTCATGAACCAAGTCTCCAAAATCAGTCTGATTTTTCAAGTGATGGGCCAGCCCGTATTCAACGGCATCCATCCGAGCAAACGTCTGGCCCCCAGGCGTCGTGTAGGACTCGTCACGAGCGTTGTGCATCAACACAATCGTCCAGTGGGCACCGTTCTCGTCTAGCCATCGTTCGAGTTTCGCAAGCTGTTCATCCGAAACGCCGATGTCGCCTTTGACGAATAGGTGTTGATTCGGCTGCCAATTCTTCTCGACGTCTTGGACGCGTTGAATCTGGACGTGCTTTGATTCCGCTCGCTTCGCCGCGGTCGCTTGGGCGGCGGACACCGAACTCTGGCCAACGACGCCCCAGAGAACTGCCACAACGGCCAGACAAACGATCGTCAAACGAGCGGTTTTCGAGTGTTCAAACTCAACGGAGAAGTTCATGGACGTTTTGGGGATTTGGCAGAAAAACAAAAGCCGGCAATCAATCGCTTGCAAAATTCTCGCTTTGGTTTTGGCAACGGAGCCGGCTGAAAAACACATGATAGCACCTGCCCACTGCCAATTTGGCTCGAACGGAACCAGATCCATCCGGAAATCAGCTCGAAATACTGTTTACGGTCGCGAAATCTACTTTCAGAATAGTCTGCCTAACCCGCAAACTCACTCAAGTCCCGAATAAGCCGTGTCGATACTTATCCAGTGCGGGGGGGCACACCGCCATGAGTGCGCGCTTGCGCGAATTACCATGTCTTCTGTTTCAGCTGACAATTCAAATCCAACGCGAACCCCAGGAATGACTGGCTGGTTCATTAACTGGGTCTCCAACTGGGGCGAACTGGCCATCAACACCACGATGGCTTTGGGCGACTTTAGCCTGTTCGTGGGACGCACCTTCATTTGGATGTTCACCCGACTTCCGCGAAAAGAAACCATCTGGATTAACTTTTACCAAGTCGGCGTTTCCAGTCTTCCCGTGGTTGCCCTCACCGGCACGTTTATCGGGATGGTCCTCGCGGTTCAAAGTAACTATCAATTTCAACAACTGGGCCTGGAAACCAGACTCGGCGGCGTCATCAACATGACGCTGGTGCGTGAGCTTGGTCCCGTACTGGCAGCCACGATGCTAGCCGGCCGTGTGGGCAGCGCGATGGCCGCCGAACTGGGCACGATGCGTGTTACCGAACAGATCGACGCCTTATCGGCAATGGGAGCCAATCCCATTCGGTACTTGGTCGTGCCACGATTTCTGGCTTGTTTTTTCCTGATCCCAACCCTCACTGTGATGGCGGACTTCATGGGTGTCGCTGGCGGTCATTTCTACAGCGTCAATGTCTTGGGAATCGACATGCATCACTACTGGCACAATAGCGCGAAATTTGTTTCCAATTTCGATCTATTTAGCGGAC
>JBLINZ010000472.1:0-4874 GCA_047639375.1 Mariniblastus sp. | reverse complement strand
ACTGATTAACTCGATTGAACGCGCAAAGATTCTGGCTGACAACGAAGTCATTCATCTAAAAAACTTGCCTTCCGCGATTTCAGAATCGGTCACGAAATCATCAACTTCTTCAACGGTGCCCTCGCACAGTCAGGCCAATTTTGGCTTGTTGCAACGTCAACATGTTATCTCCGTACTGCAGGCAAGCGGTGGCAATAAATCCAAGGCCGCACGTTCACTTGGCGTAAGTCGCCGGACGCTTTATCGGTTGTTAGACAGACATGATATCTCGTTGGAAAAAAGCATCTACGAAATTTCCGCCTCGTAATAGCTTTAAGTTTTCATGGGCAGAAATGAGACGATCACTCCGGTTTCATTTCAACCATTGGCATTCGTCTCGTTGGAGTCTTCATTCCCTTCTTCGCCACCACGATGTTTGCGTTTGGATTAAGGCACCGGAAGGCATGCTGACCGCCATCGGTTTTGTTTAATTTCCTCGACGGTCGCAACGATTTGGTTTACCAGCTCGTCTGGTGAAATCCAACGAGGCAACCAAGGTATGAAACCGGGCAAAAAACGATTACGGTGTGACTGCATTTGGTTGCAATTTTTGACTTCAATTCGTCTGACAATCGCCACATTCTTGGAAAATCTACGATGCCAGAAAAACTTTATGGTTCCGAGACCGAACTTGCATTTGAACACTTTTCAATTTCCGGCTTAAGGTTTCCAAGCGATGTAATCACGGAACTGGCACGGATTAAAAAGCATGCAGCCGCAGTAAATGTTGAACTTGGTGAAATTTCATCAGACGTTGGTTATGCAATTCAGAAAGCCGCGCAATCAATTCAAGACGGAGAACACTCCGAGCAATTCATCGTCGATCTATTTCAAACTGGGTCTGGCACATCCACTAACATGAATTTGAACGAAGTCATTGCAAATTTAGCGACGACCGATTTGGTTGAAGTAAAAGCAAATGACCATGTGAATTGCAGCCAATCGAGCAATGATGTGATACCGACGGCAATTCAACTGGCATGCTTGGTCAACGTTCAAAAGTGCCTTCTGCCCAGTCTTGAACGCCTCTCGAGTGATTTGCGATCGAAGGGACAGGAGACTTGGGATGTTGTGACAACCGCTAGGACTCACTTGATGGATGCCGTTCCAATTCGTTTCGGCAATGTTCTGACTTCGTTTGCTGATTTACTAGATTGTAATGTAAGCGTCCTTCAAGCCTCCTCCAAGCGACTTGGGAAATTGCCGTTGGGCGGAACTGCGGCGGGGACTGGGTTGAATGCTCACCCAGAATTCGCTGCCCGCACGATCACACGTATTGCAAACGAGATCAATGAGGCGGAAGGTTGTTCGATCGAACTGTTGGAGTCAGAAGATCATATTGGCGCTCAGTCGTGCCCGATTGGTTTTCTTGGATTCAGTGGCGCGCTTCGGGAATCGTCCATCGTGCTAAGTAAATTGGCGAACGATTTCCGGTTTTTGAACTCTGGCCCCAGCGCTGGCTTTGGCGATATCCGACTAAAAAAAATACTCAAGGGTTCCTCGATCATGCCAGGCAAAGTCAATCCGGTTTTATGCGAAAGCATGATGCAGGTTTCCATGTACGTGCGCGGAGCGGACGCAACGGTTCAGTCCGCCTTGGCGGAAGCAAGTAACTTCCAGCTCAACACTGCGTTTCCTCTTACTGCCCATATGCTACTAACTTCAATCAAGTATATGACTAACGTTTGTAAATTGTTCGCCAAGAACTATATAAGGCCGTTCGAGATGTGCGATGAGCTAAGAAAGTCGATCACTATTCGTACTTCTCAAAATCCGATGCTCGTGACCGCACTGAACCGCGAATGTGGATACAAGAAAGGCGAAGAAATTTGTGCCCTCGCAGAAAAGAATAAAATTTCTATCTTAGAGGCGGCTGTCCTCTTGCTGCCCGAACGGAATGCTACAGATCTTCGAGAGATTCTGAATCCAAATAATATGTGTTGATTCGATTCTCGCGTTTAAGATGCAGAGAGTGGACGTTGTCACCTAGCGAACCAGAGGTCTTCGATCAACACGCCTGTACCGTGTTGTTTTGCGTTATCGAGCACGGTCACTTGCGCGGAGTTCAACGTCTTGGTTCCATCAGGTACCGGAATAATGTGATTGTGGATCTGGTTCATGGACTAAGCTTTGAAGATCACTCAGCCTTGGTTTGGGGGCCAATCTCAAAAGCCTCTTCGATCGCTGCGATGACGCGTTTTTCATCGGATGAGACGAATCCCAGTCCGAGGGGGCCACCGGAAACCCTGGCGATTGCACGTACTCGCTTGAGAACTTCGGTCTTCATTGTCTTGCGACCTTTATCCGTCAATTTAGATAGCATGGCGAGGACGTAATGGTTCCATGCCTCCTTCAGCGTGGGGGTTGGTCGGTTATCTAGCCAATGACACAGAAATTGACCGGCGGGCGTGTCCGTTTCTATCCCCACTTCCGCCGCCTCTTTCAAAATGTCAAATCGTTCCAGTCTGTCGACTTGAAAATCGGCCCAAGCCACCAAGACCAACGGAATGATGGACATCGCGGTAAGTGACTCCACGGATACGCCAAGCTCAACGAGTTCGTCGAGCAGGTGTTCATCCGTAAAGCCAGTGTGTTTTCGCAACTGAAGAACCTGCTCCTCGGCGTCGAGCTGGGCCTTCAGCTGAGCCAACAGCTTTTTGTCTACGTCCAAGAAAAATGTGTTTTCGAGAGCTCGTTCCCGACTGCGAAAAGCGTCGTGGGATAGCTGATTGGTCATGGTTTCGCTCCGCGTTCAAGAAGGGTGAATGTTGTTGCTTGGCAATTCTGCATACGACATGTTCATGTGCACAAATCGTGCCACTTAATGCTGAAGGCAGCTTTTGCGTGAGCTTGGTTCGATCTGTGATTTTTCAAAATCCTGTTCCTCAGAGTGTCGCAAAGTCGCTCGATGAACTGTGCCGATGAAGAGGGATGTTGAATAAGGAATGGATTGGCGCGAAAAATGCAAATCTAACTGGGGGCCAGGTTGGGCTTTGAAATCAACCGCCCTTCGTTCACAAACAAGAGATCGCCATGACAACTGACCAGAAAGTGGTAATGCATCAGGAGCCTCGTGAGGCCACCATGGAAATCGAGAGTTGGTTCGACGACATTTGCATGTGGCAAGCCGAGCACAAACAAGCATTAGCTTGGTTGGCTCAGATTCAAGCGTGTATCCACGAACATGACATGATACTTCTTCAGCACGACGCATCAGTGGATAAGCAGCAGCGACACGTCCGCCAACACGAGCATGCGATCGCCGTCAACGAGCAGTCTGGCAAATTCAAGGATCAGTCTGCCCTAGAAAGCGAGCACAGTACATTCGGCGAAAAGCAATTGAAAACGCGAGCAGCGCATGCTCGGATCGGCCAGCACCACCGCGAGAAAATTGCGGCCGTCAAACGCTTGGTCAAAGAGTTTGTTGGCAAGGAGCAGGCGGGGTAGTCTTCGCAGTGCTGCCGAGAACGAAGTACCTCAAGCACATCTCTCGACTGCGTTGTGCGGTTTCGCTCAGAAAATCAGGTGAAAGTGAATGATGAAAACAAGTAAAAAATAGCCGCACTGATATTAGTCGCTTGACTGTATGTATTGCCGACCCTCAATCGAAGCTGAGTTGATTATGTATGCTCTGCTAGACCACGAGCTCAAATGTGAACTCGACGGAGAACATCAGGTGGGTTTTCAGGTACGCTTGGAATCGACGTAGTCGTTCGCAAGGCGGATGCCCAGGAAGCTCGTGAGATGATTCAAATTCATCATTCCCAGTCAACTCCGAGTCGAAATGCGGAAGTTTTAGTGCAGGTGCTACTTCAAGGAAATATCTCTCGAGCAATTGCCAGGATGTATCGCTCAACGTGAACAAGCGTACTTGGTACTGGGATTCATCCAATGTCAAAATCCGCGACCACAGGAAGATGGTCAGATGCTTGGCGTGCTAGAACCGTGCGACCGGGGAAACTGTCTTGCAATTCTAAATCTCCGCGATAATAAATGGCGTCAAGACTGCGTACAGGTAGAAATGCTGGGAACGTTTTTGTTTTCTTGACGGCGCATTGAAATCCGCAGGGAAACATTTGCTTTCGACCGTGCGATAGCCAAATGTCATTGAAGTCACCACCGACGATGATTGGCGTGCCATGGTGAAGGTGTGCAATCTCTGGACATGCCAGCATCTTCTTGATTTGAATCGTTCGTTCAAAACCGGCAAGTCCTAGATGTGTGTTGCACAAAACCAGCGATCGAGTGTGTTCGCCGATTTGAACGCGAGCCCGTGTGATCAGAGCTTTTCGACATTTTTTGATCGAGACAGTCAGGTTGAGATTGACTTGTTTGTCGAGTCGAAACCGGCTCAGGATTGCGTTTCCATAATGGCCCTGTTTCAAATTTACATTTCTTTGGAAAACGGTGTGCGAGTAACCCAATTTCTCGGCAATCAACTCGACTTGTCGATCGTGACGAGATCGCGGAACGCCATCATCGACTTCTTGAAGAAATGCAATGTCGGGTTGGTAATGGCCAATGACTTCAACGATTCGGTCGAGGTCGTACCGTCGGTCGACTCCACCGATGCATTTGTGAATGTTGTAAGTCAGAATGCGAATTCGTGTTTTGCTTGATCGAGTCATCAACTGTTTGCTTCGGTCGAAGTGAATACTGTTGGCTCGGCATTGATCCGAGCAAGATTGTTGATTTTCGTTTGATTGTAAGTTGCCTGGAAAGATCGTGCAGATTCGCACAATCGCCGTTTCCAACGGCCAATCAAATGTGGATCGACACGAACGGTTTGTCCAGTCCATATTCAAGCAATTCACATGCCCTATCTCTTATCATCA
>JBLINZ010000471.1:0-4895 GCA_047639375.1 Mariniblastus sp. | reverse complement strand
AATCCAGCTCAAACCCGCCTCCAGCTTTACACCGAAAACGGCCTGCCATCACAAGGTCCTCTTTGGACAGAAGCCCTCGATGCTCGCCGGACCAACGAAGAAAGCCGTCGTATCGCTCCGCCCCGAATTCACGCCGGTTTTTCCGAGACTTTGCCGTCTACGCCCTCTGGACTGAGCCAATCTGACAACACGGATTATTTGCCACCTCCTAGTAACAATTTTGCGGTCAGCCCACTCTCTCGTGAGCCAAATTTACCCGGAATGTCCCCAGCCAGCCCAAACGGAGCGGATAGGCATGACCATTCCAAATGCAACCACAACCATTGAAATGACTGGACTTATGCGAATAATTCCTTCAATTGTCAGCGCTCGCGACCGAGAACTAACATTGAGCGTTCAGATCAACACGTGCTACAATCAGCCAATCATGAATTCCCTCCTGGTAAAAATCGCACTAATCGCCGTCATGCTTCACATGACGTTTGGATGCAGTTGGCATCACGGATCCGGTGCGCACGCATGTCAAAACCAGTGCGATTCATTCGATTGCCAACACGGCAACTCAACCACTGTTGAAACTAGCAGTTGCTGCGGCCAAGATCATGGTGATCATAATTTCGAGTTCAAGGCTAATACGCCAGAGCTACCGAATGCCGGCGTTCCCTGCAACCAACACGACGATCATGCGGCTTGCCATCACGATCATTGCGATTTGGCGACAACCGCGAAATATGAAATCATTACGATCGATCTTTCCACCGAGTACATGGGCGGAGCGACAAGTGATTCACTTGTCGCTGTGGGTCGAGGTAGTCGTCACCGCACTGGATTTAATCGAGCCCCCAACTCTAACACCTATCATCATGCGCCCCGTTTGCGCACACATTTATTACTAGGTGTGTTGGTCGTCTAGATCTCTTCTTTTTTCGGCTTGGCAATACCCGGTACAGCGTTTGCATAAGTCGTCTTCATGATGCCGTTCGTGATTCGTTTCGCGAGCTTCTTGCTCATGGTCAAGTCTCGTTGCGAGTTGCCGTTGCGCATCCGTAACGAAAGCCTCATCCCCTGCCATCAAGTGTCACGTCGTCTACTGACGATCTGGAGTTAGTCATGTCACAAGCAAATCAAAGCTGGCCCAAAAAACATATGGGCCGCCTCATCGCAGTCGGCGTCTTAGTGGCGGTCGTCATGGGCGGCTGGATGACCCAATCGCAATGGCGTCCGCATGCCCAAAAGATGCTCGGCTACCTTCGCAACGACAAACCGGGAGGCGAGGTCGTTGACGACCATGCCGATCCCGCCGAGCCGGTGCCAGATACGCTCACGTTAACCCAGGCGGCTTGGGACAACATTGGCTTGGTTACAGGCAGTATCAAGGCCTCGGATTTTGTCAAAGTCGTTTCTGTGCCGGCCGTCGTCGTCGAACGACCCGGTCGGTCTCAGGTCGAGATCGCCGCCACGATGACCGGGATCGTCACACAAGTTTACTCGCTGGAACGGGAAGCCGTCGAACCTGGCCAGCCCCTGTTCGATCTGCGTTTGACCCACGAGGACGTGGTCGCTGCTCAATCCGAATTCCTTTCCAGGCTGCAAACACTCGACATGGCATCCAAAGAAATGAACCGCTTGAAAAATGTCGGGCCTGGAATTTTGCCCGGCAAGCGCTTAATCGAACAGGAATACAAACTGGACGAAGCCGAGGCGAGCCTAGCTGCGATTCGACAGAGCCTGTTATTGCATGGGATGTCCCAAGCTCAAATTGACAACATTGAATCAACCCGCAACGTATTGACCGCCATCACGATCGTAGCGCCACCGTTTGCGAAGAACCATGAACATGATCACGATGAAGTTGAACACCAGTACCACATTCAAACGGTCAAAGTTAATCGTGGTGAAAGCGTTGAGGCGGGCGCGTTATTGGCCGTCTTGGCTGACCACTGCCTCCTATATGTTGAGGGGCAAGCGTTCGAAGACGACGCCAACCGGCTGTTCGAGACCTCCCGCACTGGGAGGAAGGTCGAGGTCGTTTCCGGCTCAAGCTCGCAAGGCTCATCCGCAACCCTGCAGTTGAGTTTCCAAAGTGTGGCGGATCAAGTTGATCACCAATCCAGAGCCCTCAAGTTCTACTTGTTGCTGCCCAATCAATTGATGAATAATCAATCCGATTCCAGTTCGAGAAACAATTTCGTAGCGTGGAAGTACCGTCCCGGCCAACGGATGGAAGCAAAAATCCCCACCTCGAAAATCCTCCGCAACAAAATTGTGCTGCCTGCGGACGCTGTCGTGATCGAAGGTCCCAATGCGTTTGTGTTCGAACAAAACGGCGACAATTTCGATCGAATCGATGTTCGCGTGCTGTTTCGAGACTCTGAAACGGTGGTCCTTGAGAATGACGGCCTACTCGTCGGAAGCGTGATTGCCATGAACGGTGCCTATCAAATGCACTTGGCGTTGAAGAACCAGGCGGGTGGTGCCGTCGATCCCCATGCGGGACACAACCACTAGCAAAAGGCTAGATCAGAAACCAGACGTCGGCGACTCGCGACGACGTCCAATCGCTGGTTATCCAGCACAAGTCATTGTTTCGATTCAAGACGCTAGGCTTCATCATGCTTTCAATTTTTCTTAACGGCATCATTCGCTTCGCCTTGCACAACCGCATGCTCGTCGCCGCGTTTGCGACTTTCCTGCTGCTCTACGGTGGCTGGCAAATGTCACAATTACCGATCGACGTGTTTCCGGATCTGAACCGCCCACGTGTCGTGATCATGACGGAAGCTCATGGCTTGGCTCCGGAAGAAGTTGAAACGCTGGTTTCCATTCCGATTGAGACATCGCTCAATGGCGCATCAGGTGTCCAAGATGTACGGTCAACCTCCGCCGTCGGTCTTTCAGTGATCTATGTCGAGTTCGATTGGGGGACCAACATCTACAACGATCGCCAGATCGTCGCTGAGCGCTTGGCGGTCGTCGCGGCGCAACTGCCTCAAGGTGTCAAGCCGCAGCTTGCCCCAATCTCGTCCATCATGGGACAGATCGCGATGGTGGGAATGGTTAGTGAAACCAATGACAAGACTGCTTTGTTCTCGACATTCGATCTTTCTCAAAACGTCATTAGCGATCTGAATGCCGATCAAATTTCGAATGAACTCGTCGAAGCGTTTTCTTCCAATGGCCATACGCTCTCCAGCAACCTTGACGTTCGGACCGAATCGCGAGGTCGTAAGTGGATGGTGGGCGATCGAAATTCCGATCGCTGGTACGCCATTGTTCCCACGGCCGGCCGCCCAAACTCGCTGTCTGTTTTCAGCCGAACGTCGTCGATGGCCATGCGAACGACCGCCGACTGGGTGATTCGCCAACAGCTGCTGACGATCCCCGGCGTCTCTCAAGTTTTTGTGATGGGCGGTGATCGCAAGCAATTTCAGGTACTCGTTGATCCAAATTTGATGTTGAAATACGGTGTTACGTTGCATGAGGTGGAAGAAGCGTTGGCGATGAGCAATTCCAACGCGACGGGCGGGTACCTCGACGAGCAGGGCCCCAACGAGTTTCTCGTCCGAGCATTGGGTCGGATCGAATCACTCGATCAGCTTGGCCAAGTCGTCGTCACGCAGCGCGAGGGGAAATCTGTGTTGCTGAAGCAGGTTGCCAGAATCATCGAGGGCGCTCAGAACAAACGAGGCGACAGCGCTGTCTACGTCCGCAAGCCCGACGCGACGGCCACCCTCGATGACGAGCAAGATTCAACGGTTTCTTTACCTGGATTTCTTGGTGGGCCGGGCATCATTTTCACCATCACGAAACAACCTGGCGCCGACACCCAAGAAGTGACCCTCCGGATCGAAGAAGCCATTCGGACGCTGTCTGGCAGGCTGCCCGACGACATTCGGATGGAAACCGACATTTACCAACAAAAAGACTTTATTGATCACGCCATCAAGAATGTTGTCGAGGCTTTGCGAGACGGCGGCGTGCTCGTGGTGGTCATCCTGTTCTTATTCTTGCTCAACTTTCGCACGACGTTTATCACACTGACGGCGATCCCACTCTCGATCGTCATGACCGCTTTGGTTTTCTGGATTTTCGGACTCTCGATCAACACCATGACCCTGGGCGGGCTCGCGGTCGCGATCGGTGAATTGGTGGATGACGCGATCGTCGATGTAGAGAATGTATTTCGTCGGCTCAAGGAAAACCGATCCGCTGGCAGCCCCAAAAAACCTCTGTTGGTAGTATTTCAGGCCAGCGTAGAAATTAGAAACTCGATCGTGTTCGGGACGGTGATCGTGATCTTGGTATTTCTTCCCTTGTTCGCCCTCCGCGGCATGGAAGGTCTTTTGTTCGCTCCTCTCGGTGTGGCTTACATCGTTTCGATTCTCTCATCATTACTTGTTTCATTGACCGTGACCCCAGTTCTGTCGTACTGGCTCTTAGCCAACGACAACCCAAGCAAGCTTGGACGAAATTTGGTTTGGTTGATTTCGCCTTCCATGTGGTTCGTTAAAAATTCGCTGGATCACTCCGAAAACGCGATCGAAAAAGACTCGTTTGTTTTGAGAAGTCTCAAGCGTGTCGTGGAGGTTCCCATCCGCTTGAGCATGGGCATCCCGATTCCGATCTTGCTCGGAGCAGCATTGCTCGTCTCACTGGCTGGATTCACAGCCTATCACTTGGAACGTGATTTCCTGCCTCCGTTCAACGAAGGCTCCGTGCAAATCAACGTCCTGATGCCACCCGGTACGTCGTTAGCGAAATCCACCGAAGTCGCCGAAATTGCAGGGCAACGAATCCGCGAAGTGCCTGAGATTCGGACGCTCTCGCGCAGAACGGGACGAGCCGAATTAGACGAACATGCCGAAGGCGTTAATGTTTCTGAATTCATCGCGTCG
>JBLINZ010000470.1:0-4895 GCA_047639375.1 Mariniblastus sp. | reverse complement strand
TAAAGAATATGGGTTTCGAAACGCCGATCGCGTTGTGCGTCTTCAATCGACCAGATTTGACGGAAGTGGTATTTGAGCAAATCGCCAAGCGTCAGCCAAAGCAATTGTTCGTCTATTCTGATGGAGCTCGAGCGGGCCGCCCGGACGAGCGGGCACGCATCGAAGAGGCTCGCCGGATCGTCGAACGCATTGATTGGGACTGTGATCTCAAGACAGATTATTCAGACACGAATTTGGGCTGCAAGTTCAGAATGTCGAGCGGGATATCGTGGGCTCTCGAACAAGTCGAACGCGTTATCGTGCTGGAGGACGACTGTGTCGCAGCGCCTTCATTTTTCACTTACTGTGAGACGTTGTTGGATCGGTATGAAGACGACGACCGCGTGATGGCGATTAGTGGAAACAATTTTCAAGCAGAATCCCGCACCAACCACAGTTACTACTTCTCAAAGTACGCCCACTGTTGGGGCTGGGCGACGTGGCGAAGTGCTTGGAGTAAATTCGATCTCGCGATGCCGACTTGGCCTGAAATTAAATCTCAAGGCCTGATCCACTCGCTCACCGATTCTCCCGATGAGGCCGAATACTTGACGGCGATTTTTGACGCGGAACACGCCGGAGAACTCGATAGCTGGGCCTATGCTTGGTTTTACAGTTGTTTAGTCAACAACGGTTTGACTTGCCTCCCAGATGTCAATCTTGTCAGCAATATTGGGTTTGGCGATGAAGCCACGCACACTACCCACCAATCACCGTTATCCAACTTGCCGGCTGGACATCTCGAGAATATCAAACATCCGCCATTTGTGTTTCGGCATAAGGCCGCTGACATGTACACGTTCGATAACGTGTTTCGTCCCACGGGTGCACAGGCAAGCGAGTCGACAAAGCGTTCGTTGAGCCGACAGCTCAAGGATTCATGGCGGAAAATCTGTGGTCGGCAGGCCAAAGTCGCCTGACTTGCGTGCGGTTCGAAAGCAAGGCACTGCGATCAAGTCGACTTGGCAATCCGTGTCGCAATTTTCTTACGAACTCGGGCGAACTTGCTTCGAGTTTTTCTGACGCGACGAAAGCCGGCACGTACGACTTGATAGGGTAGAAGAATCAAGCGAGATTCAAATTGAGGTTCCCAGCGATCAATGAAAGTTGCGCCAATTGAAATTGCTGTTCCAGTCCGAACATGCCATCTAGCCGGAACTCGAAAAGCGCTCTTGAGATGTTCGAACAACCAATTCGTATATCGACGATCAAGTTGCCGCTCAACGTCTGCCATGCCAAGAATTCTCCCCAGCTGAGCCAACTGCTGTGCCCGGGCGTCTGGAGGAGGATCGCGGTATTCCCGTCGAATAAACGTGGTCGTGGGGACGTGCAGGATTTTTGAACGTAGGGCCGTTTCCATCAAAAATACATGGTCATTGCCCAGGCAAGGCACGGACAATCTGCACTTGGAAATGACCTCCGTTCGAAACAAACCGTAGACCATATTGCACCACGTCAATGAGCTTACAATTTCGCTCGCCCGTTTAAGCGGTGAATTTGCGATGAAGGAATCTCGGTCCGGCGTGCAAGCGGTCGTCGTTTCACCTTGGCCATCAATGACACGAGTTTTCGCATAGGCTAATCCGGCGTCGGTTTGACGGTCGAGCGTTGAGACAAGATTTTCGAGAAAATCGTCGGCCCAGAGGTCATGCGAACCGGCCCACATGAAATAGGGCGTCTCCACGTTTTTAAGCACGAATTGGAAATTGGCGACGGCCCCTAGATTTTTTGGGTGCTCGATCAAGAGGATTCTTGGATCGCGTTCTGCGAATCCGCGACAAATTTCCATCGTGCGGTCAGTTGACGCATTGTCAGAAATGACCAGTCGAAAGTCAGAGTAGGTTTGGTTTAACAGGGATTCAATTGAAAGTGCTACAAATCTTTCTTCGTTAAAGACCGGCATTCCAATCGTGACGTTAGGAGTTAGGGGTGACTTCGATTCCATGACCATCCTATGCGAGACAAACCTGTTCGATAAAAATTATTGAGGGATAACTCTTTGAAGACCTCGTTTTTGGTCGACGCGAATTAGTTGCGATTGCGAGCCAGTGCTGGAGCCATGTGAGATCGGTTTTTGTTGGCTTTCGGATTGCTGAGTAGTTTCATTTGTGGCACGGCGATGTGGAATTTGGTTTTCGCGCCAAGCCGTTGCGACTGTTGTGCGACGACTTCGTCTGCAATATTCCAGGGCAAGATCAAAACGTGATCGGGGGCAAAGCGGACGAGTTCTTCTGGTGCAAGAATCGGAATGTGACTCCCAGGTAGAAATTTTCCTTGTTTTGACTCGGCGGCATCGCAAACGAAGGGAAGCAAGGCTTGGTCGACGCCTGCGTAATTCAATAGCGTATTCCCTTTGGCCGCCGCGCCGTAACCACAAACCGACTCGCCATTCGCTCGACAGGTTTCGAGGAAATTCAACAAGTCATGCTTGATCGTTTCGACTTGAGGCTGGAAATTCGCGTAGTATTCGGTAGTTTGCATCCCGGCTTCTGATTCGCGATAAAGCAACTCTGCGACGCGACCTGACGTTTGGTTTTTGCTGGAACTCGCCGGTGTTGCGAACACGCGAATGGATCCACCATGGGTCGAAAGCTGTTCGACATCGAAAACCCGCAGGCCGTGATTGTGGAACAATCGCTTGACGGTATGTAACGCTAGGTAGGAATAGTGCTCGTGGTAAATGGTGTCAAATTGCTTGCCGCCGACCAATTGCATCAAGTGTGGGAACTCAAATGTCGCGACGCCATCCGGGGATAAGGCGGTAGCAACGCCTTCGACGAAATCATTGAGATCGGGTACATGAGCCAAGACATTATTGCCGATCAACAAATCTGCTTGACCGCGGTCCTGCGTCAACGATTTGGCGAATGACCTTCCGAAGAATTCTTCGGTAGTTTCGATTCCTTTGGCGCGAGCTGCGGCAGCCGTAGAATGGGTCGGTTCGATTCCAAGGCAAGGAATGCCTTGTTGATTAACGAACTGCAATAGATAGCCATCGTTTGAGGCGACTTCGACGACAAACGAATCGGAATTCAACGAAAACCGCTCGACCATCGATGCTACGTACCGGCGGGCATGTTCAACCCACGTCGAAGAGGTGGATGAGAAATAGGCGTACGATTCGGTAAATAGCTGCTGAGAGCTGGCGTGCATCGGCAGTTGAACCAGCCAGCATTTGTGGCAAACATAAACCACCAATGGGAACTCTGGTTCAGCGGACGATTGTTTTCCCGCACGTGCCTCCAAAACCTGTTTGCGCGAAAGGTAGTTGTTGGAGGGAGGTTGGGTCCCCAGGTCGACGAAAATTTGGTTTGCGTCTGAGTTGCAGCAACGACACTTCACAGTTCGATTGGCCTCAATTGAGAAAGTTCTGGAAGCGCTTGGTCGCGCGTCGATAACTGGGCAACTGGCAAAGGCCAATCGATCCCAACGCTCGAGTCAAGCGGATGAAGTCCACCTTCGTCGGGCTTACTATAGAAATCAGAGTGAAAATAGAACAGTTCGGTTTTTGGCATCAGTGTTTGAAAGCCATGAGCGAATCCAGGGGGGATGTAAACCATCGAGCGGTTAGCCGCAGTCAATTCAAGGCTGCAAGCACGGCCAAAAGTGGCTGAATTGGCACGCAAGTCAACGGCCACGTCCATCACTCCACCTTGAAAACAGCGTACAATCTTGGCCTCAGCCGTTCTCGAATCGGATTCGCGGGGGCGTTGGAAATGGAGCCCTCTAAGCGTGCCAGCATGCTCCGTCAGAGTGTTGTTGCATTGGGCAATTTTGAACTCAATTCCCTGCTCTGCCAGTTCTTGTTGGCAAAACATTCGACCAAAGAACCCGCGATCGTCTTCGATTTTGTCGATCTCGATTCGGATTACATCGGGGATGGCTAGTTTTGTGAATCGCATTGATAACTCCGGATTTGTTCTTCAGCAATCGTCCGTGCGGATTCACCAGCAATCGTGCGTCGGTACCATTCCACCGTGGAATGGACGCATTTTTGGAAGTCCCAGCGGGGATACCAATCCAACAATCGGCAGGCTTTATCGATGGATAGTCCTAGGTAGCCGGCCTCGTGAGGTGCGGTGGAATCGCTTTGATCGGTCCAGGTGCCCGGCCAATATTCAAGGGCTGTTTCAACCAGCTCACGGACGGATCGGTTTGATTCAGGAAGTGGCCCAAAATTCCAAGCTGACGAGTATTGATCAGCTTTTTCTCTGTCGGTTGACTGTTGCATCACGCTTAATCGCTGTGCCAGCAAAAGGTAGCCGCCGAGTGGTTCGAGCACGTGTTGCCATGGTCGTGTCGCGATCGGATTTCTGACGCCAACCGGTTCGCCATCACGAATGCTGCGAATGATATCTGGGAAAATTCGATCTTGTGACCAGTCTCCCCCGCCAATCACATTTCCCGCGCGGGCCGATGCAATGCAGCAACGGGTCGAGTCTTGGAAAAAGGAATGGCGCCACGAAGCGATGGCAATCTCAGCCGCGGCCTTGCTAGAACTGTAGGGGTCACACCCGCCAAGTGGGTCGGTTTCGCGGTATCCATGTTCCCATTCTTGATTGTGATAGACCTTGTCCGTCGTAATCATGATGGCGACCACGGGCTCTTCGAGTTCACGTATCGCCTCGAGAACGTTGATTGAGCCAGTGACGTTGGTTGACCACGTTTCGACCGGCTGCTGATAAGACAGCCGAACGAGTGGTTGGGCTGCGAGGTGGAAGACGATCTCCGGCTTGATTGCCTTGATTTTTTTCTTGAGTTGTTCCGTTTCACGAATGTCGAGTATCGAATGATCGATTTCCGGTTCCAGCTCAAATTGGTCCAGCAAACCAGGTGCTGGGTCCGGAGGCAGGGCG
>JBLINZ010000469.1:0-4899 GCA_047639375.1 Mariniblastus sp. | reverse complement strand
ACGCTCTCGTCCCAATCGACTGAGTCTATCCTGGTTTTCTGAATCCGTATTTCCCCTCAACCCCAACCCTTCTCCCCGCCAAACAAAAAACGGCGTGTTGCGGACAACACGCCGTTCAAAATATGTTTTTAACCCAACCCCAACTACGCTTGCCTAACGCTCAGCAAATTGCTTCTTTTGCGTTCCGGTTCTGGCGGAGGTTTGTGCACTCAACGCGGCGTTCCGTTCTTCCGTGGATCGTCGAGCCGTTTGGATTCCGATTCGCAAGCCTTGATCCGAGTCCGCTAGTTGCTGGGCACCGGGTTTAGCTGTTTCGTGCACCAACACATCAGCCTTGACGCCAACTTCATTGATCGCCTGCCCGGTCGGAGAGTAAAACTTAGCCGTCGTCAATCGCACGCCGCCACCGGAAACGTTAAGCGGAAAAATACCCTGAACGCTTCCTTTGCCGTAGCTTTGATGGCCGACGATCGTTCCACGCTTGTGATCGCGAATCGCCGCGGCGAAAATCTCGCTGGCACTGGCCGAGTTTTCATCAACCAAGACAACCAAAGGCATTCGCCAAGTGCTTGCCATGTTGGCACGGTGAGTGAAGTCTTCCATCGGATTTCGTCCCCGAGTCGAAACGATGATGCCACTTCCCACAAATCGGTCGGCGACTTCGACGGAAGCTGAGAGCAAACCGCCTGGATTCCCGCGAACGTCCACGATCAAAGAACGCATTCCGTCACGATGCAATTTCCAAAGGGCCGCATCAAAGTCGCGAGCCGTTGTCTTTTGAAAGTTAGTCAGCCGGATGTAGGCCACACCCGATTCCTTGTCGACAATGCCGACCTGATCGACGCTGGGAATCTCAACCCGACGGCGTTCGAGCTGAATGGTTTTGGTGACATTGTTTCTGTCTAAAGTGATTCCCACGAAGGACCCTTCGGCGCCACGCATCATGTCAGCGGCTTTTTCACTGCCAATGCTTTCAACATTCCGACCGTCGACAGCGACCACTCGGTCACCCTGAACGATTCCACCCATTCCGGCTGAACCGCCGGGAATGACGCTGACAATCTCAAGGTGATCTTGATGCGTTCGCAATTCAACGCCCAGCCCGACAAAATTGCCTTCGATTTGAGACATGGTTTCGCTGTACTGGTTGCTCGACATGAACGCCGAGTAGGGATCCAGCGCTGAAATTGCACCGCATACGAATTCATACATCGTTGCCTGAGACTTCAGCCCGATCGACTGTTCAAGCTGCTTGGCGGTTTCCGTGGCTACGACATAAGCGTCGTGACGATTGTTAACGGTCGCAGATGCCAAACTTTTCCGGGTTGCCAAGATCGTTTCGCGAACTTGTGATTCCGTGACATTAGGCAAATTGACTCGACGAAACTCAGGCGACATCAAGGCGACCTCGAGACTCGTTAAACCATAGCTCGCCAGGTCCGCCCAGTTGGGTTCGTTGACGTAGTACGATTGGACTTTCAACAACACCTCAGCGTAAACATTCTGAGAAGTATTGGCGTCCGAGGAATTGATGGTTTTGATGAAGCTAGTGTCTGAGTAACGACGTGCTAAATCGAAATGAATCCGGGCGACGGCACGCCGAGTCATCAAGCTTTCATCGGCTGGGCTCTTCTTCAACGCCTGCTGGTAGAGGCTGAGCGCCTCGCCCCACTGGCCATCGCGTTCCAAAGCCGCACCTTGCCGAATCGTAGTCTCGGCAAACTCTTTCTTGGCTACCGTATCTTCGCCAACCGTAGCCCGGGCTTGCAAAGTAGATTGCAAACTAGACTGGCCCATTGCCGGCACAGCAACGAACGAGAAAACGGCAACGACAAACGCCGTCGCGAATCCAAGGCGGGTGAGCTGAAGGGTCCGGCTCATCTTACAATTAATTTCCATACTGCTTTGCCATCCTACGAAGGTGACCAGAAAGAGCCCGCTTGCTACTTTTTTGGGGAGCGAAGCAAACAGGGTAGAAGGTCAGATCAGGAACCGGCCTATTTAAGCACCCATCGATGGCGCGAAAATCACATTCTACAAGACCGGTAAAAAATAGATCACGTTTTTGCAGCGGTCAAAAAAATAGAAACAACTTTTGTCCGCGTGATCCGCACAACCCATGAAGGCTAAGAGAAGCGTTACGATGACAACGGTCTGTCAAAGTTGACGGCTTGATTTTAAGTGCGGTTCGTCCCTGGCAACAACAATACGAACTTGCCCAAAAAATGGTTCGCAACAAATGACAACAGGTACAACCAGTAAGGCTTAACAGGCGTTTTGCCGCCTTATTCTTTTCAGGGTTGCGATTGAACAATGCATGCACCCAGTCCTAGATACAACGTGTCTCGCAAACTTGACAATGCGTGACGCCAATGCGTGACTCGCTAGTCGCTGGGCTAGCCTGAATGACCCGGTGCCTGACGACTCACGAGACTCAGCTAACCCAAACGCTTGATTACCCGAAACAAGCGTTGACCGAGTTTACGAGCAGTGGCGTTGGGGGCCTGATGGAAATGTGTTCGCGTAGGTGATTCGCGGCGATTTGGATTCTTTGGCGCCGTCCCGAATCGAACGTCCTGATTCTTCCTGGCGAATGTTTATTAGCGAGTCACTAAAAAGGTTTCAACGCCAAAAACAAGCTCACTTCTCCCCGCAAATTCGGTCGAAATCAGTTTGCCATTTGATCAAGCTTGGTTCGAATTTGTGGGGAGAAGGGCTGGGGATGAGGGGAAATGCAGATTCAGAAAACCTCGACAAACTCAGGCGATTGGGACGGAAGCGTGATACTCAAGGCGCCGAGTTGGAATGGAGAACCGCTTGCTCCTCCCCCAACCCTCTCTTCAGGAATTCGGCCTACGCTTGATGAAGTGACCATGCGGACTCGTCCGAACTCCCGAGGAGAGGGGGCTTACCGTTTGGCAGAGGCGATGGAATTCAATTTTTCCGGTTAGCCGAGAACTATTTCGTCTATTTTGAATTGCCAACACACACCATCAGCGCATAAAAAAACGCCCCGTTGAAAGGGGCGTTACCGGGTTGGCTGATGGTTGTCAGTCGCCGGATTAGTATTTTGTTGTTTTGGTTGAAACTCTAAACGGTGCTCGTGATCCCTGTTGGAACCTGCATCCCAATGTTTGGAACTGGGACAGTACCCGCCGCTGGCTTGGACGACTTGCGGCGGCGACGTTTTGTCTTCGCCAGACTCCATTCCTTCGTCAACGCTTCAAACACTTCTGGTGATTCGTACCGAACCGTCGTAGGGCCCTCAGCCAAAGGCCCAACCAAACCACGGAACAGGGGAAGCCCCCTGAGGCTCAAGTCCGTGCTGCAGTCGTCGATTCCGGTTTTGTCATGCAGTTCGTAGATTTGGTCAAAATTCTCAAAATCTTTGGTGCGTAGCGATCCGTCGGACGCCCGTGTTACGACACGAATGAGTTTATCTGTGGCCATTTGAATTTACCCCGATTTGAGTGCAACTGTAACGAAACCAAGCGTTTGGTTTGCAGCGCCCCATGCGTCCGTTTTGGGGAATTCGACTCCTTCGACTCACTGTGTGCTTACAGTATCGGCCAGCCGCAGTGCCTAGGCGAGAAGTTTTGGAGGCAGTGTCAATTCTGTGACAACGATCAGAATCGTTACACTTTCCCAGCGACGTCAATTGGCAAAAACATGGAATTCCATTTCGCAATGCGCTGCCTGCGCCGGTTGTTCGGGCGCTCGGCACCGGACACGATTTCGACAAACATCCAAACGACAACTCACAATCAAATCGCTGGATGGACAGACCGCCCGTTTCGAGAGCAACGACGCTCACAAACTTTTCAGGTTGGGCACCCCGGCATGCTGGCCGTCCTCCGCGCCACTCGCCCGGGAAAAAACGCCCAAGCTACATCCTCGATTAATCAACGCCAACCGTAGCAACCGACTCTTTCTCACCGACTTTCTTCAGCAACACAGTTCGACGTGTCACTCGCTCAGCCGGAGTTCCAAACCCACGATAGATCGTGAGGTGAACCTTGTTTCGCAACTCCGTTCGATTCTGGCGATTCGCAAAGTACTTGACTTTGATCTCATACTTGCCGCGAGGTGCTTCCGCATTAACATACATCTCCGGCCCGAATCCAGTCGTGATATCCGAAGTGATATTCCCGCCCGATCGAGTTCGCCTATTCTCGTAGCTGCACTCTTCACCGTTGGGTTCGACGATATGCAAATCGACATCCGTTTGGTCTGTATTCCACATCATTGAGATCAGGACATCGGCCGATTCAAATTTCAACGTTTTCTTGAGCGTCTCCAAGCGAGCGATCGCAAACTCCTTGACGTTTGATTCCAACCGACCGTCAACGACTTGGCGAAGCAAGTACATATATTCCGCTGAAACAATCTGCTTGAAATCATTTCCCATCCGATTGAATGTTGCCCCCAAGGCGACTTCGTAATAGACGATCGCCATATCGGCCTCACCCATCTGCATCAAACACTGGCCCAGGGCAGGGTAAACGCTACCCTCAAAAGGCCGAGCCTTGACGACGCTTCGGAGTAAGTGATATGCCTGTGCTGGCCGGCCCAGCTCCAACGCGGTATAGGCCACGTCGCGAGCGATCACGAGGTCGCCTGGATTCCGCTCGACCAGCGAACTAAAAACCTTGACGGCTTCGTCCACCGAGGAGCCACCCCGACGATTGGCTTCGGTCGCAATTTTTTCGTAGTCCAATCGTTCAATCAAAATGGAATCGAGATAGTCTTTGGATACCTGATCCTTGGTTGCCAACTCGCAATTGAGAGGCTTAGAAACTGCCACGACACGAATGTCATCCAACGCCAGCTTGAGGGCCGTGGGGAGTTTAAAACTCATGCCAGGCATCGTTTCTAAACGATCCAACCAAGCCACCAGTT
>JBLINZ010000468.1:0-4900 GCA_047639375.1 Mariniblastus sp. | reverse complement strand
ATAATTTCGGTTATAATCTTAGTTCTCTGGCCGGCAAAGGTTCGAACTAGAGGTTTAAACTGACCCCAAGGCTCCCACCATAATGTCGAAAACAAATATCGCACCGTTCAGCGTTACACCGGGCAACAAGTTCAAATTGGCCGAGATCCCCAGCCGCATCAAAGACCCTGGGTTTACCAAGAAGTCAGCCGCCAAGCGAATCGCGGATAACGCGGTCGTGATGGCGGATTTAGCGAAACGATTGTACGCTGAAAACAAACGTTCAATCTTGCTAGTTCTTCAAGGCATGGATACTGCCGGGAAAGACGGCACCATTCGCTCGGTGATGACCGGGATGAACCCCTCGAGTTGCCAAGTCGTTTCGTTCAAGCGTCCGAGCGAAGAAGAGTTGGACCATGATTTTCTCTGGAGGATCCACAAAAGCGTTCCGAGACGTGGCAACATTGGAATTTTCAATCGATCTCACTACGAAGATGTTTTAGTCGTTCGTGTTCATTCGTTGGTTTCTGGCTCGCAATGGAAACGCCGATATGATCTGATCAACGACTTCGAGAAACTGCTGGAGTCGACCGATACAAAAATCGTTAAATGCTTCCTGCACATTTCCAAGGAAACTCAGCGGGAGCGACTGCAAGCCAGATTGGACGCCCCTTCGAAACACTGGAAGTTCAACATGGGCGACCTCGATGAGCGAAAACTTTGGGCCGACTACCAAGACGCCTACGAGGACGCTTTGGCCAAGTGCAGCAGCCAGCATGCTCCTTGGCATATCATTCCATCCGATCAAAAATGGTGTCGCAATTTGGTCGTCAGCGAATTGCTTCGGAAAACCCTGGAAGAAATGAACCCACAATTCCCCCAGGCCGAGTCTGATTACGACGGCGTCGTGGTTCAGTGACGAACCGTTAGAAGCTCGCTTCGGCCAGCTACGGCGCGATTCCAAACAGCTTCAGCGCGTACAGTAAATACAATGGCGTGAGGGCGATGCTTGCAATCGAGGTCGCGACGGCGATTTGGACCGCGACACCGGGCTTGCCGCCATAATGTTTTGCTAACACGATCGGGAAAATCGCAGCGGGCATCGCGGACTCCACGATCAAGACCCGTTTAAGCTCAGGCGAAAACGTCAGCAGACTAGCGGTAGTCAGGAACACGATTGGCATGATCGCAAATCGCACCAACAAAGCACCGCCAATGACTTGCCAATTCGTCTCCCATTTTTCGCTTTGAATGACACCAGCCAGGGCTGCTCCAACCAGAACAAGACTGATTGGAATCGTACAATTCCCGAGGCTGTTGAGCGCGGAGTCGACCACCTCGGGTGTCCAGAAATGCAGCCCGGAGAAATTGAGGACCAACCCGCCAATGATCGCCAGCGTAGGACCGTTGATCAATCGCTTCAACGCTCCCTTGTTTGAGCCGCTGATGATCACGATGCAAATGGTCCATAACGCCAGTTCCAATCCTAGATTGTGAACAAACAGAACGCCCAGCGTTTCGTCGGCGCTATCGCCAAATAACGCCCAAATCATAGGGATCGGAATGAAGCCGTAATTTTGGATGGCGGCCCCCACTGTAAATGTGTTGAGCCCAGATTTCTTGTCGATTCGTAGACCCCAACCCGTTGCTCGGGCTACTAAGAGCCCCACAACCGTCAGTAGAAATCCTGCCCCCAACGAAGCACCCACCACGGAAACTTGCTGCAAGCTTTCATTTCCAGGAATCTTGGACAGAATGAAGCAAGGGTAGAGCACGTTCACGACCAAACGCATGATGCTCTTTTCCGAGTCATCGTTGACCATTCCCACGATTCGCGTCAGGTAGCCGACTCCGACAATCAAAAAGACCGGGAGCGTCGCGTTGAGGATGTCCAGGAAATTCATACGCAGCGATATTTCGTAGTGGCCGACCGTCGAAACCGGCTAGGGTCCGTTCAAGGACCGTCATGAAAAGGGAGGACACCGTCTCATCGTCGGCACCAAGCCTTGCCTTGGCACAAGCCAAGCAAAATCAGAACGCCGCTAACCCATGAGCTTATCGCGCCCTTGGTTGGGGCAACGCACCTCGACGGATGTCGACTGCAATGCCACTACGGGGAAAACACGGGCACGTAATTTAGCGGAATTTGCAAAATGATACAGGCCATCGCCGCCCCAAATTCCGCGCCGGCTTCGCTCGAACGCCATGAGCCTTCCGCCGTCTGGTTCTTGATTAACTGATCACGAATCAGTGGATACCATTCGCCCCAGTGTTTACCACCGGCATGCCACATCGCTTGGATCGCGTAGTAATTCGAGTAGAAATAATGCCCGCCACCTTGTTGAGCACCGTTGGGCTTGAACTTCATCAGATATTCAAGTCCTTTCTCAATCATCTCGCCCTCGTAAATTCCGGCACTATAGAGTGACGTGACACCAGCGGCGGTCATTGCAAACGTCGTGTGTCCGCCTTGCATCGTATACCGGAAACTTCCATTGGCGTTGCGGCTTTGTTTGACGTAATCAATACATTTTTTACGTACGTCGTCGGGGACATCAATCCCAGCGTCACGGGCACCGCGCAAGCCCATGATTTGGCAAACGGTGATCGAAAGGTCCGCGTCACTTTTAGTCGGTTGGTACCGCCAGCCGCCTTGGTCATTTTGGCATTCACAAGTCAATTTCACGGCACTCCTTAGCTTCTCGCCAATTTCACGCTTCCGTGTCATCCCATAGGCTTGCGAGAGAAACAGCATGCTGAATCCGTGGCCGTACATATTCTCGCGGGCTCCTCCGTCCCGGGTTGCGATGTAACCCGTGTTGCGAACATTCTTCATCACGTATTCGGTCGCCATGTCGATGGCTTTGCCGAAACTGCCTTGCCCGGGAGCATGCCCACCGCACATCATGGCCAGTCCGCCTAACGAAGCGGTTGCGACGCCGGACGAGATTCCGCTGTTGCTGAACGCCCCGCGGTTTCGTCCGGATTTGACTTGGTTTCTCAAGAGGAAATTGAGGCCGCGATCGATGGCCTTCCGCGTGGGAGCCGTGACCAATTCGGCGGGTGATTTTTCGTCCTTGGAATCTTTTCGATCTGGACGCAGGTTCGCTGCCCAGTTTGGGCTGGTCCCTAATCCAATCGGAGCGGCAGAGGCAAGTCCCAACGCGACGGCCAAGCGGTTGAAGCGCCGCCGGTCGATTTGTTTGGCTTCCATCGCTTGGAGGCTATCAGGGTTTGAGCTTGGTTGTGCAGCGGCCTGCTGATTTACGGCTTCACCCATCGAAGAACCTCCTAAGAAAAATAGACAACATCATGATAACCCCGTTTTCAAAAACCGTCAAAACCAACCTGACTTATCAAGTCTTTTGGGCAAAGGTATCGCTTCATTCGTCTAATAGCGTGACTCCTTGCCACCCAAACCCGCCTATTGTGCGGGCCTGAACGTCAAATGTGTTGACCAACCGAAAAAACAGCAACTATTGGATCTAACACAATTGACCCGAGTCCCAAACATCCGATAATCGGCGTCTAAATCAGACAGCAAGCCCAAACGGTGAGTTCCAAAATGCGAACCCGTTCGGGGTATGATCACAACGAATGGAAGCGAATTCCAATAGCCGAATTCGCACGAACAAGGGAAAAACATGACTGCTTCAGCCATTGATATTCAGCAGACGGCCATCAATACCATTCGAACGCTTTCGATGGACGCCGTTCAGCAAGCTAACAGCGGTCACCCAGGCACGCCTATGGCACTGGCTCCGGTGGCCTATTCGATGTGGGCCAACCACTTAAACTACGATCCGGCCCACCCAAATTGGATGGCCCGTGATCGATTTATTTTGTCGTGTGGTCACGCTTCGATGCTTTTGTATTCCCTTTTACACTTAGCCGGCGTCGCGAAAACAGACGAAGCTGGCAACCCCACCGAAGAAGCCTCCATCTCGCTCCAAAACATTCGAGATTTTCGTCAGCTGCATAGCCCTTGTGCAGGCCATCCTGAATTTGGATACGCCGACGGCATCGAGACCACCACCGGACCGCTGGGACAAGGACTCGGCAACAGCGTCGGAATGGCGGTCGCAGGTAAGTGGCTGGCTGCGACTTACGATCGGCCAGGTTTCGAAATGTTTGGATTCGACACGTACACCATTTGCAGCGACGGCGACGTGATGGAAGGCATTGGTTGCGAGGCAGCATCGTTGGCAGGCCACCTCAAGCTATCCAATTTGTGCTGGGTTTATGACGACAATGAAATCACGATCGAAGGTCGAACCGATTTGGCGTTCAGTGAAGACGTGGCTGGACGATTTGAAAGTCTTGGTTGGCGTGTGATTTCCGTTTCGGACGCCAACGATCTCGTCAGTCTCGACGGAGCTTACGATAAATTCCGCGAGACCGAAGACAAGCCGACCTTAATCATCGTTAAGAGCATCATCGGCTTCGGTGCCCCCAACAAACAAGACACTTCGGGAGCCCATGGCTCACCGTTGGGTGATGAAGAGATTGCGTTAGCCAAGGAAAGTTACGGCTGGTCATACGAGAAGTTCACCGTTCCTGAGGGCGTGATTGAGCATTTCCAAAACAAGCTAGGAGCACGCGGAGCCGCGGCCTACGCCGAGTGGACTAAAAAGTACGCGGCCTACACCGAGCAGTTCCCGGCCCAAGCGGCTGAGCTGGAGTTGATGGGCAAGCACGAATTGCCGTCAGGCTGGGAAGCTTCGTTGCCCGTCTTTGACGCCGACGAAAAAGGCATGGCGACCCGTGTTTCGTCGGGTAAAGTTCTCAACGCCATGGCGGCCGCCATTCCAAATTTGATCGGCGGATCGGCGGATCTCGCCGGCTCCAATAAATCCAACAATGACGCAGAAGACGCAGGGCATTTTAGCGCTAACGATTTCAGCGGGAAGAACTTCCATTT
>JBLINZ010000467.1:0-4905 GCA_047639375.1 Mariniblastus sp. | reverse complement strand
AGAGACTCGAGACAAACAAGTCCAGCCAAAAGCCGCCGCAGACGGAAAGACCAAAACCGAGCCAACCACCCGAGCGGAAGTCAGACTTCGCGGCCTGGAAGAATTTCGTGGCAAGTTTGAATCACCGAGGAAATTTCTATTGATTGAGTCGGAAGAGATCAGTGACCGAGCCGAAGGCGTGCCGATCCACATGAACGCTGCCAATCTAAAAACCCTGATTTCACCGCTAGGCGGGAAGACAGTGACCGAGGCGATCAACAACAACCTTCGTGCGGCCGAGGAACAAGCTCAGAAAAACGGTGAACCCATTCTGGTGCATTTGAACCATCCCAATTTTGGTTGGGCCGTCACGGCAGAGCAATTGGCAGAAATTACCAACGAGCAATTTTTTGAGGTCTACAACGGGCATCCATCGATCAACCATCTCGGCGATGCAACGCGTCCCGGTGTCGAAAAAATGTGGGACATCGCCAACACGCTTCGAATCGGTGAGCTGAAGGCCGCCCCCATGCTTGGCCTGGGAACCGATGACAGTCACCACTATCACGGCCACCCTAAACGCGATGCCACCACAGGTCGTGGTTGGGTCATGGTTCGCTCATCGTCACTCGAGCCGACGGCGATCATCGAGGCGATGAAGGCTGGCGATTTTTACAGTTCCAGCGGCGTCGAACTAGCAACAGTCGATTATGACTCCGCCACGAAAATGCTGAAATTGAAAATCAAAGCTCAACCGGGGATCCAATTCACAACGCAGTTTATCGGCACGCGTCGAAACTACGATAAAACCGCAACGGCACAATTGTCGGCAGACGGCAAACCCGTGCGTGCCACGAAAATCTATTCGAAAGATGTGGGGGCCGTCTTGGCCACCAGCGATTCATTGGAACCCCAGTTCCAACTGACCGGAAACGAACTGTACGTTCGAGCAGTCGTCACGTCGAGTCGCCAGCACCCGAACCCTTCATTCAAAGAGCAAAAAGAACAAGCCTGGACCCAGCCAGTGGGATGGAAATAGTGGACCATCAAAGATCAGCTTTCAAAACTGGCCACACCGTCGCTTGATCGATTGTGCCGTGATGCGTCACGGCTCTCGGTCAATTGCCGGCGGCTTTTTGTTGTGCCGCTTGCTTGCGAGCGTCCGCCTCTTTTTTCTTTTTCCAAATTAAAAATGCGGCGTGAGATTCTTTTCGCTGAGCCTGCGTCAAAACTTCACTGCTGATCCTGGTACGAATTTGCTTGAGTAGATCAGCCAACTTCATTTGCACCTTGAGCACCTGGGCGTCGGTCCCACGCCCATCTCGAGCGTTCTCCAAAATGGCGGAGCGCTCCCGGGACAAGTCTTGAAATTGATCGTCGTAGCTGAGCGCCAGTTGCTTGGCTGCAGCGATCTGCTCCGGGCCCAATAGATTCCGCACCGACATCATAACGTAATCGGCTCGAATATCTGGCTCGAACGCCAAGACTAGCAGCGAGCTTTCCCGCTGCAACTGAGTCGCCGTGTAGACTTGGCCATTCTCAGCGACGATGGGTTTCGTCCGATCGATAGGCTTATCCAAGATGGCTTGAGAGTCCAAGACCGTTTGAATGTCCAACACGGCTTGAGATTCCTGAGTCACCAACTCGCCACCCCCTCGGCTGGGCGCCTTCTCGTTTGGAACGATCCGGTTCTGCGGAATGGGCTCAAATTCATCAGCAGCGTCTTCACCAGCCTGTTTGGGCTCAGCAGAATTGGGTAAGGTTTCCGCCAGCGGCTTCAACGCGACATCGGGATTGGCTCCACACCCAATCAAGCCGAGCCCCACGACACCGACCAAGCTTAAAGCAAAGAACCTATTCATTGAGCCTTGACTCGTTAAGCATCAAAATCGAAAACGCGAGTGCGAACCATTGAACAAAAAACAGCCTCACATGCCACGTCAATCGCGATTCAAATCGATTGAGTGCAGCCGGAGGCGTTGTCAAAAGCGACTTATTCGCCTGCATCGCTTTCTAAAATCGAAAGACTGAATCTGCCTGTGATCGAGTCGATGGCGTCTTCAGGTTGGAACTTCTCTGGATCAAATTTGACAGTGGCGGTTTGAGCGTCCATGTCAGTCGAGGCTTGAACTACACCCGGCAGTTCGTTCAGCTGTTTTTCAACAGCTTGAGTTCAGGCAGTGCCTCAGATCATACCTTCGACAAAAAAAGTAACTGACTCAAGATTCTCAGCGTTGGCAACCGGCTGGTTGGTCGCCTGTGAATCACAACCAACTGCACATCCGAGCGCTAAAGCCAGCGCTCCTGACAGAAACAAACCTGTTCGTGGTTTCATGGTTTCTCGCGATAGAGATGGGGAACGAATTCTAGATAAACCTTTACTCTATTGTAGAGGAATGGGTGCTTACAGGAAAATCGCAAAAAAAGTAATACATTGTTGTGAAAGACACACCGAATAATAGAATCGTGAGAGTTCCGTAGGTTGCTTACGTGGGTTGTTGAACAATTCCAATCCACGGATTTTCGCTCACCTGACAAAATCCCTAAACCGAGTGGTACTCCAGCCAGCGGTAGAATGCTCTGAATTCAACCCATGTTGTTGCCTAAATTTTCCATCCGCATGATGCTCCTGGCAATGATCGGGATTGGAATCGTTTCCGCTTGTATGGCGGGGGCATCCCGCGGAAACGCCATTGCAATCGGGTTGGCGACATCGATGCTAGCCACGGCAATGTGTTGCTTGTTGAAAAAGGTGAATTTGACGGACGCTTCAACAAACGCCAGGACCTCCTTCAGGCGAGTATCCAACGCACCAACATAGACAGCTCAATTCCAACCCAGCTCATGGTCCATGCACTACAGTATGGTGGATTATTCGGATCGCTCAAACACTTCGATCTGGATGGTTCCCAATTGGTACTGGGCCGTCTTCGATATCAGCGAGAGATCGTCCTACTTGACTGAGCTTGGCGCTGTGGGACTGTTTGCCCTCATGGTCACCGTGATTGCCATCCTCGTGGCCTCTCGCGATCTGCTCAGTAAACCGATAGCCGTTCCCGAACGCGTCAAAATCGAACAGCAACGGGCACCCAAGCAGTTGGCCAAAGGAGAATCAATCGACGAGATCTTTGGCATCCTGCCACCTGACCCTGAGGCCGGTTAAACGCAGGCGGCAATTTGCCAATCTCAATTTCCCATCGTCGCTTGGACGGACGCAGGCAAGAATGCATGTGCCGCCCTGCCCCATTTGGATGAGAATGCTTCGGCAATCGGAACCCGCAAATCGTCCTGGTTCTTGATTAATTCGGCATTGATCTTATTCAGCAGCTTTGGCTTTTTGCTGGCAATCTTTTCATCCAACTCTTCACGAACTCTCTTGCCGACTTGCTGAGCAATTTCGCCGCCGGCTTTTCCAACTCGATCAATTCGAAAATCGTCGACCACCAAGTCGGCCTCGGTCACCACGGGAACGAACACGAGGTCAGGCGGGAACGTCGAACCACCAATTTTGACTTCGACTTCCACGGAAACCACCAATCGGACTTCCGTATGCCCCTGCACACCAACGCTATATAGCTGCACGCCCTTAACCCATTTCGCCTGGCGTCCCTCGATATCTAAATGAGCCAAAAAGTGCACGTCGAACGCCAGTTTTTCATCCCGGGTTTCGCGCATGTTCTTGACTTGCATACTGAACTCTTCCGCCGAGTTCCGGAACTGAACCGAGTACTTCTTCCACGTCCCATCGTTAACTTTCTTTTTTCGACGCTTCGTTTCAATCTTCAAGCCCTCACGCCATACCTTGACGCCGTCCCAACGCTCCGTTTGTCCGCCCCAGTCTTTGGTCTCTTCGAATTGATGAGGGATGCTGTCCAACACCAACCGAGTCAGTAACCGGTCGATTTCGACTCCGGCGTCAGACGACTTGGACACAACCAAAGGTAAATTTGGCTGGCCTGGATCAGGCCTCCGTTGAGTTCTTGCGGATTCAACGGGGCTCGAACGCTGAAGAATACTAATCCCGGGCCGAGACGGAACCAGGATGGCCGATTGCTGAGCAAGCAATTGTTGAGCCTGCCCACCCAAGACGATCGCCATCATGAGTCCCCAGCAGATCGTACGTGCTTGGCGAACCGGGTGGCTGCGAATGAGTTTGTAGATTTGTCCGCACTTCTCGTTCACACCACACCCCGTTATGTCCAATCGAAATTCGCAAACATCGCTTAAGATTGCAATGCACCTGGATCGCGATACTCCTGTTATCGGCAGATCATACCCCGGCGGCAAGCTCGATTACGGCTCGGTTTGCCATGTTGTTCAATTCCATTTCAAAGTACAGTTTGAGCGTGTCGGCTCCTAAACCAACAAGTGATAGCAGTTTTCAATATCGCCTCTGCGCGAGCATTTCGCTTGCCCCAATCTTCACATGACCGAACCAAGCACCCATTTAATTCTGATGACCAAGCTCGAACGTAGAAGCGTCAGAGCCAATCGATATCGCAAGCGAAGTTTTGCCGCTGCCTTTGCTCCAAAAACCGCATGGCGAGCTATCAAAACATGCCTCGGCGTCTCGATACTTACCAGTCTTGCGATCACCATTTCCGGCTGCAGTGAGTCGATTGTCTCTCACGCTCTGCCGGCTCCCCTACGAACGGATTTCCCGTACGAACTCAAGGGCCCTATCCTCAACGTGTGGGGGGGAGACCATTTTGATTTTGGCAACGAAAAAAAACTTCATTACGTTGAGATTCGTGGAGTTGATTGCCCACCACCCGGCAAAGAATTTCACAATCGAGCTCGACGAGCCACTGCCGACATGGTCCGCGGGAAATTTGCCACGCTTAAAGTCCATGGTCACACCGAACTCAAGATTGAAATCAGCGACGTCTACGTTCGCGACAACGTCGATCCCTCCCAAGACCTCAA
>JBLINZ010000466.1:0-4921 GCA_047639375.1 Mariniblastus sp. | reverse complement strand
AGCCGGACAAACATCACCTCGGCTAGCTTTGCCAAATCAATTACGTGTCGATAGAGATTCTTGAACACACCCTTGCCACGGTGCTGTTTGTCGACGAACACCGATTGGATGTACCACATGTTGCCATTGCGCCAGTCGGACCACTCGTAGGTGATCATCAAGCTTCCAATCACCTGATCATCAGATTCGGCGACCACGTAAAACCCGTGTTGGCTATTTTCGAAAACCGCCGCAACCGCTGGCGTAACCACCTGTGGATCCAAGGTCTTGTTTTCGGTTTCCAATGCCATCGCAATTTGAAACTCCGCGATGGTTTTACTGTCAGTTGGCTTGGCAGCTCGAATAGTAAATGACACTTACTTAGTTCCTTGTGATCGGTAGCTCGGGCACCTTGCCCGAATTGAAATCGGCGATGGGCTCAGTTGCTTTGGGCTCAATTGCGTGCGCAATTGAGTTCATGACGGGCAACGTGTCCATGCTACTTTATAAGTATCGGCCGGTCAGCGAATTTGGATTGGCTGCTAGAGTCTCCGGAGTCCCGACGCCCATCAATTGCCCGCCATTGGATCCGCCGCTGGGACCGAGGTCAATGATCCAGTCGGCACATCGGATCAGATCCAGATTGTGCTCAATTACAATCATCGAATTCCCTTTGTCGACCAGCCGATTGAGGACACCAATGAGGACACGGATGTCCTCGAAATGCAGGCCCGTGGTTGGCTCATCGAGGATGTACAGTGTGTTGCCGGTTTCGGGCTTTGCCAATTCTGTCGCCAACTTGACTCGTTGAGCCTCGCCGCCGGAGAGCGTGGTCGATGATTGCCCCAACAACAGATATCCCAGCCCGACATCCGAGAGGCTTTGCAGAGTCGACTGAATCTTGCTGAATCCATCGAACCGCTCAATCGCTTGATCGATCGTTAAGTTCAAAACATCGGCGATGGTCAGCTCACCAAACCGAATTTGCAGCGTTTGGGGTGTGAACCGTCGGCCATTGCAAGTTTCACAAGTCACGTTGATGTCAGGCATGAAGTTCATTTTCGTGCGACGGATTCCGTGTCCCTGGCAATCGGGGCACCACCCGGTTTTTGAATTGAAGCTAAATCGGCTGACTCCGTAGCCCCGTTGCTTGGCCAGCTTGGTCGCCGCAAACAACCGGCGAAACTCATCAAACACACCGGAATAGGTGGCGGGACAAGCTCGGGGAGTTCGTCCGATTGGCTTTTGGTCGACGAGAATCAATTTGTCGATTTGCTCAGTGCCCAACAGGCTCGAATACGGTTCAGGCGACCGGGCCACTAGGTCGAGCTTTCTTGCGATCGCGGGGGCCAGCGTCTGATTGATCAATGTGCTCTTGCCGCTCCCGCTGACGCCGGTGACGCAACAGAAAATGCCTAGGGGGATCTCGACGTCGATGTTTTTTAGATTGTGACCTCGAGCGCCGACGATTTTGATCATCCGCTGATCCGAGATGGCCCGGCGTGGGCCTTCAGGTTCGATCTTGGATTGCCCCGAGAGAAATTGGCCTGTCAAACTTTCTGGGCATAGCTGAATTGAGTTCGCATCACCAGCCGCGACAACCCTTCCGCCGTGACGTCCTGCACCCGGCCCCATGTCAATCACGTGATCGGCTGCCCGGATCATGGCTTCGTCATGCTCGACGACGATCACCGAGTTCCCTGACTCTTTGAGTTCAACAATCGCCGCAATCAATCGATCGTTGTCATGTTGATGCAACCCAATCGACGGCTCATCCAACACAAAACAAACGTTCGTGATCCCCGTTCCAATGGATGTGGCTAGTCGGACCCGTTGATGTTCACCGCCGCTAAGTGTGTTGGCGGCACGTCCCAGCGTCAGGTATCCGACTCCAACTTTTTGTAAGAACGTCAACCGATGCAGGACTTCTTTGAGGATCGGCTGGGCGATCAAGGCTCGATCGTGGTCGAATTCTTGTGTCTCAAAAAACACTTTTGCGTCGTCGATAGACAGCTCAACGATTTCACCGATATGCTTGTCACTGAGGAAAACTGATCTGGCTTGTGGGGAGACTCGTGCGCCCTGACAATCAGCACACGTGATTTCGGCTTGCATGTCTTCCAGTTCGACTAGTCGGTCTTCGTCCGTCGACGTCGCAAGCTCTTTTTGCAACATTACTGTCAATCCATGCAAGCCTTTCGTTTGGCTGTTGAGCAACGTCGCAAATTCTTGCTCGCTCAAGACATTCAAGCGGGTGGTGGGCAAGACGTTGAGTTCGTCCAGCAGCGGCTGCAACGCTGCCACGTTTTTACGAATCGCGGCGTTCGAAAGCCGAGCCCAAGCCTTGATCGCTCCCGTTTCGATCGATTGACTGCGGTCGAGGATGTGATCGGTCTCGAATTGGATGAACTGCCCCAGGCCATTGCAGGTTTCACAGGCTCCAAATGGACTGTTGAAGCTGAATGATCGGGGTTGAACTTCCGCGTAGTTGATGTCGCAATCGGGGCAGCAATAGTGGGTGCTATAGAGTTTTTCTTCCCAGAGTTTCGGATCGTCCGGTGTCGCACCGGCGACTTCCCAGCAGCAAATCACTCGCCCATCACCGCTCACCCGAACCGCATTGTCGATCGCCTCAAGCAAACGGGATTCAACGCCTGCTCGCACGATGATTCGGTCGGCGACGGCTTCGATTGTGTGCGTCTGATTGGGATTCAAAGTGGGCGTTTGGTCGATGTCAAAGATTTGGCCATCGACTCGAACCCGAACCAGCCGCTCACGTCGAATGGTCTTGATGGCATCATCGTGTGCGCCAGATTGTCCAGTGACAACTGGGGCCAAGATCATCATCTTGGTTCGTTCGGGTAGTTTCAGCAGCGTGTCACGAATTTGCTGAGGCGTTTGCTGGCGGATGGGAGCCCCGCATCCGTGGCAGCGAATGTCTCCGACGCGAGCCATCAACACTCGGAGGTAGTCGTAGACTTCTGTGACGGTGCCGACGGTACTCCGGCGATTGGCGGAGTGGTGGGATTGGTCCAAGCACAAGGTCGGCTGGATGCCTTCAATCGAGTCGACGTCCGCTCGAGGAAGTTGATTGAAAAACTGCCGCGAGAAAATTGAGAGGCTCTCGATGTATTGCCGCTGTCCCTCAGCGTAAAGCGTATCGAAAGCCAATGAGCTTTTGCCGCTGCCGCTTCGACCGGTAACTACCACGACTTGGTCACGAGGAATCTCGACGTCAATGTTTTTTAAGTTGTGGGTGCGGGCCCCAGAAATTCGAATGACGTCCGTCGAGTTGTCTTGGCCTTGTGCCATGGTGGGAGCGTTGTTCATGAACGGTGATCTGCTGGATCGTGAATTCGGGGAGATTGATTCTGAAGCGGGGCGAGGCCACGAGTCGTCAAAACCTGGGAGGGCGAATTACGCGCGATTTGAATTGGCTTGGTTGGAACGAGAGGGAAGGGCAGGGGGGTAGTCGCGTCCGATCCCAAATTGGAATCCCAGCACCGTTCCAAGAATGACCATTGCCCAAGTCACCCAGCCGTCAATTCCGGCCACATGCTCAAAGAAACTATCTGCATTGGGAAACAGGATCCAGTCAGACAATAATCCAATGGCGAGGGCCATGATTCCGCTCGTCAATCCGAAAGCCAGGTGACGCTTGCGAGCCCCCATGGAAAACCCGATTCCTATGCCTGCTCCCGGGATCGCGCCCATATAAAAACCCTGTTGGGCGACGAAGTAGAAGACGAGGGAGGCCACGGCTCCGCCAATCACGGCTCCGGCGATTCCAAATAGGAAATTTTTAATTGGAAAGCGTTCCATAAGACTTGCTCAATCGAAAGTTCGAAGGCCTTGAAGATTGGGAATACTGAGTTCAAGAACGATTATAACGTTTGGGCAGCGATCAGTAGCTACCAATTTAAACGCGGTGTTGATCGGGGTTTAGGCCAGGAGAACCCGGGATGGAGTCGCGGGCAGTTGAGATTGACGCGACTTGGCTACTCGCGTGAACCGTGAATCGTCAACACAATCCGTCGCCGACCGCCCTGATTGCGGTGCTCGCACAGGTAAATTCCTTGCCAAGTTCCCAACGTCAAGCGTCCGTCGCAGATCGGGACCGTGACGCTTGACCCGAAAAGCGACGCCTTGACGTGGGCGGGCATATCGTCGGGCCCTTCGCAGGTATGGATAAAGGGCGAACTCTCTGGGCAGATTCGGTTGGCCGCCGTTTCCATGTCGACTCGGACGTCGGGGTCAGCGTTCTCGTTGATCGTAAGCCCCGCCGACGTGTGCTTGATGAAAACGTGTAAGAGCCCAACCGAGATTTGGTTCAGCTCCGGAATGGCTTCTGCGATCTCACGTGTGATCAAATGAAATCCGCGACTACGGGCCGGTAGAGCGAATTCTTGCTGAAGGAAAACGGACGCTGACTGGAAATTAGACATCGGACAACTCGCTAACACGCGGGACAAGACAGGCTTGAGTTTAGGCGGAGGTTCGGGCGTCGCAACACCGTGTGATAAGTTACCCAACCGGACCAAGTCAGACGATTCGAAACCACCAGGCAAGGTGTTATCAAAAAAATGTTGACAATTCTGGAGACGATTTGAAGTGTCTTGGATGCCGCTTTAAATGCCCGCTTGATGATCAGATATTGATGTTTGCGGAATTACGATAGGCTTCTGCTAATGGAACCCATAGGCGTTGCGAATGAGAGAATCCTCGTGTTTTACCGAGTTGTTAGAGTTGAGGTCCGTTAAGCGGTGGTTTAAGTCGTCATGATTCTCCGTAACGTCAATGTGACGGTTGTGTCTCTGGGATCGAAAACGGTCAATTCTGGGCATCGGGTTCCGGGGTCTAAAATCAGGAATGCCTGACGCCTCACCTGGCGCTCCGCTGGGGAGGGCAGCTACCTCGGAATACAAAAACAATTTTCTTGACT
>JBLINZ010000465.1:0-4935 GCA_047639375.1 Mariniblastus sp. | reverse complement strand
CTCCACTTGATGGCCACGTTGTCCACGGAGTTGAATCCGAGATGATTGCGAACGGCGGGATCTGCTCCAAATTTCAAAAGCACACTGACAATGTCCGTTCGTCCCAGGAAAGCTGCCATGTGCAGAGCTGTATTCCCTTCGGCATCGGTCAGCGACACATCCGCTCCACTGGCAAGCAACAGTCGGGCGGGCGCCAACTGATCGAACAGAGTCGCGACGTGCAGAGGAGTCAGTCCACATTCTGCCTTCGCATTGACGAACACGTGGTTTTCAAGCTCACGGCTGACTGCATTCAGATCGCCGTCAGCCGCTGCCGCCCAGATGTTGTGTTCGGTACGGGAGACTTCGACAGTCAAATGTCCAAGCGACGGATACGCCATCGCTGTTTGCTGCTGCGAAAAGTTAAGAATCGTCAGCGAGAGCAAAACTGTCGCCGCCAGCGTTGAAGCACCGGACACCCATTTCCAGAAAATCGACGTGGAATGTGGAATCGGTTGATTCGCTATGTCAACTGGCGTCACGGCAGACTGAGCTTCCTGTCGCAGATGTGTGTCGACTTCTGCCTGAAACAGGAACTCATCCAAAAGCTTGTCGTCATTGGTCAGACGAGCTTCGAGTTCCCGCACTTCGTCCTCAGTGGCAAGCCCCGTCAGGTAACGCTGAATCAGTTCGTTCGATATCATCCCTGAGGTACCTCCGCAGCCACTCTGAGTCGGACACAATTGGCGAGCTGTTCGCGCAGCCGCCCCAGCAACTTGTACAACGCGTTCGGCGACTTTTTTCGGCGCCCTGCAAGTTCAACAATCGTGTAGGTTGAACTATGCGGAGCCAGCAATAACTCCCGATGCTCTGCCGAAAACTGATCGAGGCACGCGTGGAGTGCTTGCCCGCCTCGATTCAGCTCTTGCACCGGTCGGCGTTCACTTCGCTCAGCGACCTTTTCGAGCAACTCATCACTCAACAGCGGGCGTCGCGAACGCAACTTCTCCAGCTGCCGCAGACACTTGAACCGCAGGATGACTCTGGCCCAAGGAACGAAACCATCCGCACTCTCCAGCTGACTTCGCTTCTGCCACATCGTCACACTGGCTTCTTGCAACGCCTCGTCCACCAAATCCCAGTCCGGAACGAGACCACGAGCATACGCCCGAAGAGCAGGCTCAAACTTCACCAGCAACGCCAGAAAGTTGGGCTCAGCAAGTTCAAATTGCGGTTCTTGATCGTTCATACATACTTTATCCGCCGCCACTCAAGAAACCTGCCGCGAATCTGGACAAATCTTGGTAAATTCGGACTCTCCAGCCGAAATCCATGTCGGCGGGTCGCCGTGAAGTCATCGAAGATACAATACTGGACCCGCCGCGCACAACTCGGCTCAGGTATCGTTGGAATCCCAGGCACTGTTCGCAGCTTCGGTCGATTGGAGCTAGAGACACGCCCTCATGAGCGCGCTGGCCGAATCGTGGCATCATCGCGACCGCTGCGCGAATTGATTATTTCTGGTGACGTGGCCTATCCGATTGACTACACACCTCAACCTGCGGCTGCGTGCCGAATTGAAGCTGACCCGTATAGGCTTCGACTCGAGTCAACGCCGCGGTGGGAAACAGCTCATATCAACTCGTGCTGAAAACCTCTTGCCCGACGGCTTTTGGGTGTTTTGAATTCTCTTACGGGAATTTGAAACTCGATGGGCGGCCAAAACACTTATGGGAGATCTGTGAGCCCAGTTGTGGCAGAAAACCAACCATTTCTTGGTAGCTCTGACCCCACCACTAATTCGATGTTTGAAGTCCAACTCGATGGAGCTGACCGTCGCTGCCTGCGATCGCGATGGTTCACCGAGCCGCTTCAACTGGCCATGGACAACGGCGTCAAACGCGCTCTTGTCCCCATTGAGAACAAACGTCAATTCCTCGAAGTCAGCGGCGACATCATGGAACACGTCGCCCCCGTCTTCTACGGCGACCCCAAAGCCGCGGCATTTAAGGCAATGGGGATGTATTAGGAGAATGACAAACATCCGTCGATTATTTCTCGATGCGACGGAGGCGAGCAAACAGTAACGAAAGCAATCTATGTTTAAATTCATCCACGCAGCTGATATTCCGTTGTATCTAATCTCCGGTAATCACGACGCTGCCAACAAGATGACTCGGACGCTCAGGATGCCCGAGAATGTGACGTTCTTCTCTGCGGACAGGCCGGAAACGGCTCTGATTCCCGAGTTGGACGTTGCGATTCACGGGCAGAGCTTCGCCACGGCTGCTGTCTACGACGACCTTTCCGAAGGTTATCCGATTGCAAAGTCCGGTTATTTTAACGTTGGCGTGCTCCACACTTGCGCGTCCGGGCGCGAAGGCCATGACCGGTAGGGTCCCAGGAAAAGCTAAGGGTCCCTTCTCATCTAATTATGACACCGATCTCGCTCAAATGGAGGTCTCCTGGTTCGTTCGCCAAACGATAGATTGATGGGGATGGAAATGACCATAACGGCCAAATCGGCGATTCAGTGTCCCAGAAACCCGAATCAGACGTTTGATAGGACGTCAGAACCGCCTTAACAATCGTATGAGTTGTTAAACGACCGAGCAAAAAAGGGTGGTTTTTTCGCGGTCCCAGAAAAGGTATGAGTTTTTGGGAATGTAGGCTTAAACTGGTCTGCGACCACGAACCAGAACGTGTCAATCGAGACGTAGCTCCATATTCCTGCGGCTGCTAAAACAGTGGCGACCGCAATTGGATGGTTGATATACGGCGACGCGACCAAGTCCTTACGACGTTGGTCGCAATGACGCTCTGCCGCAAACGTCGCTGCGAGCAGCAAGATGGCAATCGAGTTTGGCATGAACCGCTGGCTATTTTTTGACCGCGAAAATGATCAATAAAATGAATCCAATCAGCCCGAAAAAACAGGTGGAAAAGAATCCACCGATCACCTGCAAAGCACCACCGGCTGTCTTGCCAGCGCTCGTACCAAATTCTTCGACCTGCTGTGCCGTATTGTCATCCCACACCTTAAAACCATAGCCAGCAAAATCGCCGTCCGATTCGGCGGCAATCGTATACTCACCCGCTTCGATGACACTAAACCCGCCTACTGTAATCTGATCACCCGAACTCATGTACGAACTGGTATCGACTATGACTTCATCGCCCGAAGGCCCCGTGACAGTCCAAGTGACATCCGGGCCGTTGTAAACGACCGACTCAAACTCGGACGCATCGAATCCAAATTCGTCTTCCATTTCATCCGCGTCTGCTCCATCCGACGAATCAACACTTTCGGTTGCCGCATCGGCGGGTTGGGTCGCCCAAATCATGTAGTCCTTGACATCCAACTGACAAGCCGTCTCGCCAGGAACATTCAACGGCTCGACGAACCGATTGGGATCGTTTTCGTCCAAACTACCCATTTGATCTGCCATTTCACCAAACCCAGATTGCACGGAGGACAACCCCATGTATCCGAGAACAGTTCCGATCAAGGCGATGGCCATGCAGACCAGTCCAATGATTAGTAAAACTTTCGATTTTGGTTTCGCTGTTCCTGATTGGCTCATTACTATTCCCCCGGAAGTTGTTGTTTGGTTAAAAACGAAGCGGGCTTTTCAAAACTCCGTTGAAACTTGGAAAGTACTTTGGTCAAAAAGGAAGCTTACCGACAGGGATTTTAATCCACAACGGCCTAATACTTTGGCCATAATTTGGGCGGTTGTCAAACATTTGGCCGCAATTTTCGCCGCCAGATTTGTCCCACTACCAGATTTGTCCCAACCGGATTTGTCCTGAGATGCTCGTGCCGGTCAATTTCTCTGCAGCGGGACTCAATTGGCTATCGATCCTACACGGTTTTGGGAATCTGAGGGCTCTCAGGTTGCCCGTAGCGCACACCGAAATGCCGCACTAATCCTTCGTTTTTTGCTGGGGACAGAACTGGCCGATTCGCAACCGCCACATGCAATCGACCAAGGACGACGAATCGGGCCATGAGCCAGACCTATCCAAGAATGGGTGGTTTGATACGCGACGCAGCAAAGGTATGAGTTGTTGGGGCTGATAAGTGGACGTGCTAACCAAGAATTACACTGAGTTAAACACAATGAATCGCCAAAGGACAACGAACACACCCGCGGCAATCCCCACCAAGCTCAATACGAGACCAAGTCGCGCCATGTTAGGTTGTTGCTGTCGTCGCGAGACGGCGATGCAACTGAAGATGACGCCGATGATGGAGAAAAGTGCGCTAATGCCGCCTCCAAATCCAAGGACAACAACATTGCGAACAAAGCGAACGAATTCCTCGAATTCACTGACATCGGAATAAGGGTAGCCGACTAGGAACGCGACGACTACCAGCCAGCCAAAGACTCCGATACCGGCAAAGATGAGACCGACAAGAGCCGCCGGATTTCGGTTTTGTATAGGTGGTTGATTCATCGCAGTTACCAAAACAAATCGTGCTAAATGGACATTCAACTTATTGATAGGGAATTTCAATCCTCAACGCCTAATATTTTGGCCGCAATTTGGGTCGTTGTCAAACATTTGGACGCGGGTTTTCGCCGCCGGATCTCGTGATGATCTCGTGTTATTTTTGTATTGCAGATTCTGTGCACTAACAGGATGGCTTTTGCGAGCAGTACAATTCGGCAAGAAACTTTGGTTTTGCTACCGAAGGGATAGAGGACTATTTAAGCTCGGTGTTGAATACGGGCGTCGGCGTCCATTTCAACATTCAAGTCAAAAACCGGTCGATTGTTGGCGATTTCAACAACCACCTAACTCTCACGACAACAATGCAAGGACAACAATGCAAGGACAACAATGCAAGGACAACAATGCAGGAACAACAATGCAGGGATAGGCAGAGTTCGCTTCGGCGTACGGGCGATTGACTTCCTATTGGGCCTGCTTTTTTGGGGTTTAGCGGGG
>JBLINZ010000464.1:0-4942 GCA_047639375.1 Mariniblastus sp. | reverse complement strand
GCCAACTGGCCATGGTGTACAGTGAACAGGGTGTTTCGTTGGCCAGATGATACATCGCAATGGGGTCTGCGGTTCGCGGGTGGTTGGGCGTCAGCATGATGCCATGCCCTGCCTTGAGCGATTCTCGGATACGGTCAGCGTTCCGAACTTCATGATCGATGACGCCATGCTCTTTGCGGAGGAGCCGTTTGTGTTGGCCAGACATGGTCAACAGGCGCTGGGGCCAATGCCACTTGAACGGTGGCGTGAACCGGTAAGGTTTTTCGATGAGAATGTCTTGCATAGGTTTTGCATCGCCTAGCGAATTGAGGCCTGGTGTTGTTCGAAACGTTCTTGACTAATTTTGAAGGGTTAGACCCCGAATGCAAGTCACCTTGGGGTTGCCTGAGTTAACAGTTGGGTAGGGGCGTCAATATTCAAGCAATTTTAGTCGATCGACTTTTCAATTCACGATATTGGCGGCATTATTCTTTTAACATTCGACGTAGTTTCGTATGGTTTGGCTGCCTGTCTAGTTAATTCCGGAGATAGAAGATGCGATTCAAGTTGCGATGCCGGTTGGATTGCAAGCTGAAGTTCCTGACGAATGTCAGCCATCGCAACAGACGAGCTCGCTGAATTCGAATGATCGATGCCGTGTATTGGCCAACGTCAGATTGATAGAAAACAACATGTTTGGCTGTTATTGAATCGTGCAATTTGGTCTAAGATGAGAGTCCAGACAATTTCTATGTCGCGGCCTCGACGTGAAGGCCGTTGATTCGATTGGTATTGGCGACAACGAATTGCTGATCTCACGAATGGTCTTTGGCCTCCAACCTACTTTTGACATGCAGATTCTAAATAGCCTCGTGCCGATTTTTGCCGTAATTGGGCTGGGGATGATTCTTCGGTCAAAGAATTGGCTGACACAAGAAACGACGCAAGCGTTCAATCGGTTTGCCTACTATTTCGCTTTGCCCTTGTTCCTGTTTTACAAGCTCGGTGGGGCTCCGACGGGGACCGGGTTGGCGAATCGGTTCATGGTTACGCTGTTCGGAGCGTCAGTCGCAACGGCGATCGTTGGTTGGGGCGTGGCAGCCGTTTTTAAGACCAAGCATGCTTCGCGGGGAGCATTGATCCAAGCTGGGTTCCGGGGGAATTTGGCCTTCATTGGATTACCCTTGGTGCTATTCGCGACCGCTGGGCTGGCGGCTGAGCAGCGGATTCAGATTCAATCGGCCGTGTTGGTGGCGTTGTCACCGGTCGTGATCTTTTACAATACCGCCTCCGTGGCCGTGCTTGCGGTTTACAACGAACAAACCGAAGCCAGATTTTCGTGGCGGTCCATCGGCTATAACATGATAACCAATCCCCTGCTGCTGGCGTGCCTAGCCGGAATCTCTGTGCAGCTGCTGGGTTGGAGGATTCCGATCGCGATCGAGCGGACGTGTGAAGTCTTGGGGGCGTCGGCGTTTCCGATGGCATTGGTCGGGATTGGAAGTCAGCTGGCGTCGATTTCGGTCCGCGGGCATTGGGGATCTTCCTTGCTCGCGACGGCTCTTAAGAACGTATTCTGTCCGATGGTGGGGTGGTTGATCGGCCGAGCGATGGGGCTCGAAGGCATCGAGTTGACCGTGATCTTGATCTTATGCGCTGTCCCGACGGCGGTTTCTAGCTGCGTGTTGGCCGAGCAAATGAGGTCCGATCCCGATCTCGCGGCCAGTTCTTTGGTGATCGCGACCGCCTGTTCCCTCATAACGCTCTCGATTTTATTGGCTTTACCCTTGTAATTCGGGGTTCGTGACAATTCCGGCGAACCCTCCGGTTGGTGAAAGCGTCTGAGAGAATTACAATGTTGCCAGCGAGCTGAAGCGATCAAGCGTTCAGAAAGGCAGCTTCCTTTCCGTTTGAGCCAGCGATGACCATGAATTTTCAGGAAACTTGCGTGACTGACGAAAGTCCGATCGAACAAGACGATCAAGGCGAAGAGAATCAGATCTCAGGCGCCGCCCACACCCGGGTCAATCCCGAGCGAAGTTTAATGCTCGCGTTGGCCGCTGCGCGGACCGCCGGGGAAAACGGCGGGACCGATATCGTTGTTCTGGATATGTCCAAACAAACAGCGATCTTCGATTATTTCGTGATCGCGACGGGAACCAGCCGTCGTCAGCTTCATGCGATCAGCGAAGAGATTGATGACACGCTTGAGAAAGAGCTGAACGACAAGCGGATGAACATCGATGGCTATGACGACAGCAAGTGGATTGTGCTCGACTATGGCACCGTGGTCATCCATCTTTTCGACGAAGACACTCGCAAGTTTTATAGTCTGGAAGCACTCTGGGGCGACGCTGTCCAAGTTGACTTGACCGAGACGCTCAAGAATGTCCGGTAGGATGGGTGTCTTGCCCGTGATCCACGCCGACTCGCTTGGGCAAAAGTGCCCCAGCCATGCTTCAAACTAGCTTGGGCAAAAGTGCCCAAGCTACGTTCAAAAATGATTAAGTCTCGACTCAGTTGGTCGCGACTTTTTTCTTGGCTTTCTTGCCAAGCTTTTTTGGGTTCTTGCCAGGGGCTTTGTCGGGATAGTCTTGGTTGGCGGAGAGATCATCTTCGGTTGGCGTGGCAGATGCGATTCCATCGGCTGGGACCTCGACATGAGCGGTCCAAACGATCGCGTTGAGAACAAGCTTGCGGAAATTGTCCTCTTTCCAGTTGTTATGGAAGTGTCCACCTGTGAAGCCAAATCCGCGGCCCTTGCCATCGCCGCGTGTGAACGCCCAAGACAAATGCTGGGGTTGCTTGTCCTCCAAGACTGCCTTGCGAACGTGAGGGTTGCCACTGTGCTTGCCGTCCGGTCGAGACAATGTCTCCTTGGGAGGGATGGCTGACAAGAGCGGCACGACTCGTGTCATTTGATCGGAGAAACGCATGTGGTAATACCACTCGTCGTTAATCTCAAATGGTTTCACGCCGTTGGTGCAGGGGTGTTCTGGAAACGAATCGAATTTCGCAGTCCAGTGTGGATTGACGGACCAATCTGTTTCAAAGTAGCCGCCAATCCAATTCAAGAATCGCTGTCCCGACATGCCGACCGGAATCTCGACCCCGTAGTGAATACAGGCCAAGCCAACGCCGCGTCGCATGATGTCCTCAAACGCTTCACCGTTGTGGTGCAAGAAATGTCGTCCGCCTCCATCGCAATACACGACGACGGTGTCCGCATTGTCGAGTGCCGTGGGATCGGCAGGCCAGCCGTTTTTGTAAACGGTGGTCACAACAGGCAAGCCCATCTCGGCGGCGGCCGCGTCGAGCCCTTGGGCCAGTAGCAAGCAGCCGGCGTTGTGCTCGTGAGCACCATAGCCGTGGCTTGGCGTACCGGCAATGAAGACGACCTTTTTCGGCTGTTCATCTGGCTTGGTGCCAGTCAGCGGCAAACGCTTGAGCATGATGTCTTTGAATTCGATTTTCATCGGCGGCCCGACGTGGATCTGAAACCCAAGTAATCCTTGGCGTAGGAATTGCTTGGCGTCCAGGTCGGTGACATCTGACGTTACGTTGCCATTGATTTTAGTGACTAGATGATTGCCCTTGGCGGAGATTTCCATTTCGTTCCAGCCGTCCATGTCGATCTTATTCAGGAGCTCAGCGGCGTCATCAGCTTGCTCGACGTCTTTGTCCTTGTTGCCTCGGAGGGTGACTTTTTGGCCACGCTGGCAAAGGATTCCGCGTCCGGTGCGTTCTGAATACAGGATGCCGATGTACTTTCCCGAGCGATCGATGTCGGCTTGGTAGCCGCTCAGTCGATCGGGTGTGTTCTCGAAGACCGAGCTGCGAAATTGGACGCCACTGTTGGCCCGTGGGGTCCCGGAGACTTTGAATTTTAGTTTCAGTACAAAATCATCGACTTCTCCCTGTTCCCAAACGAGGAACCGATTCACGTCGACTTTGTTTTCTTCTGTCGATTCGCCGACGATCGCGCCGTCTTCGACTCGCCAAAATTTGTCGTTCCCTTTCCAGCCCTTGAGTGATTCGCCGTCAAAAAGTGACTTGAATCCGTTGTCGTCTTGGGCGCAAACGGAATCGCTCGCCCAACCAGCGGTAAAGCCGGCAAAAAGAATTAGCATCAAAACACGAAGCATGGTTGGTTTCCTGATGTGGTCTTGGAAAGGCGTCAAAATCGCCGAAGTAAATAGATCGTAGAAAGTTACTCGTCCGCAACCCACAGTTTACCGCGTGGGTGGTATCGGTTGCAAATCATTCGGGCGATTTGAAGCGAAAAGATTGCTAGACGAAAGTGCCAGATGTTGGGGATATGCCTTGTTCGGCGCTGCGGGGCGATCACGCTCATTAAAGCATCGGTCCGCGGGGGATTGGCCGTACGTTGGGTTTTGCGAGGCTCTGCCTTGTTCCTAGAGCGAGCGAGATTGCACGCGTTGGACTGACCGAATTCGGGGAGTTGGATGGGTGCTTTCGCCCGAGCGAGTCGGCGCGGATGACGGGCAACGTGTCCAGCCTACGTTGTTTGCAAACGCACTCGCGGCATGGCTTCAACGCGAATCAAAACTCATCGACTAGCTGACCTTCTTTGATGCCGCCGTGGGCACGAAGGAATTCAATTGACAGGTTCTCGTTTGGTGAGTGAACTGAACCATCGGCTGAAGACCTTGTGTTTGATCGTACTTGAATCTCAACGCCGAATTGTCGGGCTCTTAGTCGCGTCGGGATCAATCTATGGGATTGGTTAGCTATTTGCTGACGAAGTCGAGCGGATGCGATTGGGTTTATCGTTTTTTCTGGACGTTGAATCCCCACACCCCCAACCCCTCTCCCCGCAAATTCGGATTTGGCTTGATCACGTGGCAGTACGTATTCGTCCGAATTTGCGGGGAGAGGGGAGTAGGTGTTTGGTTGGTAGTTGATCTGGGGACGGTGAGGTTCCCCTTAACCAACTCTACCT
>JBLINZ010000463.1:0-4953 GCA_047639375.1 Mariniblastus sp. | reverse complement strand
TCTGCAGGGTCGACCAACGGACTGCCGCACGCACTGCAAAACCGCGGCATCACACCATCGGTTGAAAGTTCTTGTTGGCATGAAGGACACTGAATCGACATGTCGCCGCTTGATGGATCAAAAAATAGAATCGAAAAAACTGAGGCCTCAAACTTGAAGATCAAATCTAAGGATGAAAATCGACCGTACCAACGGTCTAAAAAACGAATTGAGCCCGAAGGCACCCTGGCTTAAACGCACCCATGAGGCACACAACCTGAGCCACTTCTATCGTACTTGGCTCGCGCCGCAGACGTTCCAAACTTAGCGACTATTTGCAAGTTCAGTGACCCCAACCTTGGTTCGTCGCATGCTTTGCCAAATAACTTTCCGATTCGCCCACCGGCCCACACCAACTGTCTAGTCGTGTCTATTTTCCCGATTCCAAAGCCTGCCTGAAGGCCAGCAGGTCAATTTTCGTGTGTTGCTAGAAAAACGAAATACCAGCCGCTAAAATCGACATATCTGGTGGGACCAAAGTTTGATCACGATCCCGCTCCAATTGTGCCGATTTACACCCGATGCAGACGCATTTGCAATCCATGTGTTCCAGTTCGTTTTTACCTTCGAATCCTTGAGAATTATCCGTGGCTGAAAGAACAAAACACCAACAAAACATCATTCGTAGTTATTACGACAATCGTGAATCAATCTCGCTTCAGCGGGCGCAAGAGATCATCACCGAGCTCTATCTATCCGAAGGCAAGAAACGCCAGAAGTATTGGAAGAGCTTGGAAGGCCATTTGCTCAAACTGGAAGTTAAGCAACAAACGATCGACGACTTGGTGGCCAAAGATGACCCCCAACTGGCCGCGAAGTTCGTCGAAAAAATTGGCAAGAAACTGGACAGCTAGTCGCGCTCAAAGCCAAAGTCTCACTGGCTTGGCAGTTCTTTTTCACGACGCCGGAGTGATTGCAATGCTGACCCCCGAACAAATCTCAAGTCTTCGTCCCAAACTTCAAATCACCCAACTCGTGGCAGGTGCTTTGATTGGGGGCGTGCTCGTGTTCGCTGCGATCGTTTGCGTTCTTAATTCTGGGCAAGACAAAACGCCTGTCAAACTCTTGACACTGATGGCCGCTGTCACCGCAGCCGCCTTGTTTGCACTTTCCGTCGTGGCACCCTCAATGTTCGCCGCCGCACCGCTTAAATCAGACGATCTCAAAGACTCCGTGCTGGCAATGGCCAATTCATTGATGACCGAAACGTTGATTCGGTTCAGCCTGATTGAGGCCGCCATTTTCTTAAATCTGACGGTTTTCTTCATTGCCCCTGATAAAATCAGCCTGATCGTGGCCGCAGCTGGCGTCCTGCTGATGCTGCTCTGCTTCCCACTGCAATCGAGAATGATCACGGTGATCGAAGATCGACTCAGTTGAAAAACGATTTGACTGATATCAATTGCGTTGAATCAGTTCGCGAATCTGGAATACACTAACTAGCAAACGCAACCGGCATCGTGGTGCTCAATTCCGCGTCGATGATTTGGGCGCCAAATGGCTTCAACTCACCACGCAAGACCTTGACGTCGCTGGGAGCTGAAATCCCCAAGCGAACGGTGTTGCCCCTGATCTGCAGAACTTCAATCAAGATATTTCCGTCAATCAAGATTTGCTCATTCTTCTTTCGGCTTAAAACTAACATTGCATTTTCCTTATTGCGATGGTGTTGTCTTGTGTGAGACTTTCGTCTCCCACTCGTCTCTGTTCTTAATATCTGCTGGGCCAGTGACACCTCAGGTCACACGCCCACCAAATCCAAAACTTTTCTATTGTTACGTCGTAACGACTGACTTAGATTCGTTGGCTTACATCTGATATTTGAATAACTGCAAACAAAGACAAATTCATCAGTGTTTTTGTTCATTTTCCCAGTTTTACTGTCAGTTTGACTCAAGTTGGCCGTGCTAGCACTTGGCGTATCGGGGATTAATGCATTGAATCTCACAAACCCAATTCAGCCAAATCGTGAACGCTTTCTTTCTCTGGCTGGCGAACGGCCATCCTGCTAAACTCGGCCGCGAAATTCATCCCTACTAACGGTGGAACGGCGGTTCGATGCAAGGTCCAACAATCAGAACAGCAGCCCTGGCTTGGGTCGTTTTTGCGGTCACGTTGATCACAGGTACCCCTTCTCATGCGGATCAAGATATCGCACGGGAGCAGCTCCCCAAATCGTGGAAGCTGGAGTCTGAACTGACGGACGTTTTCTTTATTGATGCCAACCAAGGTTGGGCGGTCGGTGCCCAAGGCGTCATCCTCAAGACCTCAGACAGTGGGGAAACGTGGGCTGAAATTTCACACGTCCCCGAATTCGTCGACAACGGGATGTCACTGAATCAAAAGATTCGAAACATGCGATCGGGCATTCGAACAAAGTCGACGGGAATCGCCAATGGACGTAACAGTGCAGAGCCTTACAGCTGTCGATTCGAATCCGTCTTTTTTGTCGACCCTAAAAACGGCTGGGTCGCAGGCGGTTACGAAGTTCCTTACGTCGGCCGCTCACGCGCCGTGATGATGCGGACCCGCGATGGAGGGGTCACTTGGCAGTCGGTTGGCAATCTTGTCGTTCCGCGATTCAATCGAATTCATTTCACTAGCCCAAGTCATGGCTGGGCGATCGGGGAATCAGGCAACCTGTTTCAATCTGGGATCGTATTCACTTCCGACGGTGGACAGTCCTGGTCGAGTCAACAAAATTCCGACGACGTGGATCCCCAAGCAGGGGCCGCGGACTGGCTGGACGCGGAACCGACCAAGCATGGGTTTGTCACGGTTGACTACAACGGAAAACTAGGAGTTTTGAGACAAACCGTTTCTGAACACTCAGTGGTCCTCGACAATCCTGGCGCCTTGGTCTCGAGCATCAAGATGGTCGACGACCAACTCGGATTCGCAGTAGGAGAAAATGGCACGTTTCTCAAGACAGAAAACAGTGGACTATCCTGGCGCAATGTGCTTGACTCCCATGCGACCGATCTCGTTTCGAAATTCGACTTTCGAACGATCACCGACACTCCTGCCAAACTTTGGTTTGCCGGCAATCCTGGATCGCTGCTGTTTTGCTACCACAAAACGACGGGCGAAACGACGGCTCAACGAACGCCAATCACGACACGACTCAATCGGGTCTTTTTTGCGGACGAAAACCACGGCTGGGCCGTGGGGGAATTTGGCTCCATCATCGCCACCCAAAATGGCGGCCAGGATTGGGACCTGCAACGTGGCGAGAACCAGCGAGCAGCGATCGTTTGCGTTGGCCCTGACGCCCAATCGCTGCCCCTCGAAATCCTTTCGAAATACGCCGCGGAAGAAAATCGAATCTGTGCGTCGATGGTACTCGCCGGCTCAGGACCAACGAATCAGCTCGCGATCCAGGCCACTGAGCGTTTGGGGAGTGTCTCCACCACGTTTCTCAATCAACAGCACATTTCAGATTCCGACGAAACAGCAGAGCAACACTATCAGCGAGTGCTAGAGAAAGCGGTGCGCTCCCTCCGGACACTTCGCCCAAATGTGCTCGTATGTAACTCGGGACACATCTTCACTTCCTCGTCGGACTCCCCGCTGGCGAACCCGATCACGCTATTGAAGGAAGCCATCCGGCTTGCCAATGACGATTCAGCGTTTCCGATTCAACTTGAACAGATGAACTTGAAGCCATGGAAAGTCGATCGGCTTGCAATCCTTGATCCGACCGGAACGGTTGATCTTGACCCTAGTCGCCTCCTGCCACGGATGGGGATGCTGCTCGAAGATCATATCGCCGTCAGCCGCGGCCTCCTCGGCCTACCCGTTTCCAGTCCACACGCGCGCAAGTATCGTGTCACGCACTTTACGAACCGGAATCGAATGTCTTCCGGAGATCTATTGTCCGGATTGGATCCTCGCAACGACGCCCCCTCTCGCGCGGGTGATACCTTCAGACGCGGCAACCTGACAATGATCCAGAACGCCAATGCCAAACACAAGAAATTCGAACAGTTTTCGAAATTTGAGTTACGCAAGCCGCAAGACTTAACCATTTGGCGACAGCAAGTCCAATCGTTCGCGCTCACCATGGACAAAGACGTCGCAGGCGTGTGGTTGATGCAATTGACAGAACGCTACATTCAAGACGGGAAGACGGAATTGGCGGCCAACACTGCCTCACTTTCGGTCGCACTCTGGCCTGAACACGCGTTCGCACCCGCCTCCCTTACTTGGCTGGCCCAATATTATGCCAGTGATGAATTTGGGCAGATTGAGTTTCTCGAACGGCTCAAAAGTGGACAACTCCAACGCAGCGGCGAGCTTGCAGATTCAGAAAAACAACGTACGAAGTTTTCAAGCAACGCGCAAGTGATTCAGCACAACGGTGCCTCTCATCTTGTTTGGCTGCCTTCGCAAGCGATGCTTGAGCGCGAAAACGACAAACAGGCATCAGAATTCCAACCCACGGATGCCCAAGCACTGAACGAACCCGCAGAAGACACGGCCACGAAGCCCACCCCAGAACCGATACTCAATCGCCCCGCCCTGTTTGACGATCGTTTGAGATTGGCCAGTCGATTTCTTTCTCAGCTTGGTCAACGAGACCCTGAGTTATCAGCGTCACCCCAGTACAAACTGTTGGAGGCCCAAATCACTCGTCGGCTGGATGGCAAACTCGCCAACGAAAACCGCCTCAAAAGTCTGATTACCAATCGTAATCTCGGCGGAGCAGGAATTTCAATCGGAGCCCAGCGCGAACTGAGTCTGCGAGGATTCGATCCATCGAATGCCAGCCCAGTCGGCATTTTGAACTGCCCACTGGCCGCTGAACGCCCGAAATTGGACGGTCACCTGGACGATGCTTGTTGGCAATCGCTGGCCGACGCAGGCAATCTGATCGAACAACGGATCTTAACGCCTGATCCCAGCAGTTCCTTG
>JBLINZ010000462.1:0-5003 GCA_047639375.1 Mariniblastus sp. | reverse complement strand
ATCACCAAGCCCGTCAATGAAAGGCCCTCGTTGATGCCTCGTCAATATTGGTCGATGCCCTTGCCTGCACCCGCTTCGCGGATGTCACTGTCGGTTGCCGGCTAATCGCTAAACGAAGTGAGTTACCTGATGCACGTTTTCCTGGGTGAAAAACAGGCTGGAAGCCTACACCCACTCATTTGCACACCGAGGATAATTTCATGGCTTACATTACGTATTACGTCGCGATGAGTTTGGACGGATTTGTCGCGCGAGCCAATGGGGACGTTGATTGGCTTGACCATTACAATGTTGAAGGTGAAGACTACGGTTATTCTCCGTTTTGCGATTCTCAAGACGCGATGGTGATGGGCCGCAAGACGTATGAGCAAGTCTTGAATTTCGGCGTTTGGCCGTATTCCAATAAGCGTTGTTTTGTGTGCACGAGCCAGACCCTCGAGCCTGATCCGAATGTCACATTTTGGCAGCAGTCGATCGAAGAGTTCGCCGATCACGTGACGACGCTCAAGATGAAAAATGTCTGGTTGGTAGGCGGAACGCAATTGGCAGAGGCGTTTCGAAGCGAGGGGTTGGTCCATGAGTACCATATTTCGGTCATGCCAATTCTTTTGGGGAGTGGAATTCCCTTGTTTGCGGACCGAGACGACAACGCTCATTTGTCGTTGGAAAATTCGATGACTTATCCGAATGGTGTGGTTCAACTGCGATACAAGACCACCATTTGACACGTGACTTGTGTCAGCTCCACGTTGTGACCAGCGTTTTTTGACGCCTTCTTTTTATGATAAAATGATTTCGAACGACTCGCGATTTTCGTGAAGTGATCCGATTGATTTCCAAGTCTATAACTTGAAGGCTTCTTATGTTGATTCAAATTCGATACGTCACGTTGGTGGCGTTGCTGTTACTGTTGGCTTCGCCAATGCTGTTGGGCCAGGCAAGAAAGGTCAATGATCCGAGTGGACTCACGACTTACGTGACGGTCAAGCTCGAGGCGAACCTCGACCACCTGAGCGACAATCAGAAAAAGATGATTCCGTTGTTGATTGAAGCCGCCGAGCAAATGGACGTCGCGTTTTGGAAACAAGCTTACGGCGACCGAAGCAAACTCGAGGTTCCCAACATTGGCTCTCCGGCTCAGACGGAGATTTTGCGTCGCCACACCTTGATCAACTATGGGCCTTGGGATCGGCTTCAAGAGAATCGGCCTTTTCTATCAGGAGTTGCCGCTAAACCGGCTGGGGCCAATTTCTACCCAGCTGAAATGACCAAGGAGTTATTTGAAGCTCAGGTGAAAGACAATGCTGACTTGAAAAGCCAGTACACGATGGTGCGTTGGGAAGGCGAGGGCCAGCAGAAACTCAAAGCCATCAAGTATTGCGAGTACTTCAAGCCTGAGTTTAGCAACGCGGCGGAAAAACTTCGCGAAGCCGCCAAGCTCGCGGAAGATCCTGGATTCAAAGCCTACTTGCTTGCCCGAGCCGAAGCCTTGTTGGACGACAATTATCAACCCAGCGATTTCGCTTGGATGGAAATGAAGAACAATGAAATCGATATCGTGATTGGTCCGATTGAGAATTACGAAGATCAATTGTACGGATACAAAACGGCTTGTTCGAGCTACGTGCTGATCAAAGACATGTCTTGGAGTGAGCGATTGACAAAATACGCTGCGTTGCTACCGGAGCTTCAGAAGGGTTTGCCTGTGGAAGATAAATACAAGCAGGAAACGCCTGGCACCAACTCCGACCTCAACGCCTACGACGTGATTTATTACGCAGGCGATTGCAATTCCGGCTCTAAAACCATTGCCATCAACCTTCCCAATGACGAAGAGGTACAGCTTGAGAAGGGGTCTCGGAGGCTGCAGTTGAAGAATTCGATGCGTGCCAAGTTCGATCAGATCTTGGTTCCGATTGCCGATTTATTGATCGTCCCTGAACAGCGAAAACACATCACGTTCAACGCTTTCTTTTCCAACACGATGTTTCATGAAGTCGCCCATGGGCTTGGTATCAAAAACACGATCACCGGTAATGGACGCGTGCGGGCTGCGTTGCGGGAAAGTGCGAGTGCGCTGGAGGAAGGCAAGGCCGATATTTTGGGGCTTTACATGGTCACGACGCTGCTTGAAAAAGGCGAGATCACAGAAGGCACACTGGAGGATTACTATGTCACGTTCATGGCTGGGATTTTTCGCAGCGTTCGATTCGGAGCCAGTAGTGCTCACGGCAAAGCAAACATGATTCGGTTTAACTTTTTCAAAGATCTAGGAGCATTCACAAGAAACGATGACGGTCGGTACACGGTCGATATTCCAAAAATGAAAATCGCGATCGCCAAGCTTTCGAATGAAATTTTGCGACTGCAAGGTAATGGCGACTACGAAGCGGCCCGCAAGTTTGCCGATGATCAAGGGTTTGTCGGGGAAATGCTCAAGGCTGATCTTGAGCGAGTCAATCAACAAGGGATCCCAACCGACATCGTATTTGAGCAGGGTGTGAGCGTATTGGGTTTGAAGTAGATGAGGTTGGGTAGTTGGGGATTAGTCACCGAGGCGATGGGTGCCGATAAGCCTCAATACCGTTCAATGAGCCGCGAGATCGGTGCGAACTCCCCAAACTCTTGGCGAGTTCGGCTACTTGGTTGTCTTCATTGAACGGTATTGCGATAAGCAATTGCCGATAGGCCGTAGCAGGCACAGGCCAGGCACAGGGCCTGTGCCTGCTACATCGGCTCCGCCGAGCTTGCCAAGACTACTACCATCTCGGGTAGTTGTATTCTTCATTGGCGGGGTCGAAATCGATGTTTTTCAGACCCACGTTGAATTCGATGTCGGTGTAGTAATACTTCTCCAGCAGCGGCGGTTCGTCCCCTGCTTTTTCCGGCCAACTGAACCCTTCGTACGCGATTGGAATATTTCGCTCGTCGTCGATGTAGATGCGGGCGATGTGGAAATCAAAATGGTCACGCTTGACCGGATGCTTGGCTTCCAACACTGAGCATTGGCATCCATTGATTTCGACATTCCGTTTCAGCGTGACGGTGCATTCTCCATACTCGCGATCGTGCTTGCCAATCTCACTCATTTTGACCAGCAGGTTGCGAATCCCGATTTGGCGAATCGGATAGCGATTACCTTTCATCGCGATGGAACCGTCGGGCGGGAGATAAACTCGTATCAAATTTTTCAACCCGTTTGCATGAGCGACGAGTTTCCCTTCGTTCCATCCCTTGACCCAGATCGCCTCCTGGCCCGCGTTCGCCTTGGGCTTGAGAAACAACGTGTAGACAGAAAATGGAGTCTCGTTGTCGTCGACGGTCCGTTGGTGACGGATTTTGCAGAGCAGGTATTTTTCCGGCTGAAGTTTTCCGTCAGCAAAAACCTGGCTCACCATCGTGGCTTTGTAATCGAAGATATTAGCGTCGATCTTTTTGATGCTGGCCGCGGCCAGCTCCAAGAGTGGATCGAACGGGTGCTCGGCGTCGTCGATCGCGGATTGACTGATCATTCTCGTGATTGCCCCAGCAGGCAAGTTGGCCAATTCGGATTCGGGGGATGAATCCCCGGCTGAGTCCAAAATTTCGACCGGTTTGATCAATGCCGGGTCAATATCCGGCAGCAGCTGCTGTTGGATGAAGTATCCGCCCACAACGATCACGGCCAAGAGCATGATCACTTTGAAGACTATTGAAAAGAAACCACGATGAGGTTTTGATTGAGACATTTTACTGAATCCGTGTATCAGCGAAGGAGGTCGCTGCGAATGAAAAAGATTTCAAATTTCAACGAGCGGGCAATTTCAACGAGCGGCAAATTGCTCTGCGAATTGTAGTGCCCACTTGTCCAGCATTTGTTCCAAGGAATCCTGTTTGGCCTCAGAAATATCTTCAAAATGATTCCAGGCAAAAATCTCTTTGTCTCGAATTGTGCCTTTGCCGACAATATTGACCACATTGAATTCGTTTTGCGGCCGCACGGTCAGTTCGATTCTACTGAAGAACGACCCGGCACGCCCATCGGGGCCACGATCAATATCATTTCTGGAAAGTGCCCCACCCCAGCCCTTGGAGCCGTAAAGGGTTTCGTATTCGAAGCCAGGGAAATGCTGAGCCATTTGGTTCATGCTGTTTTCGATATGCTCAGACAAATTGAGACGGAAAACATTGTGATGATTACGAATATCCTCGTTGGTCTCGGTGGCCTTTTTGGTGGCATTCGCTCTGGCCGTGTTTCGTTTTTGCCCGCGTTGAATCGCTTTTTGGAGTTTATCTTCGAAATCCATAGTATTATTCGCTGATCCCTTAAGAATCAAATCTGTCTCAAAAACGTGGTTCTGTTCAGTTTCGCCAACCGTTGTTCGCCCGCTTGGCTTGGCAATTGTAGACGCTGGTGGACAACGGGCAATCGTCGGCGAAAATCCATCCGGGATTCGGTGTTGGTTCCCAGGCTGCTTTTGAGCTGCCGACGAAGCTATCCTAGCGAGGCCGGCGGAACTGGCAAACCCGAGCCTGCGCGGCGGGTCCAACGTCGTGCTTTCAACCCGCCCACTACACAGGTTATTTGTCTTTCTTATCGCCAGTCTTGTTCTTGGAATCAGGTTTTTTGTTGACAAACTGAGCTAAATCCGAGAACGAACGCATCGGCGCGTCTCCCTTTAGCATCTCGTCAGTAATGGGCTTGATTTCCTTGGGCTTCGAGCGACGCACGTGCGACTTATGCGGTGTGTTCTTGCCAGGACCCCGCTGGTTTGGCCGTCTACCGGAATTTGGTCTCGCGTTACCACTGAATTTCGTGCCGTACTTTCCAGCCTTGTGAGCGGGCGATGCCGCTGTGGCTGACGACGATCCATCGGCACCGGCATTGGGAGCCGTTCCAGTATTTCCGCTGCTGGAACGGGGACGACGGCTCGAGGGCTTTTTACTTCCCGGTCGGATCGCGGTAAGTTTAACACGCCGACGTTCTGCGTCGATTTCTGCCACCCAGACTTTGAGCACATCTC
>JBLINZ010000461.1:0-5020 GCA_047639375.1 Mariniblastus sp. | reverse complement strand
GACAATCAAGAGGTTGTTCATTTCACTCAATTCGCCCTCGAACAATGGTTTGAACTCGAGGGTGGATTGGGTGATCTCAACCATGATCAACCCAAAACCCAATGGGATGAGTTCTCGGGACTGGAAACGGCGAACGAACAAGACGAACCATCGGAAGACCGCGACGAAGACGCACCCGCTTCCCATTCGGCAATCGAGATGATGCTTTCGGCGGTCTCAGAGGCCGCCGACCATTCCTCGGGGCCCGAGCAATCACATGAGCCGTCCGAGCCGGCTGCTTCGTCGACACCCCAGTCCCAGCTGGCCACCACTCCCCAGCCCCAGCTCAATCGGAATCCCAAAATACAACCTGGCGCTAACGCAACGGCCAAAGCCGAACTAGCGTCCGATCGAGAACTCTTGGAGGCCTTCTTGGACGACGCCATTCGTTGCGTCGGCTCGATGGAGCAAGCCGCCATGGAGACCGAAGGCTGCCCAGACAACCATGAACCCATCCAACAATTTTGTCGCGAGCTGCACACGCTCAAAGGAGCCTCCGCAACAGTCGGGCTCTCCCAATTGGCCGCCTACATACACGACGTAGAAACGCTTATTGAGACGAGTGACGCCATCACCGCAGACTTCTTATTCGAAACGGTCGATCAAGTCCGGACAGAAATCAGCTCTCTGCAACGACAAGATGCAACTCCCAACACCCTTAACCCACCTGAATCCAATTCCTCGACTGGGCCGCAGGCAGCCCAAGCAGCCAGCAACCAACCGAAGTTCAGTCAGTTTTCTGCAAACGATGACGCCTCGATTCGAATTCGGGCCTCCCAACTTGATCGCTTGATGGACATGCTGGCAGAACTGGTGGTCCTTCGGAATCGACGAGAAAACCACGTGGTTGAATTTAACGAGTTCAATCAAGAGCTTGCCAGATGCTCGGCTCGGCTAAGTGTTTCCGAACCCCATCCAGGTGACCGATCGGATCTCCGGTCCGCCAGTCAATATATGGATTCGTCCTGCTACTTCTCCGAAATCGCCAAAGACATTGAAGCGGTTTCCCATGGCTTGCGCGATCTTCAAAAACCCGTTAGCCAAGACAACAATTCGATCACACGATTCATCCGAGACTTCCGCCAAGAGCTGATGCAGTTGCGGCGAGTCCCCGTTTCGGGACTTTTCCATCGATTGCAGCGAGCGGCTCGCGATGCTGCCAAATCGGAAGGCAAGCTCGTTCACATCGAACTCTTCGGCGAAGACGTTGGGCTTGAACAGGAAACTCAGGAGCGACTGTTTGAGTCATTGTTGCACGTGATTCGCAATTCTGTCAGTCACGGCATTCAAACACCAGAAGATCGCCGTCGCGCCCACAAACCCGAGACAGGCAAAGTCGTTCTCCAAGCCTGCTCGAACGCGCAGCTGTTGATCATCGAAGTTCGCGACGATGGCCATGGGATTGATCACGCCGCCGTTCAAAAACGCGCCATTGAAAAAGGACTTATTTCACCGCATCAGCGACCGAGCAACGAAGAGCTGGCCAATTTCATTTTTCATCCTGGGTTTTCGACTCGAGAAGAAGCCAGTCAAATCTCTGGCCGCGGCGTGGGAATGGAGATCGTTTCAAAGACGATTGAACAATTGCATGGCCGCATCGAAGTCGAATCCGTGGCGGGGCAGGGGACCACCGTACGTTTGCTAATCCCGTTGAGAACTGGCATTGAGCACGTGATGGTCTTCCGGTGCAACGGACAACTCTTCGCGCTCCCGATGCAATCCATCACAGCCGTCAAGAATTCACATGCGAATTTGGGGCCCATCAACAAGATCTCCCTGTCGGCGGCACTCTCAAGAAAACAGAGCCACGCCAATCAAGAGGTCCTCGTGCTCAGAGCCGCTAACGACTTGCGTCGCCAGCACGACAACGATCCCCTCAATGTCATTCAACCTCAAATCGGACTGGGTGTCGATGAACTGGTAGGGCCCGAAGAAGTCGTCGTTCGCCGACTTCCGAATTTACTCAAAAACCATCCATTGTTCTCCGGCGTCACGCTCTCAGGGTCGGGTGAGAAAGTCCTCATCCTCGACACCGAACGAATCATTGAATTCTGTCACGAATACCAACTGGAAACTACCGAACGGATGGACGTCCAAGCTGCAAGCGACCCATCAAATAATAGCCTGACCGCGTTGGTGGTCGACGATTCTTTGACCGCTCGCAAGGTCTTGACCAAGTTCCTACATCAGAACAACTTCGTCACGGTTGAGGCCGGCGATGGAATCGAAGCAATCGAAGAACTGAATCGACGTAAATTTGATCTCGTGTTCACGGATCTCGACATGCCAAACTTAGGCGGACTCGAGCTCCTGGCAGACATCCAAAGCGGGAATTATTGCGATGCTCCTGTCGTGGTGGTCAGCAGCCGCGACGAAGAAATATACCAAGCGCAAACCAGTGAATTGGGCGCGGTCGACTACGTCAAAAAGCCATTTTCTGAAACATCAATCACGCGACTTCTTGAATCTCTTCAGTTGTTGCCAGAGTTTTCCAACGGGATCTAAAGAGGCCAAGTGATGAAAGAAAAAATTATCTTGATTATCGACGATAGCGCCACCATTCGGCGGCTGGTCGACAACGAACTAAGCAATGCCGGCTATCACGTGCTCTTGGCTCCCACCGCCGAAGAGGGAATAGAAACGGCCCAAACGCAATCGCCCGATTTGATCATTCTCGATCACCAGTTGCCAGGAACGACTGGATACGAAGTCTGCTGCATGCTCTTGAAGAACCCAGATACCGCCAAAATCCCCGTCGTCGCCAGTTCGACGCTGCGGAAAAAAGCCTACGCAGAGTACGTCGACTGCGACAACGTGGTCGACATGCTTCCCAAACCATACACGCCCGAAGCCCTTGTCGCGACGGTGGAAAATGCCATCAATACTGCTGAAATGGTGGTAAATTCCCAGTGCGATGGCTCGGCCGTGCCGGAAGTCATCGACCAACAAGGTGAATCCGACTTGTCGGGCGCCTTCGGTTGCTTCGGGCTCCGCGAGATCGTTGACTTGCTTAACAACGGTGGTAAGTCGGGAGCCTTGGAAGTCCAAACCGATCGTTGTCGTGTGTCGATTTTTGTAGACAAGGGACGAGTTCAAGCCGTCACGGCTTCAGGCGTTGATCCCCAAATCGTCGCAGATCACATGCCCTCAGCCTTGGCAGAGTTGGCGCCGGTGATCAAATTCACGGTCGCCGGTCGACGAGGTTCCGAGGTGGAAGGACTGGTCGAATTGCTGGATAGCAAGGTGCTCGATCCGCGCCTCCTGCGAAAATTACTCCGACTCCAAGCCGCCGTACTGTTGCGGTTCTGCTTCACAGAAAAACTACAATCGTTTCGATTCGACAAAAGCCAAGCGCCATCTCAGCTGTTCCTGAAACTTCCACTCGATGCCAGCCTGTTGTCGCTCTTGGTCGAAGGAGCGTTGATCTGCTCCAGCGACGAGATCCCACCCGCGGAGCAAACGCCTGGATTCGTACGCAAAGCGATTCGCGGTCAGAACATGGATCGGGGCGGGCTCTCCAGTCGACATATGCGGCTGATGAGCTTGGTCGCTGAGCCAATCCCGATTGCTCAACTCGCTCAGCAACTGAACTGGCCTCCTGAGGAAGTCCTCCGAGTCGCCCATGGTTTCGAACTGGCCGAACTGATCGAACGATGTCCAATCGCCAACACCACCAAAGTCTTCGCGATGATTTCGGATTCTCAATTGGGACAACGGACCGAAGCTGTCTTTCAAAGACGTACCGATCAAGTCACCGGTAAAGTCGCCCGCGATTGGCTTTCACTGCGACTGCTACTGCGACGAAGCAAGCCCGATGCCTTGCTCGTAGAAATCGATGAGAATTTGGAGCAGCTTCAGCAACTCTGCCAAGACCCAACCAAACCGCTGGCTGGGATCAGATTGATCGGGATCGGTGATCCGAAAAACGGCAACCCAGGCTTTGATCAAATGCTAAGCCTTGACTGCGACGAGGAACAATTGCTGGCCCTTTTGACCGCGCGTCCAACGAGCCCCACCGCTGCGGCTCAAGCTCAGGCTCAGGCTCAGCAAATGCCACAGGCCGTGGAGGGACAACTATGAACACGTATCTGCTAATCTCAACCGGCCTTACGTCGCAAAAATTTGAACTCGAAAAGGGCTGCAGCTTGTTCGCCGGCTCAGGCCCCAACTCGAGAATTGTACTCAATGGTTCAGGGATTCACGAAATCCACTGCCGATTCTGGATGGACCTGGAGGGCGCTTTCTGGGTCCAAGACTGGAACACCGGCAAAACGTTTGTCAACAAGACGCCTATCGAAAATGAAGTTCACTTGAACTCCGGTGACATCGTTTCAATCGGTAACTTCTCAATCGTACCGGTCTTGGACGAGCGAGCCCACGAACGCTTGAACAATGCAGGGAAAGACGCTTCCGTTGACAATTCAACACAAGCCCCAGTCGTTTTTCCTGAGCCCACTACGGAGCTGACTACGGAGCTGACTTCCAACTCCGATTCGATAGACGAAATGCTAGAGCAGACTTCAAAGCTATTAGATGAAGAGATCACTCCTCAACTCGCGAACGCTACAAACCCCGAACCTAACCAAGTCCCCACCGATTCGATTCCGACACCGGTTGAAACTTATGACGGAGAAGCCTTCGTCTACGACGTCAATGGAGCCGACGAGACCGACGCAGCGTTTTTCGATTCGAATCTATCCAGTCCCACAGCATTTGGGATAGACGAAAAATTTGGCGGGTTCGAAACGGACAGCTCACAGCCCATCGATCAAAACGAAGCGGAGATGCTGCAGCTAGAAGTCGAACAATTACGGTTTGAGCTTTCGGAACGCAACGCCCAGCTAACTCGGTTTCTCGATTCTCAATCTAAAGTAGACCCAATTGATGATGAGCAAACGGCGAAACTAGTCAATCGCTTGGAAGAACTACTGGCCGAGTTAGAGTCTTCAGACTCACGCGTTCGCGGTCTCGAGGAATTGCT
>JBLINZ010000460.1:0-5037 GCA_047639375.1 Mariniblastus sp. | reverse complement strand
ATGGACCGCCAAGCGAACGATCGCAAATCAAAAATTCTTGTCTTGCCATTCATGTTTCTGTCTCCGGTATTTGGTTCTTCTAGTTCGCTGATAATACATCGAACGCCTTTGATCGGACGCGCCCCCAGCCGCCCTTAAGTATACGAGAATTGGCTGTCGTTAAATGGCTGGGGATGAAAAGTGTTTTAGATTTGGCAGCATTTTATGATTTCATTGAACGTTTGGTGAATTGATTCGCAGCGGGACTGAAGTTTTGGTTGGGAAAGCTGGCGCATTTGGGGTCTGACTGGTGTTGATCAAATTTCGTAGTCCATCTAAGCTACGAGATTGATGCCGAAGGTGTTTCTTCGGCTAATTTTGTAATGATTCGCGCGAAGGAGTTGCGTGTGTTCGTCGCCGCTACCACTCAGTGCTTCCCAGATCGACCCCTGGAAAGCGCCATCGAAAAGCTGGCAGATCTTGAGTTTTCACACATCGAGATTGGCATCCATGAAGACAGTCAGCACATCAAGCCTTCCGAGGTACGAGCCGATATGGCTCGGTGTTATGACTTGATCAACTCTACACGACGTTTGACGGTGACGGGCTTGAGTCTCGAAATCGCTGAAGAGGGCGAAGTGTATTACGACACGTTCACGAAATGCTGCGAGTTGGCAAAGCTTTCCAAGATCGTCACACTGACGGTCCCCTCAGGAGAGCACGGCACGCCGTTCAACGAAGAAGTCGAACGCTACAAGCGTCTGGTAAAAATCGCGGAGGCCCACGGCGTGCGGGTTGCGATGCGAGCTAAAGTCGGAAACATCTCAGCGGATCCTGATACGGTCTCCGTGATCTGCGGTCATGTCAAAGGCCTTGGACTATCGCTTGACCCAAGTCATTACCACTATGGTCAGCCACCGGAAACGACCCACTACGAAAAACTGATGGGCTACGTTCACAACGTTTACCTACGGGATTCGACGCCTGACAATTTGCAGGTTCGGGTTGGGCAAGGCATCATTGAGTACGGCAAGCTCATCAATCTGCTGAGAAAATCCGGATACGATCGGGCCTTGTGTGTCGATATTCAACCTGACCCAGAGCTGGATCATGACGGCGAGCTACGCAAATTGCGACTGCTGCTAGAGAGCTTGGTGATGGTTTAGCGGGATTCGTCTGAGCGATCTCGGGGCGACGCTTAGGGCAATTTTGCCCGAGCGGGTCGCCCCAGTAGACGGGCAATGTGCCCGTCCTACGGCGTTTAAACTCACGCCCCACCGCGTGCCCTATTTCTTATCTAGATACTCAAGTTTGAGCGGCTGATCAGATTTTGGATTGCCGACGCTAATGGCGACGGATCCGTCCAAGACTCGGTCGATCAATTGACCGACAATTTCGGCTCGCCAGCCCGTAGCGAGGTCCGGCGTTTCGCTTTGCTCAATCATTCCTAAACGCCATGCCGCCATGGTCCGAACGGATTGGGCGGTCCCAACGATGTTGGGGGCTATGTTTTGTGTCTTGCAAACAACATTGAGTGCCGTGGTCAAGAACTGCCCCAGCAATCCCAGGTTCATGGTCTTGCCGCGTGGCATACGTTTAGGATGCTTGGATTCCGGAAGGTCAAGTGCTCGTTGGATCGCTTCCGAAATGGGACCGGTCAACGACTTTGAAACTCGGTTGTCGAACCCGCGAATAGCTTTGAGCCGATCGGGATCCGGAGTGCCTCGCTTGGCAAGCTCAACCAGCAGGTCATCCGGCAAGACCCGTTTGGGCGATCGATTTTTATTTTCGGCTTCAGCGTCACGAGCAATCCACAACTCTCGGACGATCGCCAAGGCTTGCCGGTTCAAACTGGAAATCCCAGAGACGCGTCTCCACTGTGGTTCGTCTTCGGTGCGTTCCAGCGACGTTTGCCAAGCGTCCATTTCTTCTTCGAACCAGGATGTCCGATCCAATTGTTCCAACTGGGATGAGACCGTATCGTGCAGTTGTTCCAAAAATGTAACGTCGGACAAGGCGTAGTCGATTTGCCGCTTGGACAGGGGACGCCGCATCCAATCGGTTCTGGTCTCTCCTTTGTCGACGCGCGATCCCAATAATTTGGAGACGAGGTTTCCGTAGGAAGCGGGGTATTCCAGCCCCGTCATGCCTGCGCCCAATTGGACATCGAAGAGGTGCTTGGGTCGCTTGCCGCAGGCTCGGTAACAGAATAAAAATTCTTCGCGAGCAGCGTGAACGATCGTGATGTGATCGCCTTCTACCAAAAGCTTCCAAAACGGAGAGATGTCGGGGACGGCCAAGGTGTCGACGATCGCGTATTCACCATCAGCTGCGACTTGAAGGAGGCACAATTGTGGGCGATAACGATTTTCGGAAACGAATTCAGTGTCAAATCCGAGAAGCTTGCAGCCCGAGATCCGATCACAGAAATCCTGCAGGCCTTCGGCTGTGGTAATATGCTCGAAGGCGGGGTCGTCGGTATTGTTTTTCGAAGCCATAGAGATCCGCGATCGAGTGACGAATGATGGAAAAGCGTCGACATCGAATGTGATATTGAGGCTGAGAGTGACCGATTTCAGCCAGTTTTCAGTTTGATGCGCCGACCAGCGATAGAGAGTAAGGGTTTTGGTAGCTTTTTACCACTAGACGTACCGTTGGAGCCAGAATTGGTTGTCGTGATTTGGAACCCTCGCCAGTTCGTTTTGCGAAAAGCGGAGTCCGGGGTAAACAGTGCAGGAAAACGTATTTTGGGAGACGAAGTGATCGGCCTATTAATCAGCGTGAAGGACACCGTAGAAGCCAACGTCGTGTCGAGATTCCCCGTTTCGATCCTCGATATCAAAGATCCCGCAAAGGGGGCTTTGGGAGCCGCTGCCCCTGCTGTGCTAGAGAAGATTGCCGGCTCCCTTCCCGGCTCGGTCCAGCTGAGTTTTTCCGCCGGTGAGTTGGCTGATTGGCGGGTCCAAATCGACCGTTTGAATTCAGCCTCCGAGGGCGGAAACCCGAATTCCGGCTCAGGCCCTCAGGGGTGCCTGCTGAATCGCTACCCGGAAGAACTGCTCGCGCGTTTTCGGTTTGTCAAAATTGGTTTGGCCGGGATGAGTCAAATTCAAAATTGGCCAGACTACTGGCGGGCCTTGTTTGAAGGACTGCCAAAATCGACGCGTCCCGTCGCGGTTGCCTACCTGGACTATCAAGACGCAGATTCGCCGAGCCCAAGCGATGTGATCAAAATGGCTGGAGAGCATCCCAATTGTTCTACAATTCTGTTTGACACGTTTTGCAAGTCGAAAGATTTGTTCGGCAGTCTCGAGTCAGAAGATTTGCAAGCCTTGCTGCTGACCTCCCAAAAGGCAAACCTCAAGACGGTCGTGGCCGGCTCGGTTTCCATTGAAACGTTAGAACGTGTCATGCGCTGCCGGCCCGACTTGGTGGGAGTTCGTGGAGCCGTTTGTAGGGGTGGGCGGGCCGATAATGTTGATCAGGCTTTGGTTAACGATTGGATACGAGAGATGCAAGCGCGAGAGCATTTAATTTGCGATTAATTGCGGATACTCTTTTTTACGGCGTTCCAAAAAGTTCCAACTTACTGGGGAAAAAACTTGACACCCCAAAAAATGTCGGGATATTGAAAGCCAAGTCAGCCAGCAAGGCGTGCCGGCTGATTGGCCAGCTGTTTTTTCTGTCAATCGAGTTGTTGACTAAGACCAATCGCACGACTCTGCCGGACGACGGGCACTTGCCCGTGGCGAGGTTGGGGAGTCGATCCTTGGCTCAACAACGAGACGGTGAAATAGCTGGGCTCAATCTTTCAGTTAGTGTTCAGCCAGGATTCCGGCTCGAGTTACTGCATGATTGACAACTTGAATTCATGGAAGGTCTATCCTGGTGGAGATGCCAATTAGTTGATCGATTGATTCAGAAAGGGATTTGTTGTGCCAGAATCGGTTTTGGATGCGATTAGACAGGGGCAATGGGATTTTGAGCCGACTGATATGCAGGAAGAAGAGTATCAGTCTACGGCTGCCTTGCCGGGGACCAATGAAAAAATCAGTGCGTTAGCGTCTCGCGCCGAAGACGGATTGCCACTCTGGCATCCAAGAGATCGACAATGTTTTGACGATTCTGATGAAGCGTTTAGGTAACGCCGTTATCTCAAGCACGGTTTTGACTTGTTCAGGTAGGTTGATATCTCACTGAACACGTGAATAGCGTGCATGATGAAACCACGTAAGCCGGATTTTTGATCCGGCTTTTTTTAGGGACTAAGCTCACACCACTCCCGAAAAACAATTGATGAGCTAGAATCTCATTAGCTGAATTTCTCGGCGATTTCTCAAACACCCTCCGGTTGAATTTCATTCAACTGAGAAAGCAAAGTACGAAAGCGGATATGGCGAAGTTTAATGTCGTGGTTGACCATGGAACTCAACGCGAAGTCGTAGTCACGCGGCTGAGAGGTTTTTCAGATCGCGTAAAAGAAGATGCCCCTGTCGAAGTAACTGACGTCGAAGAGATCTGGGACGACACCGGAAATCTGAGCTTTTCGTTCAAAGCCATGGGCTTCAAAATCTCGGGATCCGTCGTAACTTGCGAGCTTCTAGTCACGGTGAAAGGCCAGCTTCCATTTGCTGCCCTGCCATTTCGTGGTGCCATCGAATCCCAAATTGCTGACAAAATTCGCGAAGCGATTGAGTAATCGATTTGTGTGCGTTTTTGCTTGGATGATAATCATTTTTGCCTGAACCCATCGATGAACCTTTGGGGATGTTCGCGCCCAGCTTGGCAAACAAGTGAGGCCCATTGCGCAATTGGTCAGATTGCCGAAGTATCGTTTAATGGCGACGCGATCTACCATCATTTGAGTTCCAAAATATGACATTTCGTTCTCAAGTATTTGTTTTGAACTCAGGCGGCCAACCATTTGTTTTCGATGGCCCAAGATTTTGAGCGCTAGCTACTTTTTGCGCAACACCCTATGACCCCCGACGCAAAATCCTAGTCGGCGGGCAGGTTGGTCGCCTTTCGCTCCGTCGAAAGAGGGTCGATTGACAGTCC
>JBLINZ010000459.1:0-5059 GCA_047639375.1 Mariniblastus sp. | reverse complement strand
TTTTCAAAACGACACTCGAATCGTCGTCGATACTGAGATTTCCATATCTTCGGCTTTCGAGGCGTTTTTACGATCCAAACCGGCGAACTTGGCTTTTATGAAATCGCGATAGCTGCCACAATTCAAAGGTCTCTTCGTTTGGACCAAGGCACCGGAATGCGTCTGAGAACAATCGCTGAATATTTGATCCTTCAACTCGTCCTGAGTTTCGTCCAAGTCTTTACGATTGGGGTCTGTGCCCGGTTCTGTCGCTCGATGGCTTGGATTGCCACTGACGTTTTGAAATTCCGTCAAAAAATCATCGACGACAATATCTTGGGAGTCTATCCCGACATGCCGCTTGAAGAACGGCGCGAGATGGCCCGCGAAATGTGGTACCACTTGTTTTTGATGGGCTGTGAGATCGCTCAGGCCCCTCGCAAGATTCACGATTCCAACTGGCGGAAGTACGTCCATATTCGGGACAAGGTTCAGATGACCAATTATCTGATCGACTATCGCCCGTTAGTTGCCGTTTCAGGCCACTACGGGAATTTCGAAATGGGTGGCTACGTGACTGGCTTGCTGGGCATGCCGTCGTACACAGTCGCTCGAAAAATGGATAATCCCTACCTGGATGAGTTCATCAATCGCTTTCGAGGTCACAACGGGCAATTCATTCTCCCCAAAGAAGGCAGTGCGCCGGCGATTCAAGAGGTCATGGACAGTGGTGGAATTCTGACGTTGTTGGGAGACCAGCATGCCGGAACCAAGGGCTGTTGGATTGACTTTCTCGGGCGTCCTGCGTCGTGCCACAAAGCCGTGGCGCTGTTTACGCTGTCCGGGAACGCCCCAATGATGGTCAGCTATTGTAAGCACACTGATCGGCCGATGCATTTTGAGATCGGCTGCACAGGCGTGGCTGATCCCCTTGAGCTGGATGACGATCTCCGAGATGTCAAGAGTTTGACGCAGTGGTATAACGATCGGCTCGCGGATGTGATTTATGAATGCCCTGAGCAGTTTTGGTGGGTTCACCGTCGCTGGAAGGAAAAGCCGGTTCGAAAAACGAGGAAGCGATTGGATAATTCGGAAGCCAAGCTCAGAGCTGGTTAGTTGATCGGCTAGCGACAAAGATCGTCTCAGGTTCGCGATTCATCCGTCACCGAATAGAGAATCCTGATTTTTGAGCATGGTGGAGCCTGGGGTATATGCCGATGTCAAGAAAAGAATTTTGCTGCGGTGTCGTTTAATCTCACACGAAGCGTTAACATAAAGCTCGGAGTCACCTTCTTTGATTCGTCTTCTGTACTGCCTAAGTAAATGCTGTATCGCAGTTTTTTAAATACTGACCCTCCCTTGATCGTAGATATTTGGCGCAGGCAAGCTCCAATTCGATCGCAAGTTTCTGCGGTGACCAGGGGAATTTTGGATCACCACGTGTTTTCCAAACCGTATTTCGATGCCGCAGGTTTGATTCTTGCGTTTGCAGACGATGGCGAGACGCCCCTTGGGTTTGTGCACGCCGGGTTTGATGTCAACAGTGAGCTTTCAGATCTGAACAAAAGCGTCGGCATCATCAGTCAATTGAAAGTTATTGCGGGTGACGATTCTAGCCACGTTGCGAATGGCTTGGTCGCTCAAGCGATCAAATACTTGACGACGCGAGGATGCCAGGAAGTCTATTGCGGTTCCCGATTTCCTAATGCCCCGTTTTATCTTGGGCTATATGGGGGAAGTCAAATCCCGGGGATCCTGGTCGAAGACGAACACGCGGTTACGGCTTTGCAGCACGCGGGGTTCGAAGTCTACGACAAGATCGTGATCATGGAACGCCGCCTGGCAGGGTTTCGAACGGTCGTCGACCGGGAGCAGATGGCGTTGCGTCGGCGATATCAAATCAATGCCGTCGCCGATCCGTTGGAGTCGTCTTGGTGGGAAAGCTGTACTGTGGGAATGGCGGAACGCGATCGATTTAGTGTTTACGATAAATCGAATCAAACTGTTTGCGGGAACGTTTCTTTTTGGGATGTTCAACCGTTGGCCAACCACTGGGGAGTGTTGGCTCGTGGAATGTACGAATTGAACGTACCGCAAAATCTTCGCCGTGGCGGAATCGCTACGTTCTTGGTCGGCGAAGCGTTGCGGAACTTGATGCAGCAAGGCGTCGGGATCGTCGAAGCCCAAACTCGTGAATCCGATCAAGCGGCGATTGGCGTGTTTCGCAAACTGGGATTCGAAGACGTATCGCACGGGCTGTTGATGTCCAAGCGAGTCTAAGGCCAGCCCGCAAGACTCGTTGCATCTCGTCGAACATCTCGTTTCGTAGAGCAACTCGTCAAGAGTTGCGGCCGCCCACAATTCCCAACGTCTTCCGTGTCAGCCATCGAGCAATACATCCAGAAGAGCAACGCAAAATCGCCCGGGTGCAAATACGTAAAGGAATCCGATTCGACGGGAGGCGAATCTTTGAGTTAAAGCATCAAGCGGGCTGTCTTCGCGGTTGATTTGAAACGCCTTGCAAATTGTCAGTCCCGAGGGTCGTTATCGAGCTGAAACCGGGATCTGGAAAGTTCTCGTTTGGACGATGGACGGCAATCAGAGTTTTCACGAGTTCGAGTTTAAATTCTTCCCGCCACGGTTCAAGGTCGGTGTGGTGGTCAAGAGGCTAGGCGTTTCGAACAGGTACTGACGACTGGAGTACCATGGTTGCTCCGCCACCCATCTGAATTTTTTAGTTAGGTCGTTGGTAAGCAACCTGCGAAAGTCGTCTTTTTCCGTGGTGATGATCTCGAAAGTGTGTTTCAAAGGTGCAGAATCGTAAAACCAGGCCATTGAGTTGAATTATTTTCGATCAATTGCGATAATCATGAGCGTTCTATCCCTGATTCGGGGGAACGAATGTGGAGTGCATGAACACGACCACGGGCTAGTCACCGGCATGCATTTACATGCGACTCGCCACAAAACCTTGACTTTCATGGATTCCTCATCCCGCTCAACTGAATGACTACGATTCATATTTTCGAAAACGCAAACTTGCAGCTGCCAAACCGGTCTTCTGCCGGCGCAATCACTAGGCAGATTTTAAGTCAATCGTTGTCCAGCTATGGATGCGGACGAGAACGCAAGCATGAAGAACGTAGAGCCGACGACGACGGTCCTTACGAACGACATGGCAGAAGCGATCGCAATGTTTGAACTTCGATGCTCTGTACGAAGCTGTCCGGAAACGCTGGAGTTCATGGGGAATTGTCTTCGCTGTACCGCGGGACATAATTTCGATCGAGCCAAAGAAGGCTATTGGAATCTAACGCAGCCCCAAGATAAAAAATCTCTTAACCCTGGAGATGCAGATGAAGCCGTTCTGGCGCGGCACCGTTGGTTGCAGCGAGGGCACGCGGCGGGGTTGATCGAAGCTTTGAAAGGTTTGGCTTGTGACGACTCAAATCCTGCTTTGAACCCAAGAGTATTGGATCTCGGTTGCGGTGAAGGATCATTTGGACCATCGCTCTTTCCTGAAAACGCGGAGGGGTACTGTGGAATCGACCTTTCCCGTCGAGCGATTAAGTTGGCCGCCCGAAATTGGCCATCAGCCACTTGGGTTTTGGCCAACGCCGATCGGGGCTTGCCTGTTGCCGATGCGAGCGTGCACAAAGTCATTTCGCTGTTTGGCCGTCGACCGGTGAGCGAAATAGGCCGCGTGCTTTCGGCTGATGGGGTTTGCATCATCGCAATTCCAGGCGAGGAGGATCTGATTGAGCTTCGCGAGCAAGTCCAGCAGGCTGGGCACCGTCGCAGTCGTTGGGAGTTGGTGGTCGAAGAAATGAAAGCGGTTGGCTTGAAGCTTGTGTTGCACACGAAATGGAGCCAGCAAGTTGATTTAAACGCCGAAGAGATCGCTGATGCGCTCGCCATGACGTACCGAGCCGTCCGGAATTCCCAGCATGCAAGACTCGACGGCGTCGACGGAATGAACGTAACGCTGGCCGCCGACCTGTTGCTCTTTCATCGTGAGGTCGAGACCCCCGCCGAGGCCTAGGATTGCATTTGTTTCGGCAGGAGCTTCAACCTCCAAGTTGTCTTTCCCTTTAATGGTTGCCGTCCAGTCTCGCAGGTTCTCGGCAAGTCTGAGGAAGTAGCGAAATCGTTTCCACTTTGAGAAAAGAACATTGGCCTGTGCCAGGTTGGAACTGAGCACGAGTGGATGGTTAAGCCGGACGATCAGAATCCATCGTTTTGAAACTCGTCAAGAGTTTCGGCGGTTCGTGGTTCCAAAAATCATGATGACTGCCGCTACTTGGGGTTTAGGCACTTGGCCGCCGCCCAGGGACCGCAAGACTGGTGTATATCTCATTTGGTTACTTGATGTAGACTCTGTCCCGAATATTGGTCGTCGTTGATTGGCAGAACTGGGGATGTGGATGCCTCTTTGAAATCTATGTCAAATCAATGAGAATGGAGTAATCAAGGTCTTGGTTTCCGCCTTCTGAGAGGCTGGTTGCTCCTGGCATTGGATTCGAAATAGATTGAAAATTCGAATGTTTCTACAAGTAAATGGATCATGAATAAAGACAGCGAGTCCAATTCGTCAAATGCCCAAGACGAATTGATGATTCAAGCCGATGGCTTGTGCAAGTACTATGGCCCGTTCGCCGCCGTCAATGACGTGACGTTTTCGGTACCGCGTCGTCAAGTCTGTGCGTTCCTGGGCCCGAATGGAGCTGGGAAATCGACGACGATGAAATTGTTGACTGGATTTCTGGCGCCGACCAAGGGGCAGATTTCAATCGCCGGTTTTGATATGCAGACGCAGCGTATCAAAGGCAGTGAGCACATTGGGTACCTGCCTGAGAATGGTCCACTCTACGAAGAGATGACGCCTCGTGGCGCGCTCAATTACTTGGGCCGGGCTCGCGGTTTGAATTCGTCGAAAAAACGAGAACGCATGGATTTCGTCGCCGTCAAATGTGATTTGCGCGAGGTCTGGAACAAGCCGATCAGCAAATTGTCCCGCGGTTTTCGGCAACGCGTGGGGATGGCACAAGCGTTGTTGCACGACCCAGACGTGTTGATTCTC
>JBLINZ010000458.1:0-5068 GCA_047639375.1 Mariniblastus sp. | reverse complement strand
TGGCTCCCGTCTGTGTCAACATGGAATCAGGTAGTGATTCCCGAGCACCGTTAATAATCCTCGGCTGCTTCCGAGCAGAGAATCAAAGCGTGCTGCGTTTACAGTGGCTGATGGGGTTGGCTTCCCAATCGATTGCTCGCTGGTATCAACATCGGAGTTTGAGACAACAACAAACTGAGTCCATCGGACTGAGGGATTCACTCGGGCTGGTGCATACTCTGAATAAAACAGAGAGCATCTCAGCAGCGACGATGGCGATCGCCAACTACTTGCGACGCACCACCAAGGCAGCCCAAGTCGCAATCATGCTCAGCAACGACGCCAACCGCTCACAGCTTTCTGCCATTTCCGACGTCGAACAGATTGACGCTAACTCGGAATCGTACTCGATCACCGCCTCCGCCTGCCGGCAGGCATTGGTGGATTCTGAAACTCTCGTCTACCCCAGCCAATCTGCCACTGGCACGCCCTCGCAATTGGCGCTTGAACGATATTGCAAATCAAACGCATTTGAGTCGTGCGTGAATTTGCCGCTGCTGTCTCTGGATGGACGGAATCTCGGATCCATCTTAGTCGCCGCTTCGTCAGCCACAATTCATCAAGAGAGCTTCCAACAATACCTCGCACATATATGCAGCATGACTTCAGGTCATCTCGATGTAGTGATTAGGGCTAACCGTGGAATGACGGACATCGCTCGTCAGAGCTGGAAAAAAATCAGGGCTTCGAATTTAACTCGATTCATGGTCATTGCCTGTATTTGTTTTTCAGTCTTGATGCTAGTCCCGTTACCGTACCGCATTTCGTGTAACAGCGAACTCCAACCAGTCTTGCGTCGCTTCATCGCCGCTCCGTACGATGGGATCCTCCAACAGTCCCTGGTCAAGAGTGGAGATTTGGTAGAATCCAATCAGATTGTCGCCCAACTCGATGGACGTCAATTACGGATTGAATTGTCAGCTCTGAGAGCCGAATTAGACGGCGCGAAAAAACGACGAGATTCAGCGCTCGCCAAGGGAGATATCGCGATTTCCCAAATTGCTCGGAGTGAAATGCAACGCCATGAAGCCAACGCCAAAATCCTTGAGGAACGCTTGGGCAACCTAGACGTCCGCTCAACCATTGCCGGTGTCGTCGTAAGTGGCGACCTTGAAAAAGCCCAAGGAGCTCCCCTGGAAATGGGGCAAACGCTGTTCGAGATCGCTCCGCTTGACGAAATGGTCGCCGAAATTGGAATTCCAGAATCAGAGATCCAATATGTCACACCAGGAATGCCGGTCGCCATCAAGCTTGACGCGTTTCCTTTTAAGACATGGCATGGCACCGTCGAGCAAATTCACCCCAGAACTGAAATCGTGGGCGACCAAAGCGTCTTCATCGCTGAAGTCAAAATCCCCAACTACGATAGCCAGCTCCGCCCGGGCATGAAAGGCTCAGCAAAAATCAAAACTGAGACCGCTTCCCTTGGCTGGAGCTTGTTTCACCGCCCTTTAGAATCACTCCGTTGCTGGATGATCTGGTAGCCTAATGAATACCCACCAGAACTCTGTCGACTCCACGCTGCCACCGGCGTCAAGTTCAGCGGCACCCGAAACGGCAGACAAACCAGACGTTTGGCTTGACGAGCGATTCTCGTTGCGCACTGATTTGAAATTCGATTCGCGAGACGAAAACGGCGCGACGTTCATCGTGATCGAAGACACTGTTCGCAGCAAATATTTTCAGATCGGACCACGCGAGTACCGGTTGATTGCTTCGATGGATGGGACCAAAACACCTCGTGAAATCCTACAGCAATTCAATGCCTTCGATGATCCGACGTTGCCTCAAACGGAGCCCTATTCGGAACCTGAAGTAACAGAAATTTGCCAATGGATCGTCAAATCGAATTTGGTATTCGGCGAGTCCATCGACAATGGCAAACGACTGGTCCAGCAAGCCGCGGCCCTAAAACGCTCGCGAATGCTCGGCCTCATGAATCCTATCAGCTGTAAATTTCGGCTATTTAATCCGAATCGAGCACTCTCTGCAGTCCAGCCCTACACCCAATGGATTTTTTCCAGTTGGTTCCTGGCTGTGTGGTGCGTGACTGCGGTTTACGCGCTAACGCAGGTCTACGCACACTGGGATCAAATGGGAGCTGCAACTCGCGGCATCCTTTCTGGTTACAGCTGGATCTGGTTGATCTTGACTTGGGTGAGTCTCAAAATTGTCCACGAATCCGCCCACGGCATCGCTTGCCGTCGCTACGGCGGCGAAGTTCCCGAAGCCGGAATTCTGCTGCTCTTATTCACACCCATGGCCTACGTCAACGTTACCTCGATGTGGCGGTTTCCTAACCGCTGGCATCGCATGGTGGTCTCAGCCGCCGGGATGTACGTTGAACTGTTTGTTTCGTTTCTGTCCCTCATTATTTGGACTAGGACAACCGGAATTGCTGCCGACATTGCGCTCGATGTATTCCTCATGTCTAGCGTGACGACGCTGCTGTTCAACGCCAATCCACTGATGCGATTCGACGGCTACTTCCTACTTTCAGACCTAATGGGAATTCCCAATCTGTACTCTAAGGGCACGAAATGGTTCGGTGACCGAATCAAGTCGCTGATCTTCGGCGTGCCGACGACTGCTAACCTCTGCAAGGCAAGCGAACAGAGAAGTGTCGCTATTTATGGAAGCCTGGCGTTCTTCTGGAAAATTTCGATCAGCATCAGTTTAACCATTGGAGCCGGAGTCTTGTTTCAAGGTTTGGGTTTGATTTTGAGCTTGTTCGGAATCGGGCTGTGGTTCGGACTACCGATCTACGCTCAACTCAAACAACTGTTTGGCCCTCAAGCTGTGTACCCTGTCAAACCATTCCGTCTTGCGTTGAGCCTGTCCATTCTCGCGACGATCGGATTTAGCATGTTCACTGTTTTAAAAGCACCCGCCACCAAGTCTGCACCTGCCATCGTTAAGTTTGCGGAAGAATCACAAATACGAGCCGGAGCCCGAGGCTTCATTGGCGAAATTTTGGTCAGAGACGGGGAATCGGTAATCCAAGGCCAAACGCTGGTTGTCCTCAACAACCCGAAACTTAGCAACGATGTTGCCGAACTACAGCGTTTGGTCAACGAATCCAAAATTCAGTATCGCATTTATCAAAAGCAAGACGAGCTGTCTCTCGCGTTGGCTGAACAGATGCGACACGAGGAGCTTGGCCAACAGCTTATCGAGAAACAAGGCGAAGCGGATGGGCTGGTGATCACGGCTCCGTTTGATGGATTTATCATGAGACGAAATCTCTCAAACTTCGTCGGCAGCTTCGTCCATCGAGGTGATCCACTGCTAACACTCACACAAAAAGATGTTAAAGAAGTGGTGCTTTCAATTGACCAACGCGACTTTGAATCCCTCAAACGCCAGCAAAATAAAGTCATCCGCGTGGCGCTTCCTGGTCTCTCGGTATTCGCTTGCGAAGTCAAACGAATCGATTCACGCGCCACCCAAACACCTTCGCATCCGTCTTTGTGCGCCCAGGCCGGCGGTGCCCTTCCTGTCAGACCAGTCCCAACTGAGAGTGCAGACGAACCTGCATTTGAGCTTTTATCGCCGCGTTTCGATGTAGTTTTGCAATTGGACAACGCCATTGCCATTGAACTTGAATGCGGCCAACGGGGCCGAGGATTTTTCTTAACTTGTGAGCAGTCACTCGGAAGCTATTTTTACCTAGCCGCTTCAGACTGGCTCAAATCAAAAATCGAAGTGGCTACTCAAACGGCAGCGTTTTAGAGCCTGAATCATTCGGATCGAAGTCTCCGCTCATCGGCTGGCCGACCTAGTTCACCTCTCAGTCCAAACCGCCTCTTTGGTTTGGAGGCAAACCCTACGAAATCCCCAGCAACCGGTCTTTCGCAACGTTTTCCCTGCAAAACACCCTCCACTCAACTTGTCATCTAACTTACAAGTTTGCGGTTCATATATTTTTCGAAAAGGAAAAACAGAAAAGATCATCAAACTGATTTTATGTTTAGGAAAACTGGATGATTTACAACGTTCAAAATAAGTCGATTCACAGTTTGGAGTTACACTTTCCTAGCTTGAAACTTCCCCCAATTTTTTGAACCTGCTTTATCTAGTAAGGGCGGGTGGATGATAGCCATTCCCATGAAGTAGTTTTCTGGGAATTGCCAAGCATCAGGAACACGCATGTTAAACGCGATCTCAAAACTTGTTCTCTTTGTTTGTTTCCCCTGTGCTATCTGCGTTGGCACCTGGGCAATCGCAGACTATTCCAATCGACCCTGCGATCAGGGTACGCCCTCACTTACACTCGACGCAAATCAAAATTCTGCCGATCTTCTTGCCGGCTTAAAAGACGTTGCTCAATCAGAACTGAGACGCACCGACTCCAAGAAACTGTTGGTGTTTTATCACCCGCATTGCCCCTGCACTGCTGCCTCATTGCGAAATCTACAACGCATTAACAGTTTACTTGTCTCGGAACGAAAACTTTTCGCGTTCGCGTTTCACCCCAAAGACGAACCCGTGACGTGGATCGAGTCTCCAACCACCAAACTTCTCAGGGAAATCCCCAACATCACCATCATCCCAGATCGAGAGGCGATCGCCTGCCAAGCCTTTGGGCTCAGCACGTCTGGACACATGCTGGTTTACGATGAAGCCCAGCGACTGATCTTTAGCGGCGGGATCACTCCGGGACGCGGGCATGAAGGCGATTGCCAATCATCATTTGACCTTCGTCAAAAAATCAATGGCGAAAAATCAACGTTGGATTACTGGCCAGTATACGGTTGCTCCATCGTCGAATCGGAGGAAAAGCAATAATGAATTGTCTACCTCAGGTATCCAGCCAAACTAGCAGAGCCAACGAACTGTTCAAGTTTAGATACTTGAACGAATGCAAGCGTGTCCATCGATCCATGACGACTTTCGAAAAACATTTTGCAGACGCACCGACAACTCAATTTTCCTCACAACCAACGCGATCTGCTTGATTCTCGCCATTCACCAACGCCGAGCCAGCAGAAAAACATCGGAGACATTCCCAATCAGGATGACTTGATAC
>JBLINZ010000457.1:0-5072 GCA_047639375.1 Mariniblastus sp. | reverse complement strand
GACTCGTACCCCAGGGTGTTTAGATGCATGAATATTCAATTCTGAGCAGCGATGGCGTTGAGATGAAATTCGAGGGTGAATTGATTCACGAGGCTGAATCCAACATTACGATGGACGATCAGCTCGAGCGAAAATTCGCCATTCGGGTGTTTGCTATCCATGGCGGCGGATTTGTCCCCTCGCTCGAGTATCAAACGAATCATGCGTTCGAAAAATCGGTGCTGTGGTTCGAGGAAACTGAGAATTCGGAAGACGTTGAAAAATTCTTTTGCGCGTTTGATGTTTGTGAATTAATGCTATCGTCCGCGGGACTTAGCCGCGAGGAAAAGCTTGAGCGCGAGGCCATCACCAAGGCAGTTGCAAGGGAATTTGAAACGCTGATGTTGAAATTTCTGGAGGGCGTCAAGCAGGAGGCTGAGCGGCGCGGCTGTTTGGATCGTGTCAAAGAGCCTGGCAAGGTGAGTTCCATCTGGGGTTTGTTCAAAATAAAATAGCTGCCAACGTGACTTGAGATGCCCGACCGTCAAAAGAAAGATAGTTTGTTGTTGAAGCGCCGAATGAACGTAATTTGCAACTGCGACGTTGCCCCGAAATTGCTACTTGTTTGTTTCTTGCCTGCAGTTTTGCTGCTGGGTTGCATGGGGCACACAATGGGGGCGACCCTCGCAGCTGCGAATCCAGTTCAGGAACAAATTGACGATGGAGCGGAGTCCAGCGTTGAACTGGTGACGAAAGCCCAGGTCGATGCCGTTCGCGCGCGTGCGGCTAAGGCTCAAATGGACGAAGCTCGGCAGCAAAGCGTCTCTGCGAGTCTGGCGGTTGCAGAAAGCAATTTGGCTCGAACTGAATCGGCCGCTGAGAAAACGAGAGAGAAAAAAGAGCTGGCCGAGTCGGCGCAAACGCGAACCGAGACCCTGAAGCGTGAGATTGCAAAACTTGGAGAGGCGGTTTCCGACGTGCTTCAAGTCGAAGCGGATCAGCTTGCTGAAGCCGTCAAGACGTCCAAAGCCAACTCGTTGGCGGCTCAAGCTAAATTGCGAGAGCTTCAACCGCTGCAGGCGGATCGCAACGAACAGATTGCTAAGTTCCCTCAATCCCTAGCGAGCCTCGCCCAGCAGAAGTCGGACCTTGAATCAAAGCTAAAGATTCCTGCTGCCGTCGATGAGAATCCAATTCTGCTAGAAGCAAGTAAGCTTGAACTTCAGTCTGGGCTCCAGTGGGTTGCCGCCGAATCCGCTCATGTTCAATCTCAGAACGAGTTGTTTGAGGCGGAGCAAAAATCCAGTTTCATCGCCACGTCGATTGAACTTTGGACGGTCAAAGGCAAACGGTCTCAGAAGCGTGCGGATTCGCTGGAAGCGGAATTGGCTAAGCAACGCAAGCAGGACACACAAAAAGCGGTTGTCGATGCCAAGGCGGAAGTCAAAAAAGCTCCGGAAATTCTTCGCCCGTTTGCCGAAAAGAACGCGCGAATCGCGGAGGCTGCAACGGCGATTCTTGAGCCCGCTCGGAAAGCCAGGAAAGAACTGAGCGCGGCGACGCTTCGGCTGACGCAAATTCAAGACCAGTACAAGGCGACCGTGAATCGAGTCGATGCCGTCGGCGAAACGGCCTCGGTTGGAGCTTACCTCCGAAATCGAAAAAAAGACATTCCGAAAGAAGGTTGGTTGTCCAATGTGGCTGTCGAGCGAATTGCTGAAATTGAGCATTGTCAGAGCGATAAATTTGACCTGGAAGAGCAAAAACAGACGCTGATTCCGGACAACGTGGCTGATGAAATCTTGGTCCAGGCGAAATTGGAAAACCCCCATCTTCAGGACTCAGAGTTGACCGCAATTCGGGACGCTACGCTCGCGCTCGCGTCCCATCGTAAGGAGTTGTTGTCTCAGGCGATTACCAATCACGACGACTATCTTGAGTCGTTGACCGAATTGAGGCAAACGGAAAAGGCGCTGGCGGAATCCACTCGTTTATTCAATGAATATATCAATGAGAGGATTCTTTGGATTCGAAGCAACAACGTGTTGTTTGCCAAGTCAGTCAAGGACCCATCGGCAGGTGGTTGGTTTACTTTTGGAAACGATAAATCTGATGCCTTGGTGTTTAGTGTCTCCGAGTGGCTGGAGACGGCGACGGCGTTAAGCAATCAGTTGCGGAGAAATTATTTTTTAGTCGCATTGGCAAGCTTCGTTTTCATCGGCCTTTACGTCTACCGATTCCGGATGCGTCAGAGCATCAAGCACGATGCGAGCTTGGTTTCGCGTGGCTCCAATACGGATTTTGTTCCGACCCTGCGAACGTTGTTGCTGACGATTGGCATCACGGCTCCGTTTCCTTTACTGTTGTATTTCCTAGGCTGGAGGTTAGGGCAGGCGGCTGACGCGTCGGCGTTGACCATGGCCACAAGTGAAGCCTTGATTCATACCGGATGGTTCTTTTTTGCAGGTGAGTTTCTGCGGCAAATCTGCCGTCAAGATGGATTGGCAGAGAAACATTTTGGCTGGAATTCGAGAACGGTATCGCAGCTAAAAAAAGAACTCGGTTGGTTCGTGCCGCTAGGAGCCGTTTTTTCGTTTGGCTGTTCGATTCTCTGTTTTATAGACATCGATCATGAGTCCGATACCGTCGAGCGGATTGTATTTATCTCTGCGATTGCCTCACTCACATGGTTTATTTCGAAAACACTCAATCCGCAAACCGGCATGTTTCGGGAGCAGATTGCGCAGAATCCAAAATCTTGGTACGCGCAGTTTCGATCGATCTGGTATTGGGGGATTGTGCTCATTCCAGTGATTTTGATTGTGATGGTGGTGGTGGGATACTATTATTCAGCGATTCAGATGCTGAGCCGGTTTTTCGCGACGATCATCATGGTGGTTGGGTTCGAGATTTGTCGATCGCTGTTGGTAAGATTCATTTTATTGAGTCGTCGAAAAGCTCGAATTGCCCAATCCCGAGCAAGGCTTTTGGCGCAGCATACGGCCGACGGAAACGCTCAAGCCGCGGCCTTGCAGCGCGCCACCGATCAGGAAGCGTTTCTTGCCGACGCCATCGCGACGATTGATGACAATGTCCAACGTAGCCAAAATCTTATTTTTGCCGCCGTTGCGATCGCCTGGATTATTTCGAGCTCGGTGATCTGGGCAGACGTTTTTCCAGCAATTCGAGGGTTGGACAAGTACGCGCTGTGGACGACCACGGTGGAAACGGTTGTCCCTGCCGCCTCGTTTTCAACGCCGCTGATGCCGCTGATGCCCCTCGCGACCAAGGCGGATGCAAAAGCAGAGGCAGGCGGCGGCAAAAATGCGGCGGAATCGAAAAGCTCAACCACGACATCGGCGGAAGGTGAGCAGATTGTCCGTGAAACCAAGATTGTTTCGCTACGTCATTTGTTGATGGCAGTGTTTATTCTTTCAATTGCCATCTTCGCCGTGCGAAACGTGCCAGCGTTTCTGGAGCTGGTCTTGCTGAAACATTTGCCCGTTGAACAATCCATTCGGCACGCGGTCAAAGCCATCGCTGGTTATATCATTTTGTTGATCGGTGTCGTGGCAGCTGGGCGCACGATGTATATCGGCTGGTCCCAAATCCAATGGCTGGCTACGGCGCTGACATTCGGCTTGGCGTTTGGCTTGCAAGAGATTTTTGCGAACTTTATGGCTGGAATCATTTTGCTGCTCGAGCGTCCGATTCGAATCGGGGATGTGATTTCAGTTGATGACGTGACCGGCACGGTTTCCAAGATCCGGATTCGGGCAACGACCATCACCGATTTTGATCGCAAGGAATATGTCGTTCCAAATAAAGAGTTCATCACTGGCAGAGTTCTCAATTGGACGCTAACAGACAAAATCAACCGATTGAAAGTTACGGTGGGCGTTGCCTACGGTTCAGATGTCCGGCGGGCGAAAGAGATCATCATGGACATTTGTCAGAACAATCCCGCGGTGGTAGATTCGCCACCCACGACGGTGACGTTTGAAGCGTTCGGAGATAGCAGCTTAAACATTTCCGCTCGAACTTATCTCAAGGACTTTGACTCCCGTTGGCCTGCGCTCGACTCCATCAACTTGGCCATCGACGACGCTTTCAAATCCGAAGGGATCGAGATCTCTTTCCCACAACGCGACTTACATATTCGAACCGCTAGTCCTGCGTTCGAGGCCTCGGTTCGAAACTCGATGAGCTCCCGAGCCAAGGACGGCAGTCAATCTGGGGTCAGCGAAACCGATGTCGACTAGCTGGGCTCAACATCATCAATCATGGCGATTGATTCGTTTAGTTCGACGAGGAAGGCATTCCTGTTCGAACTGGCTGGATCTCATTTGCCAAGACGCGCGTGATCGCCTCGATTTTTGCGTAATCGTGATAGCCGCTGGCGATGTAGCGAACGTTTTCGTCTTGATCGATGAAAACTGTGGTCGGCAAAATCGACTTGCCTGGGATCAGTTTCTCAAAAGAGCGGTCGCCCATCGCACAGGGGTAGTTGAATGAGTTTTCGCTGACGAACTTTTTCACCGTCCCGATCGTGCTGAACGGCTCGTCTGCGTCGTCCATTGACACGCCCAGTACCGCGACGCCATTGTTGCGATGTTTGTTTTGCAATTTGATAAAGTGCGGGATGCCGTCTCGGCAGGGGGCACACCAAGTCGCCCACATGTCGAGCACGATTACTTTGCCACCGAAGTCTGCGTTCGAGATCCGTCCACCTTCGATGTCCGCCAAGTTGAACTGAAGCGGAAACCGCTGGAACTTGGCCACCACGTCTCGACTCCAAGCGTCAACGACGGCTTGGTAGCGAACTTCCAAATCTCCGACTAATTCTTCAATGGCGGCATCGTTGGACAGTCGAGCCAAAATTGGATCTTTAAGGATCGCCTCAAAATCTCCAAACCCTGCATCCACCGCTTTCGTCAGTGAGGCAAACGCGGCGGTTTGGTTGTTCCGAATCGCATACCCTTGGGCCATGCTGAACAGCGGAGCCGCGAGGGCTTCGACGGCGTTCTTGGGATAGGCTGGGTTCGATTTTAGATTCGAAGCGATTTCGCCTTCGAGGAGCCGAATGACGGCCG
>JBLINZ010000456.1:0-5097 GCA_047639375.1 Mariniblastus sp. | reverse complement strand
AGCCGGTGATCTGGTCGAGATCAATGTCTCCGAAGACCCGCACTATCACGTCGCCACCGATCGCTTGTCATGGCGACCTGCCTCCAAGCAAAAGTTGGACGACAAAGTCAGTGCCTAGCGGTCTGTCTATAGAGAGTTTACGAATAGAGAGTTTACGAATACTGCACGCAGTGAACGCCCTCTGTGACTTGTCGATTTGATCAACGCCGGCAAACTATTTAACTACCGGACTGCCATTTTTTGGCCATTTGCCGAGCTTTCGTGAGCCGTGACGCGTAAGCGGCCGGGCCTCCCCGATTTACCCGCTGCCTAACGGCGAATGGTACTTACTTTATGTTTGTGAGCGGTTTTAACGCTAGCCACCGGTTGCCTATGATCGAGCTCTGCCCAATAAAACCCGCGGCTAGCGCCAAAGCGGCTCACTTGCGGATGATTCTTGCAATCTAAAGTAGGTGCCATTGGCCTAACGGCCCACTCAATCGACAAGCCGTCAAGAGTTTAGGAATTTAAAAAGCCTTCACAACTGTCGTTTCGTGTTCGAAAAACGGCTCGTTACGGCCAACACAAAATAAGCAATCAGGCCACCGATAAAATAAGGCGGCATGTCGCTCCAAGTGAAACCGCTACCGAGCAGCGCCGCCCCAAATCGTGTCGCTCGAAATTGCGTCAGCCACTCTGGTTTCCACAACTGTAGGAACTCCAGCCCACAGGTCCCAACGACCGCCCAGGTGCAAATGGCCAACAGCCATCGCCGCCTCGGAAAAAAGGAATATCCTAGCGCCGCCCAAAAAGCGACGTAAGGAATCCCGCCGCCTGAACCGCGCCACCAGTCCGGCATGCCAGCTCGATACCTCGCATAAGCCAAACACGCGACCACCGCGCCGAGACAGCACAAGCCTGGAATGATCCGCGGCACTTCCTCAGAACGTTCAGCCGAAATTTTCTGGTGCATCCGCTACGCTCGTGTTGGATTCGATTCTACGGCTTAAGATAATCATTCGAGCAACGCACTTCTCAAGAAATCCCCGGGAATTCCGAACGTTCTCATCCCTCGATCCAGGCCGCATTTTGTTTGACACCACCCGGTGGGGCAATCTCAGTTATCACTGTTTTAACGGCTTCAAACAACCACTGTTGAATGCAATTCGTCTGCGGTATCATCGAACGTATGAACAACGAAAAAATCGCCAATACGCTTTCGCAACTCGCCGATCTCTTGGAATTCACCGGAGCTAATGCGTTCCGATTGAGGGCGTATCGAAACGGCGCTCGCCATATCCAAGAGCTTCCAGAATCTATTGCGGCGTTGATTGAGTCCGGCCAAGACCTCACGAAACTCGATGGGATTGGCAAGGGCGTTTCCGAAAAATGTCACGAACTGGTGGAGACTGGCAAGCTCGCCCAGCTTGATGAAATCCTAGAAACCGTCCCCAAAACCGTCCTCGACTTGCTCAAGGTTCCTAAGCTGGGGCCGAAAAAATGCGCTGCTCTATTCAACGAAATGGGCATCGAAACCTTGGAACAACTAAGAGCCGCGTGCGAGGCCGGCGAAGTCCGTGCGCTTTCAGGGTTTGGAGAGAAGACAGAAAAGGCAATCCTGGATGGTATCGCGATCGCGGTCGCGGCCAACGAGAGAATTCTCTGGGCGGCAGCCGACAAAATTGTGACGCGCCTTCGCGAACACATGAATAATTGCCATGAGGTCACACAACTAGAATTCGCAGGGAGCTATCGCCGAGGGAAAGAAACCGTGGGCGACCTCGATGTGTTAGTCGACTCCAGTGACAGCGAAGCTGTAATGAATCACTTTGGATCGTTCGATGAAATCACCTCCGTAATCATGCGAGGCGATACCAAAATGGCAGTGCGTCTAGAGGACGAATTCCAAGTCGACTTACGGGTAGTTCCCCAGGAATCATTCGGGGCGGCACTCCAATACTTTACCGGCTCAAAAGATCATAACGTTGCCGTCCGTGGCCGCGCCAAACAACTGAACTTGAAAGTCAACGAGTGGGGCGTGTTCGATACAAGCGGTGATGATGACCGGTGGGTCGCAGGCAATTCCGAAACCGAGGTCTACCAAGCGTTGGATCTTCCCTATTTTGAGCCTGAGATCCGTGAAGCCCGACGCGAACTTGAATGGGCCGATGCCAATGAGTTGCCTAAACTGATTGAGCTGAGCGATATCGTCGGTGACTTGCATATGCACACAACGGCGACCGATGGCAAGTCGTCGATCGAAGAGATGGCGGACGCAGCCAGAAGCCGGGGACTCAAATTCATCGCGATCACCGACCACTCCAAGCGAGTGACGATGGCCAACGGCCTGACCGGCGAACGCCTGCTGGCTCAATGGAAGGAAATTGACCGAATCAACGAAGCGGCTGTCGATGACTTCTTGATCCTCAAAGGAATCGAGTGTGACATCCTCGAAGCAGGCGGCATGGACCTGCCTGACGAAGTCTTGGCACTGGGCGATTTCATCATCGCCAGTGTGCACTACGGTCAGAATCAACCGCGGCAACAAATCACCGATCGAATCACCGGGGCACTGGAAAACCCACACGTCTCCATGGTTGCCCATCCAACCGGCCGACTCCTAAACAAACGCGAGGCGTACGATGTTGACATGGAAAGTGTCTTTCAAGCGGCCAAGGAAAATGGAAAACTGGTCGAACTGAATGCAAATCCAATTCGCTTAGACCTCAATGATGTCTACTTATTGGCGGCGAAGACCCATGCAATTCCAGTGGTGATCAACACGGATGCTCACAGAATCTTAGGTTTGGACAATATGAAGTACGGAATCAAGCAGGCCCGCCGTGGCTGTCTGACGGCATCTGACGTGGCCAATACTCGTGATTGGGATCAGCTCAAACGATTAATCGGACGCGGATAATCCAAGTCATTTGACTGGATTCCAACCAAGTGTCAAACTCGGAAAAACCGGCCTATTTAGGCGTTTTAGACGCTCTCAGAGTCACTTGGATTAAAATATACCATGACCCGATTTGGATATTAGGGAATTTTAGATTGCGACGCTGTTGCTGGTAAAAAACTGCGCTATTGGATTCTGCGGCTCAACAGGAATCGGTAGGCCGAGTCATGAAGCGTCGTTCTATCGCTCTTCCACGTTCAATGCAAGCAATTCACTCGTCAATTCGACGAGCCGAGGCAGACTGGAAAAACTCATGAACCTTCTCACCAATCCGTTAATTCAAAAATCAACCACGGCCCGATGGCTCGGCGTGTTCGTTGTTTGCCTCTGCTTCATGACACCTCAACTCATTGTAGCAAGCCCCCTCGCATCATCTAAAATCGCCCCTATCCAAAAAGGCAATCGCGGCGTTGGCAAAGGCAATTCAGGTCAAAACAAGGGGTCCAAAGGGTTTTCTCAAATGACAAAATCTAACGGACGTCAACCAGGAAATTCTGGCTCCGCCCGACCCACCATTTCGCATCGTCCGTCAACACACAGTTACGCGACACAACAACACAATTCTGCACACTCTTCCAACCTTCATCGCGGTGGATTCAACAACGGTAATCACTTTTCCAACAACCGGCTGGGTCGAACGAATTTCCACCTCGACATTTCGCCCTTTGTGGGGGGGAGCCTGTATTCTGGCTCGCGCTTGTACCAAGGTGGCTATTCGCAAAACTACCGCCCGACGTATTCTTACTCTGGAGGAATTCCCAATCACTATGGAACGACCACCTACCAAAATTATTCATACGTGATTCCGCCCACTTCGTTTCAACCCAATATTTATCCTTCGTCGCCGTTAAACTACGGTCCGCCGTTTAGTTCTTCAGAAACACTGGCGACGTCCAATTTGATGACCGGCGTTCCTACCGATATACCTTTTCCAAAAATCAACACCAACGCAGCGGCTCGAAGCTTGCAGCAAAGAGCTGAGCAAACGTTTCGCTCCGGCGACTACAACGAAGCAGATCGGCTCGCCACTCAAGCGGTGAGGCTCGATTCCGAGAATGGCCGGCTCCTCCTATTTGCCGCCCAAACCAGTTTTTCGATTGGTAACTACACCAACGCCGCGGACTATCTTGAAAAGGCGACTGCGATTTTGCCAAGTGATCAATGGGGGTCTGTTGTGCAAAACTTTCGCGAATTCTATGGGCGCAATCATTACGTTTCGCAAACGGAACAGTTGAACGAGTTCTTAAATAGGTACCCCGAAGATTACAACGCTTTGGCGGTTCGCGGCTACCATTTTGGCCTGTTGGGGTATGCGGGTTCCGCCACTCGCGATTTCGATCGCGCGGTGCGATCCAACCCAACGCACGCACTCACTAAACGGTTGCTGCCTGTTTTGGGTGTCCAACAAGAGATCGTTCCGCCCGAAGAAGTTCAGGCTCCGATCCCAACTGAAATCGCTCCGATCCGAGTACCCGCTGTACCGGCCCGAGAAGAAATGAGCATCATTCGCCTCGTCCCCCAATTCACCGACGAGGAAATACGTAACGCAGTCCCGGTAAAGCGTGGCATAGAGATTCCCTTGAGCGGGCCAGGAAATTAACTCACGGCCATTGCCAGAACTTTGAGAGCCAACGTCACTTAAGCACTTTGGCCGATTTTTCAAAGCACCGTTGTGAAGTATTGACCTTGCGTTGAAGACGGTCAAATGGGCCCATCATCCAACGCATACGTTGCCAGCATACGACATGAAGTTATTCTGCATCTCACAAATGACCCGATGAGTCATTTTCTCAACACGCCGACCTGTCGGCCACTCATTTCCCTTTGCTTTTGGATGAAATCCGATTTGGCATGCAGGTTGCGTTAGTCGATTGAAGCCGCCATTCGCACTCATCCATCAGCAGAGAAAACCATGTCAGAATTTCACAAACTCTCAACTGCCAAATATTTTGATCAAGTTCTCGACGCCGAGAATAAAGCAACTTTCCGGCAAAAAAAACGCGAAGCCTCGCAGGCGTTTACGCAGGTCTTATTGCTCCTCAGCATTTTTGTTGTAACGTTTTATATCGTCCAACAAATGCCAAACTGGCTTCCCTTCATCACCGGACAATAGGCTGGAGAAATAGAATCTCCTCAAAACCCGGGGGAAAACCCGGGAA
>JBLINZ010000455.1:0-5101 GCA_047639375.1 Mariniblastus sp. | reverse complement strand
GAAACCAAACATCTCGGTCGGGATCCCGGTTTGTGAGTTGGGTTCGCTTGCCACTTTCAAGTTCGAGTACGAAAAGGTTGCGACTCCGAAATTCCAACTGGAGTTTTCCGTCCGGCGAAACAAGTCTTCGCGAATCGGGCTTCGTCTGATCGGACGGTTTCGCCTCAATTTGCTTGCCCGTGCGAACGTCGTAGTGAACGGAAACGAGCTTTTGGGTTTTGGGTTCCCTTTTCCGGACCGTGTACCCAGAACTATTGGTCCACCATTTCGCCGCAAACCCCTTCGCCTGAAATTCGCCTCTTTCGTAAACTGCTTTTAGCCGCGTCTCGGTGGTCTCGGCCGACCACGAATCTGTCGTCTGCTGTGCTTGAGTGCCGGCGAGTCCGTACTGGCCAGCCAAAAAGACGAAGAGGATTGCAAGTGGCATACGCATTGATGCTTCAAACCTTAATTGAGGAGGAGTTGTTTTTTAGCGGCATCGCCGTCAATAAGTGCAGCGACAAATAAGTTCGTAATGTTCGTTGCCAGGCAGGTTGAGCTCAACAAAGATCATTCAGTCTTCCCAGTTGGTCATGACAATAAACGCTCTTACGCTGTTGGATGTTTGTTTTCTGTCGACCACCCAAACAAAGAAAGAGCCATCAGCGGCAATGAGTTAGGGCGATTTTTGACAGAAGTAATGTGTTAACGGCGGTCGAAAAGTGCGGCGTTTGGCGGGTTCTGAGAATTACCGCAGCCAATGATCTCGATGAGCAGGATTGTCAGGATGATCAGTTTGGCGTTGGTTGTTTCGCCCATGGTATCTTCCATTGGTGGTTTAAATGTGTTTGCCTGCTAAGTGTAACCACCACGTCGAAAAGTTCACTTGTTCCAATCGGAACGACCCAGTTGGTTTCGAGTTTCACTCAGTAACTCACTCAGTAAGGCACTCAGTAAGGCATAAAAGCGACAGGCAGTTTCATTGGTGAGTCGCTTGTTTTTATGCCAGTTGACAAAACGAGTCACGGACTCCCGCAATTGGTTTCGCATGCCCCGGCGTGTCATCGCTGGCTGTTTAATGACGCTGGATTAAAGACGACTTGCTTCCAATCTGCTGTGATTTGAATCAGATCGGTGCGACCGTCGCGATTAACAGAAATCAGGATTGATCCATCTCCCTGCTCTTTCCAATTGACAGTGTTTACAGTCGGCCCGTCTTCTCTGACCGGTTCCAAAACGGCTGCAAATCGAGCGGACTTCCCGTGTCTGGTTACTCTGATCAAGGGGATACGTTCCATGACGGAACCTCCAACTCCATCCCCGATCAGGACCTCGGTATCCGCGCGAGCATCGAGAGTGAGATGCGTAGAGATGTTTTTACTTATGAACGCTGCTGTCACGCTTTGGTTGGTCGAGCCCACGCGAGCATTTCTGACATACTCCATGCCCAGGAAATTCGGTTCAGGCGCCGCATCCTTTTTGGCCACATCACATTGGATCGAATTTGCACGATTGTGATACAACCAATCGAATCTATTGTTCTGGTCCGACTGCAAGTCATCAAAAACAACCAAATAGTCGCTGGTCTGAAATAGAAGTCTTGTTTGTTGAACACCCGGATAGGCATCCACGCATCTCGCAATTGCCGCCGAGTGTGATTGGGTAGAATTAAATAGCAAAAGCTGGCCTGACGCCGGCGACTGAGATTGCTGATTGACGACAACGGTGTTATGAGAGATCGTCGCTTTGTACCAGTTCGTATGTATCGGCAATCGGTAAGCCTGACTTCGTGCACGGCCTGGGTCGACACCCAGTTCCTTGCCCAATCCAAAGAACACAAAACTCAATTTGTCAAAATGACCATGGAATCCTCCGTACGGTCCAAACGTGATGACGGATGACAGGCCATTTGGTTTGCCGGTCCGAATAATTGCGTGTCCAGCCGCAGGGAAAAGTTTGGATTCAAGCACATTGACAGGGTGTGATTTGTCCACTGCACGTCCTAGCATGATCGAATCCCAGGTCGGCGACCCAGACAGAACTGCCTCCAGGCTTTTAAGACGCAACGCGTGGAAGGCGAACTCCAATGAACTGGAAGCGCTTGCCAAGCGAGAATTGACATCGTCACCAAATCGAGGAAGCAGGCCTCCGGGCATCGCATATTCTGGAGCAATGGTAAACATGCTTTGAAATGTTGGATGACTCCATAAATCAATATTCATCCGGCGCGAATATTCGGCAATATGAATCATCGCGCGTAGTGTATAGAAGTGGTAAGCCCAGCTGTTTTCGTACCACATTCCTTCTGCAGAAACAGAGACTTTCATTTGATGAAAAAAACCGTTCCGCGGATCAGAAATCGCTCGTTCTACCCATTCCTTCTCGCCCAAGAGAGCACCGCCAGCGAGCATGGCTGCATTGTGCCAAGTCTGCCAATTAGATTTTCCGACTGGGTACTTGCCGATGTTTTCCAACATGGGACGAAGCAAACCGTCTCGTATTTGCTGGTCCTGTTCCGGAGTCAGGATTTGGCTGGCCCGAACCAGATCATAGGCGGGGCCGATGTAGGTCGCGAAAGCGCTTGCCTCAGTCAACGTCTGTTCGAATAGATGCCCCCCCGCTCTTTTGTTCTTGAGGTCTTTGTCTCGACTAGCGGTGTGGTACGGGTACTCTCGATATCTTGTTGCGTACCCAAGCAAGACTTTTGCTGAGAATTCGGCATATCTCTGTTCACCCGTCAGTGCGTGCGCCCAAGCTGCGGCCAGCATCTCTTTGAGGTTGTCCGAATGCTTCCGGGAATACATCACGTCATCGTAGGGCTCGCCAGAATAAACTTTCTTACATTTGGGACATTGGTGATGGATGAGATCTATCGTCTTCAGCGACAACTGACACGTCTCGCATTGATACCATTGGTTGTGCTGACCACCGCGGACCGGAAACGTCAATTCGCTATCTATGGCAAGATCTGCCTCACGAATCTTGGCCGTAACAATTCGCTTGGCCGATACATCATCGCCATTGAGAGCAGATTGCAAACGATCCAACTCGACTGCGGTAACCGTGATTCGTGGAAACGACAGTTGGTTTATATCGTCTGCAATGACAGGGATTTTGAGTTCGGGTAGAGCTTGTGCGAAGCACGGCCGGCAAAGCATCAAGCCGCAAAAAGCAATTCCGATTAAAACGCGAAACATGATTCAGCTCACTGATCGAATAGGTTAAATAATGAGTATTGTCGGTTGTTTCCAGAATCACAACTTGATTGCGTTCGTACTGTCCGAATCAGTACACTTTCACAATATATTTAAACACCAACAATATCGAGAACCATCCGTTCAAGCCTTGGATGAGTATTACCGAGCCAAGTTGATTTTCGTGACTTGGGATGTGTCAACGATAGTGAGACAACTTATTTTATGTCGTTCGAAGGATGAGTGCCTAATTTGCTGGTCGCGAAAGCCGTCAAGACACTAGGAATTCTAAGCGGCCTAAACTCTTGACGAGTTTCTAGTGGGAGAGTATTCGTTTGAGGACGGGTTCATAGGCATCGGCGTAGCGGACCATGCCCATGTCATTGGGGTGAGAGCCATCGGTAGCGCCTTCGCCATCGGTACCGAGAAGGTGTTCGTGGCCGAGATAATAGATTTGTTTTTGGCCGCTTGCGACCAAGCGATCATAAGCCGACTTGAGTGCCTTTCGATTGGTTGCATGGTGCTGGGCAGCGTTCTTACGAATCCAAGCACTCGTGTTTACGCGATCTTCGACTAACAAGATTGGAGTGTCTGGACGCGCGGCCCGCAGTTGCTCGACGAGAGGTTCGCATCGCTCGGTTACCATGGGCCCATTCATATTGGGCAGGCAATCGATGACGTAAACGGCTGGATCGAGTTCGCAGAGAAACTCGCCAACCTCTTTCTCCATTTTCCCGTTTCCGGAAAAGCCAAGATTAATCGTGGGGCGGTTCAGGCGTCGACCTAGAATCGCTGGAATAGCCATTCCGGTTCGCGATGCGCACGCTCCATGCATGATCGAGGTGCCGTAAAAGAGCACAGGCTTTTCTACACGAGGTTGAACGCCAGCAAACTTAGATTTGGCGTCGAGCCCGATTTCCAGATCCGTGAGTCCATTGTACAGCGGCAGGTACATTTGGTATTCGCGAGGTGAGCCGTCACGCTTGGGTTGAATGTTGGTCAGCAAGTTTGTGTTGACCTCTTGCGTCTGTGGTTTGATCATCGCCGCCCACCGCCAGTTGTCCTCGTCATCTTTGCTGTAAAGATCCACGCCGCTGACTCCGGAAGCTGGCATGTGGGGCATCGCCAAACTCGCGTTGGCCAATTTGTAACGGACTTGAATTTTGGATGAATCCGTATTGAACCGAACCATCATTCCGGCTGCATGACGGCTGAGGTCCCAAACCGGTTTTCGGACCGTGTCTATCGCACGCGCTGGAAGCCGGTCATAGAATTTTTCGGTGTCATTAAACGCCTTGCCCTCGACGCCCCAATCTTCAACCGAATGCCAGTTGGGCTGGGCGTCTTGAACGGTGTCTTCAGCATTTCCTGCTGTGCCCGCGATGGCCCGACTAGAACTTGCGAGAGTGAGGGCTGTGCCCGTTGCAGTGAGCAGAAAGTGGCGACGATCGAAATGGTTCATTGGTTGCTTTCGTAGTGGAGGAGCCGGTCAACCCGTTGCCGGTAAATATCTGAACTAGCGGATGGCTTGTTTGATGTTCGTAGCCAATTGTAGATTTTAGTTTTTCTTGCTGCCGAAGCAACGTCGCTGGTGAAATCATTGACGGAGCAGCGGGAGTCGCACATGTTGAGGCTTCAGCATTGGTTCCAAGCGAACAGAGATTTTGCATAAGATTTAGTATTCGCCATTTGCTTGGCGTGGCCACGTGCATCGCGGTTGGAATGTACGCTTGGCCTGTGCTGGTCATGTAAACCGAAAACGGTGTTTTTGACTTTGTCTTAGCTGATAGGCTCTTTGCGGAATTTAGTGGCGATTGGCGGCAATCGCTGAGAAACATGTGATCCTTGTTGATGGTGTCTCCTCGCGATTTGGTGATTCGATGAAGTACGTTCGACTTTCCCACTTTTCCATCGCAAGACTTCGGGAG
>JBLINZ010000454.1:0-5112 GCA_047639375.1 Mariniblastus sp. | reverse complement strand
ACGTGCGAGGTTGGGTCGACTACTTTGGAATGGCTACTTTGGAATGGCTAAACAGGCCGAGGAATTCTCTTGGTCATGGTTCAGACTTAGAACGTTCATCCGCCGCATTGAACGCGGCAGCAAAATTGGGCCTGGTGATCTGGCGTTTCTGTTGAATAATCCGGTGAATTGCCAGTTGTATCGTGGATCGCTCAAATATGGCAGAATGAGGGCCAGTCAAATCGGGTTCTTCGACGCCTCGCAATACGAAGTGTCTTGGACCCGTGTTTCCCTTTCTGTCAGATGCGTTCCACATCGGTATGGCGGTTGCTTGCTCCTGAATGGCTGGGCGATACGATGTGGCGAGTGCTTGCGCCGCTTATCGGCTGCGAAAATTGGGGCCGTGAAATCAACGTCACGACCTGAAGACTTATATTAACGACGCCGCGGTCCGCGGATCAAATATCGAACCGGAGAATTTTCTCGATGACGACACAGATTTTAAAGGCCCGAAAAGGCGAGATCACACCCGAAATGGAATTCGTGGCACAGCGAGAAAGCTTGACGGCTGAGCTGATTCGCGACGAAGTGGCTGCTGGTCGAATGGTGATTCCTGCCAACGTAAATCATCTGTCGATGAAGCTGGAGCCAATGTGCATTGGGATCGCTTCGAAATGCAAAATCAATTCAAACATTGGCAACAGCGCCGTGACGAGCGACATTGAAGGCGAATTGGAGAAGCTTCACACCTCCGTTCATCATGGCGCGGACACGGTGATGGATCTTTCGACCGGAAAAGACATCGACAACATCCGGGCCGCGATCATTGAAGCGTCGCCCGTCCCAATTGGAACCGTTCCGATCTACCAAATGCTTGAAGAACTGGGTGGCGAGATCGAAGACATGCGGGCCCAGCACTTCCTGGACATGGTTGAGCATCAGGCCAAGCAGGGCGTCGACTACATGACGATTCATTGTGGCGTGTTGATGGAACACTTGCACATGACGACGCAGCGGGTGACCGGGATCGTCTCGCGTGGTGGATCGCTGATCGCCAAATGGATGATGGTTCATCGGAAGCAAAATCCGCTTTACGAAGCCTTCGATGACCTTTGCGACATCATGCGACAATACGATGTGACATGGAGTCTCGGCGACGGTTTGCGCCCGGGCAGTATCGCAGACGCCAGCGACGAAGCTCAGTTTGCGGAGCTGGACGTGTTGGGCGAATTGACGAAACGTGGTCAAGACAACGGAACGCAGGTCATGGTCGAAGGGCCAGGCCATATTCCGATGCACCAGATTCAGATGAATATCGAGCGCCAAATCGAAGTCTGCAACGGCGCTCCCTTCTACGTGCTTGGCCCGTTGGTGACCGATGTCGCACCTGGTTACGACCACATCACCAGTGCGATTGGCGCGGCGATGGCAGGGTGGCACGGTGCTGCGATGCTGTGCTACGTCACGCCCAAGGAGCACTTGGGATTGCCGAACAACGACGACGTTAAACAGGGCGTGATCGCGTACAAGATTTCAGCTCACGCCGCTGACGTGGCTCGCGGCCGACCGGGTGCCCAAGACCGCGACGACGCGCTTTCCAAGGCTCGGTTTGCGTTCGATTGGAACGAGCAGTTCCGGTTGTCGCTTGATCCGGCCACGGCCAAAGCCTATCACGACGAAACGTTGCCGCAGGATACCTTTAAGAACGCACACTTTTGCAGCATGTGTGGTCCTAAATATTGCAGCATGAAAATCACGGAAGACATTCGTGAAATGGCAAAAATCGAAGGAGCCTTCGTGCCTCTCGACACTCCGCTTGAGCCTTCGGAAGCTGAAGGTTAATCCGATGGAACCTCCAACCGGATCGATTATCTTTAAGATTGCGACCTCCGCCCAATGGGCGGAGGCCGAATCCGCTGGCGTGTTCCAAGGCGCCCCGGTCGATCTTACCGATGGGTACATTCATTTTTCGACGGCTGCCCAAGTCGTTGAGACGGTGCAAAAGCACTTTGCTGGTCAGCTTGACCTGTTGCTCATCGCGATCGATCCGGAGAAGCTTGGCGATGATTTGAAGTGGGAGCCCTCGCGCGGGGGAGCTTTGTTTCCCCATCTGTACGGCGAGCTTGACTTGGATTGCGTTGTTTTCGTGGAGGATTTGCCAATTGGGAAAGATGGCAACCATATTTTTCCTGATTCAATCTCTGGCTGATTGAAATCCCGTTAAAATTGTTTGCAACTTGCCAAGTGATTGGTGCGAACAATTCAGGGGGATGAGAATGGCTGCGATCAAGTTTCGAGTGCGATTGGTCGTGTTGGTTTTGCTTGGGCTTTCGGGGCAATCTGGTTGGGCACAAAATTACCTGCCAAAAGAGCTGCCCAAGCCTTTACCCCAAGGTGAGCGTTCAGAGTTCGATCGCAAGCCGTCTGCCCAGTCTGATAACGGCTCTGAATGGATCCAGCAACTTGAGCCCGGCGTGTTGCTGTACGGGCGCGAGCACCGGTTTGCCGAAGTCGGGAATTGCCAGAGCTTCGATGTTTCCCCAGACGGTAGGACCTTAGTGATGGGGACCGGCAAGATCGAGTTCTTTGATTTGATTGAGAATCGAGTCACTGACAAGCTTGGCGAACCGAACGAACATTACCAAAATGTGGCGATGTCGCCTGATGGTCGGTTGGTGTTTGGTTATACCGGCAACAAATACTCATCTGACGGGCAGAAACCCGGCCTCGTGCGGGTTTATAACGCGATCAGCAAAGAGCCAGAAGGAACGATTCTTATCGAGAGTGAGAAGCCAAATTTTCATGTGCAAAACATGGTTGTTTCGGCTGATGGCACGTTCATTGCCTTGTACTCTCACAACATGCTTCAAGTCAGGAATGTCAAGAACGGCGAATTGGTTTTGTCTCTCAGCGAACTGGGCTATATCCAAGGCAATGTCGCTTTCTCACCGGATGAGTCCGAACTGTTCGTGCCCAAGCAAGGTAAACTCGAGATTTACGATTTGGCGAGTGGTGAGAAAAAAGATGCGGCTGACTCGAAGCTTTCTGGAAAGCGCTCAAGTGGTTTCAGTATCAACCTCGCCCGCAGTTTGATCGCGATGCCTCAGAGTGGTGGCTTGGTTTTGTATGATATTGAGAGCGGGGAGTCGCGCGGAATCATTTCCCTCCCAAAAATTGGCTACTCTCAATCGTGTGTGTTTTCAGATGACGGTGAGTTGATTGCACTCGATTCCTACCAGCCAGGTAAGGCTGGCAATCAGCGAGTTATCAAGGTTGTCCACGTCGACACTAAGAAGGTGCTGAATACGTTTCGAGCGGGAAGCCAGAGTTTAACTAAGTACGCGTTCTCGGTTGACAAGCAGAGCGTTTACGCGACCGGGCATGGGATTTTTGGCGTCCAAGAGTTGCGGCTTGACGTCGTCGAAAAGAAGTCAGACGCTAAATCTCCGTCGGGTCCTGCGGCAGTCGCGGTTTTGCATCCCAGTGGTGAATCGTTTGTGACCAGTTCTTCCGGTGGCGAAATCACTTGGTTCAACGCGGAAGACGGGACGATCACGCGGTCGCGTCAAAAACCGAATACCAGTCGAATGGAATTGGTGAATGATGGTTCGGAGTTGCTTTTGACAACAAAGTGGAACGGCGGCAGTCGCCCTGTGACGCGAATTAGTTATGCCGATGGTGAACCGGTTAAGTCTTATTCGCTTAAAGGCAAAAGCAAGAACGGATTGGTCAAGCAGATTCGGTCTTTCTTGACGACGGGCGCCACCAAAAGCGCTGTTCAGGCCCAAGTCATTCCTATCACCTCCAGGGTTTCGATATCCGGGGAAGAGTTGAATTCACTGTCGATGGAGATGACTTACGAAATGGTGCATACGGTTGCAGAGGATGGCACCACCATTGGCAACACGTATCAGCAAAGTTCGACGCTGAGGTTTCAGCAAAGCAATTTAGAGGATGGGAAAAAGATTCAGTCCCGTGTTTTTGATCCTGGCGATTATAAATTTAGAAAAAATTCATGGATGCAAACGGGCGGGGTCCATCCCGATGGCCACGAATTTGCTATCGTTGATTCGCGGCGGTTAGTGGTCATTGATGTTGAAACGGGCGACGTGATTTCTGACCAAACGATGCCTAACCAGATTCGTCAGGTCGCGTATTCTCGAACCGGGAAATTCCTGTTTGTGGATTTCCATCAAGGAACGGTCGTGTACGAGACTGCAACGGGTGATGAGGTGAAGCGATTCGAGTCGAGGCATGGAGCGTGTCATCTGGCATTTTCGAAAGACGATGTGCGGATGGTGCTTTGCCCAACGGGTGCGAGCGAAAACGTCGAAGTCTTCGACACCAGGAATTGGAAGTCGACGTTTAGCCGTGGCAAAACCCAAGCGAATCGAACTTGTATTTCGATTTCGGATGACGGCCAAAAGCTATTGGTCGGGTTGGCGGATTGCCGGATGGAGATGTGGGATTTGGCGCTGATTAAGTAGTGGATTGTTTCCCGTAGATAAATGGGATGGCGCATTTCGCTCCCGAGGGTGACATTAAAGGGTTTTCAATCTCGCGAAGCGGAAAATGGCAGCCTGACGCGTAAGATTTGAAGTCGCACTAGAATACAAAGCCGACGCGCAAGCGAGTGAGCCTTTTATAATGCATGCTCATGAAGAACAATAAATTCAATACCGCTGAGCCGCTTGGCTATTTTATCACTTGGGCTGCGTACGGGACGTGGTTGCCGGGTGATGAACGGGGCTGGCAGAGGAAGGGTTTTGAGCGACAATCGCCAAATTCATTGTTCCGTGAAATGGCAGCATCTAAGATGGGGGAGGCGGAGTTTTGCCTGAACCCCCACGATCGTGAAATCGTGAAATCAACGGTTTGTCGCCATTGTCAGATCCGAGATTGGGAATTGCACGCCGTCGATGCCCGTTCGAATCATGTTCACGTTATTGTGACCGCACCAGGATACAAGCCAGAAGTGGTGCGTGAGCAATTGAAGGCGTGGTCTACGCGAAAGATGAAGGCGGTCTGTCCGGATAGAAAGAAATTCTGGGTTGAGGGTGGAAGTCGTCGTTATCTCAACACTCAGCAAGACTTGGAAAACGCGATGATGTATGTTACTGAGGCGCAAGATCG